>JAEWKR010000047.1 GCA_023457715.1 Verrucomicrobiota bacterium
TCGATGTTCCATGTTCGACGTTGGATGTTGGACGTTGGATGTTGGATGTTGGACGTTGAGGTTTCGACCTGCCCTCCCGTCATCGAATCGCTGGCGCTCTTCGCTACATTCTGGTAGCCGCCCATCCGTTCGATGTTCGATGTTCGATGTTCGATGTTCGATGTTCGATGTTCGATGTTCGATGTTCGATGTTCGATGTTCGATTGGCTGTTGGGCGTTCGTTTCGACGCTGGACGTTCAACGCTCGCCGTTAAGTCCTCTCGCCCGCCCCCCCAGAGCGTTCTTGCCCGAGCCCCCGCCGGGCCTCACCGTCGCAGGCGTTCATGGCCTTCCCGAACCCTCCCGCCCTCCTCGCGGCCCGCAACCTGCGCGCTGCGGAGCTCGAGACCGACCGCACCGCGGCGATGCTGCGAATCTACGCTTGGATGCATCTGTCGCGGACGGCCGACAACCGCATCCTGGAGTTGTTTCGGCAGGGCTTGATCAAGGGAACGGTGACGGGCGGCCAGGGCAACGAGGGACTCATCATTCCGCTCGCCCTCCTGGCCGACAAGAACGTCGACGTGGTGTCCTTCACCCACCGTGGGCTGGGCGGCCACCTGGTCTGGAGCGGCCACCTGTGTGATCATCTGAACCAGTACTTTGCCAACGCCGGCAGCCCGACGAAGGCGCGCGAAGGCAACATTCATCACGGCGACCCGGCTCATCGCTCGCTCCCGATGATCAGCCATCTCGGGACCATGCTCTCGAATGTCGCCGGCGCGACCGATGCCCAGCGGCGCAAAGGCCATGCCGCCGTCGGCTTCACCTTCTTCGGCGACGGCGGCTCCAGCACGGGCGACATCCACGAGTCGATGAATCTCGCCTCGCTGCTGTCGCTGCCGGTGCTGTTCGTCATCGAGAACAACGGCTACGCGTATTCGACGCCGCTGGCCGAACAATTCGCCGCGGGCACGGAACTCTGGCGCCGCGCCGCCGGCTACGGCATGGAAGGCGCCGTGGTCGACGCGACGGATGTGGAGGGCTGCACCCGGGCCCTCGCCGCGGCGATCGAACGCGTGCGCACCACCGGCCGCCCGATGCTCCTCGAGGCCCGCACCTTGCGCCTGCGCGGCCACGCTGCCTACGATACGTGCGATTATCTGCTGCCCGGGGAAAGCGACCGCTTCTTCGCCTGCGACCCGCTGCCGCGTTTTCGCCAGCAATTGGTCGACGCCGCCGGCGCGGCACGGGTCGAAGGCATCGAGGCCGAACTGAACGCGTACCTCGAAGCGTGCGTCAAGGAGGCGCTCGCCACCCCGCGACCCAGCCCGGCCGGCATGGAGGCCGAGGTGTTCGCCCCGCCGTCACCGCCCCTTCCCTGGCAATCGACCCCCGCCACGCCGCTCTCGCTCAATCTCGCCCAGGCGATCAACCTCGGCCTGCGCAAGATCCTCACGGAACGGCCCGAATCGCTGATCCTCGGGCAGGACATCGGGACCTACGGCGGCGCCTTCAAGGTGACCGAGGGGCTGTTGAAGGATTTCGGCCGCGCGCGCGTCTTCAACACGCCGCTGGCCGAGAGCGCCTGCACCGGCTACGCGATCGGGATGGCGCTGGGCGGGCACCGCCCCATCGAGGAGTTCCAGTTCGCGGATTTCGCGACCGAGGCGACCACCCAGATCACGATGAACGCGGCCACGATGTACTTCCGGTCGGGAGCGCCGTGTCCGCTGGTCTTTCGGCTGCCGGCGGGCGGCGGGTTGACCTTCGGCTCATTCCACTCCCAGGAACTCGAGTCCTTCTTCCTCTCCATTCCCGGGCTCAAGGCGCTTTATCCCAGCACACCGCAGGACGCGTTCAACGCGCTCCTCGCGGCCTACGAGGACAACAACCCGGTGCTGCTCTTCGAGCACAAGGGGCTCTACCGCCGCCACCGCAGCCCCGTCGTGTGGGACCCGAACTACCGCGAGGTGTGGCAGCCCCGCCAGCTGGCCCGGGGCGACTTCGCCACCTTCGTCACGTACGGCGAGATGGTTCAGCTCGCCGCCGCCGCGGCGACGTACTTCCAGGAGGAATACGAGCGGAGCTTCGACCTGTTCGACCTGCGGGCATTGTCCCCCCTCAACCTCGACGCGATTGAGGCCTCCGTGGCGCGCACGGGCCGGCTGATCGTGCTGCACGAGGGCCGGCGCACCCACGGTTTCGGAGCCGAGCTGGTCGCCCGGCTCACGGAAAGGAACTTCCGCGCCATCAAGGCCGCTCCCCTGCGGCTGGCCTCGCTCGACATGCCGGTCCCGTTCGCCCCGGAACTCGAGGCCGCCTACCGTCCCAATCAGGAAAAGATCATCGACCAGATCGCTTCCTGGATGGGATGATCCGCCTCGCATGGCCCGCCCCACCCGCCCCTCCTTTCGCCTGCCGCTCCGATCGATCGCCCGCACCCGCTGGGCGGGCATCCGGTTGTTCGCGATGGACGTGGACGGCGTGCTGACCGACGGCACGGTGTCGATTTCGTCCGACGGCACCGAGGCCAAGTCATTCTCCATCCTCGACGGCATGGGCCTCAAGCAGCTGGAGCGCGCCGGCATCCTCACCGCGTGGATCAGCGGCCGCGGCTCGGGCGCGACCGCGGTGCGGGCCAGGGAACTCGGCATCCCCCACGTCGTGCAGGGCCGGATCGACAAGCTGACCGCCCTGACAGAACTGGCCGACGCCCTCAGCCTCTCCCCCGCACAGTGCGTCTACATGGGCGACGATTTGATTGATGTCCCCGCCATCGAATGGGCCGGCATCGGGGTGGCCCCGCCGGGCGCGATGGCTGAAGCCTTGCGTGCGGCGGACTATGTGACCACCCGGCCCGCCGGTCTCGGCGCCGTCCGCGAGGTCTGCGAGCAGCTGCTCTCCGCCCTGCCCTCAAATTCCGGGAACCCGTCGCGGAGTCGCACGACCAAACGGAGATGAACACCGTGCGCGTTCTCTGCCTCGGCCTGTCGGCGGCGCTCGCGGCGGCGTGCCTCAGCCAGGCCGGAGAACCGGCCAAAGCCGGCGGTACGACAAGCGGACCTGGGAGTAGCGCCGGCTTCAGCCGGTCCCCCGAGCCTGCGGCCACCGCCAACACCCCCGCCGAACCGCTGCGCTTCTCCGCGGGTCCGGCGATCAATTGGACGTTCCCGGTCTTCACCGACAAGGAGGGCTATCGCCAGCTCCTTCTGCGCGGCACCGAAGCGCGGGCGATCAACGCCAACCAGATCGAAGTGACCGGGTTCCATGCAGTGGTCTTCTCCGGCGATGCGGCCGAACGGGTGGACACCGTGCTCCTGAGCCCCCAAGCCACCTTCCATCCGCGCGATAACCGCGCCACCGGCGCGAGCACCGTCCGCCTCATCCTCAGCGGCCACACCGATGCCGCCGAGGACGACGTGGAGCTGACCGGCCGCCAATGGACCTACGAGCATCGGACCAAAAAAGTTTCCATCGGCCGCGACGTCCGGGTTACCTTTCACACCCAACTGAACGACATCCTGAAATGAAGCTGTTCGCCCGTCTCCTTTGTCTCGGCGCCGTGACCACGGCCGCGTTCCTCCGGGCGGAGGAAACCCCGGTCCCGACGGTGATCGAAAGCGTGTCGGCGGACATGGTGAGCACCGAGACCGAGAGCATCTTCACGTTCCGCCAGAACGTGGTCGTGACCGCCACCAACATGAAGCTGACCTGCGACGAACTGGTCGTCGTGGCCAATCGCACCGCGGACAAGGAGGCCACCATCGGCAACCAGGAAAAGCTCAGGTCGCTCGTCGCCACCGGCAATGTGCGCATCCTGCAGAACGATCGCGAGGCCACCTGCGACAAGGCGGAGGTGCTCCCCGGCGAGGACAAGGCCACGCTGACCGGGAACCTCGTGATCCGGGCGACCGACAACAGCTGGGTCCAGACCGGCCAGCGTGGCACGCTGCTGCGCGGTGAACGGCGGGCGACCATCGATGGCGGTCCCGGTGGCCGCGTCCGACTGATCGGCGCGCCGGTCAAGGACCTCGGCTACGAGAAAGCCGCTCCCAAGCCGGCCGCCCCCGCCGCCAAATGAGCGTCGTCGCCGTTTCCGAAATCACCACGCGCGAACTGGTCAAGACGTTCGGCGCCCGCACCGTCGTCAACGGCGTCAACCTCACCTTCCGCGCCGGTGAGATCGTCGGCCTGCTGGGCCCCAACGGCGCCGGCAAGACCACCACGTTCTACATGATCGTCGGCCTGGTCGCGGCGACCTCCGGCCGCGTGCACCTCGACGGCAAGGACATCACCCGGCTGCGCATGCACGAACGCGCGCGCCACGGGATCGGCTACCTGCCCCAGGAGGCGTCCGTCTTCCGCAAGCTGACGGTGGAGGAAAACATCCTCGCAATCGTGGAGACGACGAAGACCCCACGGCGTGAGCGGGCCGCGGTGGTGGAGTCCCATCTGGCCGAACTGCACCTGACCCACGTCGCCCGGCAGAAGGCTTACACCCTGTCGGGAGGCGAACGGCGGCGGCTGGAAATCGCCCGCGCGCTCGTGACCCGGCCCAAATTTCTCCTGATGGACGAACCCTTCGCCGCCATCGACCCGATCTCGGTGGCGGAGGTGCAGAAGATGATCCTCCAGCTGAAGTCGCGGGGGATCGGCGTCGTCGTCACCGACCACAACGTGCGCGAGACCCTGCGCATCGTCGACCGCGCCTACCTGATCCATCAGGGCAAGGTGCTGACGGAGGGCACGGGCGACTTCCTCATCCGCGACGAGCAGGCGCGGAAATTTTACCTCGGCGAAAGTTTCGATCTCTGACCGCCATGCAAAAATCCGTCCACGGCATCACCGTCGCCCACTTCTTCGAGTCGTATCGGGACAAGCTCAAGATGGAGCTGGTGACCGGCGAAAAGGGCATGCACCGGCTGATTCACGAGGGCAGCATCAATCGTCCCGCCCTGGCGCTGACCGGTTTCTTCAAGTACTTCGCGAACAAGCGCATCCAGGTGCTCGGCGCCGCGGAGATGACCTACCTCAAGTCCGTCGACCAGAAGCAGCAGATCGCCATCCTCCAGCAGATGGTGAAGCGCGGCATCCCGTGCATCGTGCTGACGCGGAATTACAACCCGACGCCATCGATGCAGCAGGTCGCCGCCGAGATGAACCTGCCGATCATCCGCACGCCGATGATCACGATGAACTGGATCAATCTGGCGACGCTCGCGATCGACAACGAGTTCGCCCCCGCCGGCACCGAGCACGCCACCACCCTGGATATCAAGGGGGTCGGGGTCATGCTGCGCGGCGATTCCGGCGTGGGCAAAAGCGAGTGTGCCCTGGCCCTGATCGAACGCGGCCATTCGCTGGTCGCCGACGACCTCACGGTGATCAAGCTGCTCGACGAGCGCGAACTCATGGCTTCCAGCCGGCCGCTCAATCGCGGCTACATGGAATGCCGCGGTATCGGAATCATCAATATCGGCGAGATGTTCGGGATCAAATCGGTCCGTCTCGACAAGCGGATCGACATGGTGGTCTCGCTCAAGGAGTGGACCCCCGAGGTGGTGGAGGAGCGGACGGGGCTGGAGGAGAATTACTACGAGATCCTCGGCATCAAGTTGCCGCACATCGAACTGTACGTCCGGCCCGGCCGCGACATCGCACGGCTCGTCGAGGTGGCCGCCCTGACGCTCGCCCTGAAGAAAATGGGCCACGATCCCGCCCGCGACTTCAACGACCGGCTGATCGCGTTCATGACGTCGCAGGCCAATCAGGCGCCGGCCACAAAGATCAAGCCGGTGGACCGCGTCGACCGCGAAGAACGATCCGACGTGTGAGGCGGCGCCGGAGGCTCGTTGCGGGATTTGAGATTTGAGATTTGAGATTTGAGATCAGCTTCGGTCGTCGAATCGCTGGCGCTCCTCGCTACACGAAGGCGCTTGGGCGTAGCGAAGAGCGCCAGCGATTCGAAATCCGAGGAGGGACGTGGCGAAAACGCGGGCTCCGCCGATCGACTCGCTGGCGCTCCTCGCTACATTCTGGTAGCCGCCCATCGGTTCGATGTTCGATGTTCGATGTTCGATGTTCGATGTTCGATGTTCGATGTTCGACGTTCGATGTTCGACGTTCGCCACCGCCTCGGGGCTCGACCTGCCCCTCGCGCTGCCCCAGCGTAGCGGCATGTCTTCCTCCGCGCGCGTCGATGGACGCCAGCCGTCACAGCTCCGTCCGGTCGTTTTCGAGCCCAACATCGCGCCGCATGCCACAGGGTCCGTGCTCGCGAGCTTTGGCCATACGCGCGTCATCTGCGCGGTGACCGTCGAGGCGAACGTGCCGCTTTGGATGAAGCAGCAGAAGGTCCCCGGCGGCTGGCTGACGGCGGAGTATTCGATGCTCCCCTACTCCACGCATGACCGGAAGCAGCGCGACAGCACGCGCGGCAAGATCGATGGGCGCACGATCGAGATTCAACGGCTGATCGGTCGCTCGCTTCGCGCCGTCATCGACCTGCAGAAGCTGGGGCAGCACACGCTGTGGATTGACTGCGACGTCTTGCAGGCGGACGGCGGCACGCGCACGGCCTCGATCACGGGTGCGTACCTGGCGGCCCGGCTCGCCATCCAGCGGCTGCTCGATGACAAGAAGATCGCCGAGAATCCCCTGACCGATTCGGTGGCCGCGGTAAGCGTCGGGATCTGCGGCGGCCGCGAGTTGCTCGATCTGAATTACATCGAGGACAAGGACGCCGAGGTGGATTTCAACATCGTCATGACCGGTCGCGGCCAGTTCGTCGAGGTGCAGGGCAGCGGCGAGGAATCAACCTTCTCCCAGGCGCAACTCGACGCGCTGCTCGCGCTCGCGCAAGGCGGGATCAAGGAACTCGCCGGGGCGCAGACCGCGTTCCTGACCCGGCAGCTGCTGAAACGCTAAGTTATCGGACGGGGTCCCCGCACCCCGCCGTCCAGCGGATCCGCAAAACCGCAACCCGCTCTCCTGCGGCGCCCTACAGTGACGGCATGAACGTCCGGCGGATTGGCCGGTCGGTACGGGCAGGATTTGACGCCCGACCCGCCCCGCACCACCGTTGCCACCGCCATGTTCCCCGCTTTCCGCGCCCTTTGCCTTGCCTCCCTTGCCGTAGGACTCCTGAGCCCGGCGGTCGCAGCTGACGCGTCTCCCGCCGCTTCGTCGCAGACGGCAGGCAGCGGCCCGGAGAACTATGAATTTTCCGGCGTCAGCACCGTGGGCAAGAAGACGATGGTCAACCTGTACGACAAAACCCAGAAACGCAGTTTCTGGGTCGAAGCCGGCACCACGTCGGCTGGCGTGACGGTGGTGTCGTACGACATGCAGAAGGACCAGATCACGCTGCGCGCGGACGGGCGGGAGAAACTCCTGCCGCTGCGTCCGCCCAGTGCGGTGGTGAACGGCACGGTTCCCGTTCCGGCCGCCCCCGCCGCGGTGCCTGCCGCCCTCCCGGCGCCGGTCGCGCCCGCTCCGGCCGCTCCGCTGTCCCAGGCCCGCCAGGAAGAGGAGGCCCGCATGCTCGTCAGCGATCTCCTGGAAATCGGAATGGCGCAGCGCAAGGCCTACGAGGAGGCGCAAAAGCGCCAGGCGGCCGGTCAGAACGGAACGGCGGGCAACGCGACCGCTCCCACCGCCACCGCGGTGGGACAGGCCGGCATTGCCGCCGCGCAAGCCGGGACGCCCACGCAGAGCGCCGGCCCTGCGCCCACGGGACCTGTGGCCGCGCCCGCGCAGACGACCACGCCGACGGGACGGTGACACGCGGTGCGAGCATCGGCGTCGCGTCCTGAAATACCTTCCGCCTAGAGGCGGGACTACGTACTCAGAGTCCGCAGCTCGTTTTGGCGTGGTTGGACCTGGCTCCCGCTTGGGTACGTTGTCCCGCCTTCAGGCGGAATGCCTTGCTGGAATGCGACGCGAGCCGGCCGCAAATCGCGCTTCCCGCCGTCGGAATTTTTCCCATTCTGGAGAGGGAATGCGCATCCTCATCACTGGCGTCTGTGGCTTTGTCGGCAGCACGCTGGCGCATGCCCTCGCGGAGGCGGGTTCCCGGCATGAGTTGCTGGGACTCGATAATTTCATCCGGCCCGGCAGTGAGCACAATCGGGCGGCGTTGAAGGCCCGCGGCGTCCGGCTTTACCACGGCGATCTCCGTCAAGCCAGCGACCTCGAGGCCGTGCCACCCGCGGACTGGGTGATCGACGCCGCCGCGAACCCGAGCGTCCTGGCCGGCGTCGACGGTCGCACCAGTTCGCGCCAGTTGGTCGAGCACAACCTCGTCGGCACGATTCAGCTGCTGGAATACTGCAAGGCCCATCGTGCCGGCTTCACGCTGCTGAGCACGAGTCGGGTGTATTCGATCGCCCCCCTCGCGGCGCTGCCCACCCGCGTGCAGGACAGCGCATTCGTCCCCGACGAGCGCCAGACGCTGCCGGCGGGCGTAACGGCCGCCGGCGTGGCGGAGACCTTCTCAACCCAGCCCCCCATTTCCCTGTACGGCGCCACGAAACTGGCCAGCGAAGCGCTCGCCCTGGAATACGGAGAAACCTTCGGCCTTCCCGTGTTCATCAACCGATGCGGTGTCCTGGCGGGCGCGGGACAATTCGGGCGCGCCGACCAGGGAATATTCGCGTACTGGATCAACAGCTGGTTGCGCCGGCGTCCGCTCCGCTACATCGGCTTCGATGGCCTCGGGCATCAGGTGCGCGACTGCCTCCATCCGCGCGACCTCCTGCCCGCGCTGGAAAAACAGCTGGCCGCTCCTGCCATGCCTGCCGGCGACCGCGTGGCGAATTTCGCCGGGGGCGCATCCTCGGCGATGTCCTTGCGTCAGTTAAGCGCCTGGTGCGCCGCGCAGTTCGGGGCCCACGATGTGGGCGTCGACGCCAAGCCCCGCCCCTTCGACATTCCCTGGATGGTCCTCGACTCAACCAAGGCGCGGACCCTCTGGCAGTGGCAGCCGCGGACTCCGGTCACGGCCATCCTCGATGAGATTGCGGTCCACGCCCGGGCGCACCCCGAGTGGCTCGAACTTTCCGCCCCGCTCCAATGACCGCCGGAGCCCCGCTACGCCTTTTCTCGGTCGTCATTCCCGCCCGCGACGAAGAGCAGTCCCTGCCGGAAACGTTGAGGGACATCCACACGGCGTTCACGGCGGCGGCCGTGCCCCACGAAATCGTCGTCGTCGATGACGGCAGCAAAGACCGGACTTGGGCGGTGTTGCAGGAGCTGAAACAAACGATCCCCACCCTTGCCCCCGTCAGGAATCCCGGCGCCAACGGCTTTGGGCGCGCGGTGATCTACGGGCTCGACCACAGTCGGGGCGACGCCGTCGTCATCATGATGGCCGATGCGTCCGACGCGCCGTCCGATGCCATCACGTACTGGCAGCTGCTCAACCAAGGTTACGACTGCGCGTTCGGGAGCCGGTTTGTCACCGGGGGGAAAGTGGTCGATTACCCGCGCGTGAAACTCTTCGTGAACCGGCTCGCGAATCTGTTCGTGCGCGTCGGCTTCGCGATCCCGCTCAACGACACCACCAACGCGTTCAAGGCGTATCGCCGCACGGTCATCGATGGCTGCCGGCCGTTGCTGGCGCCCCACTTCAACCTGACGGTCGAACTGCCCCTCAAGGCCATCGTGCGCGGCTACAGCTTCGCCGTGACCCCCATCTCCTGGCACAATCGCAAATACGGCGTCGCCAAGCTGAAGATCAAGGAGATGGGCAGCCGCTATTTCTTCATCTGCGCGTACGTCTGGCTGGAAAAATACTTCAGTCGCGGCGACTACAGGAAGAAGGGAGAGTGAAAGGGAAAGTGAAAGTGAGGGTGAAAGTGGCGCCACCCCCTTTCACTCTCACCCTCACTCTCCCTTTCACTTTCACTCTCACTTTCCCTTTCCCTCTCACTTCCCTTTCCCTTCATGATCTATCTTCTCGGCGGCTCCGGATACGTTGGCCAGGCCTACCAGGCATTGCTCACCCGCAAGGGTCTGCCCTTTCGCAATCTGCGGCGGGCGGAGGTTGACTACACCCGGCCCGATGTGCTCCTCGAAGCCCTGCGCCGCGACCGGCCTGAATTCCTGATCAATGCGGCGGGCTACACCGGAAAGCCCAACGTCGACGCGTGCGAATTGCACAAGCATGAATGCCTGTTTGGCAACGCAGTGCTCCCCGGCATCATCGCGGAGGCCTGCGCAGCCGCCGGCGTCCCCTGGGGTCACGTCTCGTCCGGCTGCATCTACACGGGGTCGCGCCCGGATGGCGGCGGGTTTCGCGAGGACGATGTCCCCAATTTCTCGTTCCGCACGAACAACTGTTCGTTCTACAGCGGCTCGAAAGCCCTCGGCGAGGAGGTCCTGGCAGGAAAGCCCAACGTCTACATCTGGCGGTTGCGGATCCCCTTCGACCACGTCGACAGCCCGCGCAACTATCTGACCAAGTTGATGCGGTATGACTCGCTGCTGGAGGCCACCAACTCCATCTCGCAGCTGCACGAATTCGTCGCGGCCACGTTCGCCTGCTGGGAGAAGCGGGTGCCGTTCGGAATCTACAACGTCACCAACCCGGGCTCGATCACCACCCGCGAGGTCGTGGCGCTGATCCAGCAGAGCGGCGTGTGCCGAAAGGACTTCAAGTTCTTCCCGAGCGAGGCCGAGTTCATGGCCACGGCGGCCAAGACTCCGCGTTCCAACTGCGCCATGGACTCGAGCAAACTCGCCAGCGTCGGCATCACCATGACCCCCGTCCGCGAAGCGGTGACCCAAGCTCTCAAACACTGGCAAAGATCCTAATTTGAACCACGGAGGCATAGACATCACGGAGATTCAGAGGGCTTGTGCTCTGTAGTGCTATCGCTGCATTTCGTGTTTTTTCAGCACGATTTGTTTTTGGGCTCCTCCCAATCCTCTCAACCACAGATGAACCCAGATGGACTCAGATTTGGAAAAAGACCGGCCTGGATCCGTGTCCATCTGGGTGCATCTGTGGTTCAATGGGTTTGATTTGGTTGCGGCGCCGATCTGTGATCTCTGTGGCTCTGTGGTTCATTTGAATTAAACATGAATATTCTCGTTACTGGTGGTTGTGGTTTCATTGGCTCGAATTTCGTCCGGCAGCGGCTGCTGGAACGCAACTCGTCGCTCGGGAAACTGGTGAACCTCGACGTGCTGACCTACGCGGGGAATCCGGCCAATCTCTCCGATTTGGAGAACGATCCTCGCTATACGTTCGTCAAAGGCGATATCGGCGATTCCGAACTCGTGAGCCGGTTGCTGGCCGAACATCAGATCGATGCCATCATCAATTTTGCGGCCGAGTCGCACGTGGATCGCTCGATCGACTCACCGGAGCCTTTCGTGCAGACCAACGTCGTGGGCACGCTCCGGCTGCTGAATGCCGCGCGGCTTCACTGGGCCAGGCTCGCCGAGCCCCGCAAGGGCGCGTTCCGCTTTCTGCACGTCTCAACCGACGAAGTGTACGGCACGCTCGCACCGGATGATCCGGCGTTCACGGAGGAGACTCCGTTTGCACCCAACTCGCCCTACGCGGCGTCCAAGGCCGCCAGCGACCACCTTGTCCGGGCTTACCAGCACACGTACAAGCTGCCGACGCTCACGACCAACTGCTCGAACAACTACGGCCCCTACCACTTCCCGGAGAAGCTCATCCCGCTGATGATCCTGAACGCCCTGGAGGGCAAACCGCTGCCCGTGTACGGCGACGGCATGCAGATCCGGGACTGGCTCTACGTCGAGGACCACGCCGCGGCGATCTGGCTCGTGCTGCAACGCGGTCGTGTCGGGGAGACCTACAATGTGGGCGGGTTGAACGAGCAGCCGAATATCGAGATCGTGCGCCAGATCTGCGGATTGCTGGATCGGAAGTCGCCGCGGGCCGATGGAAAGTCCTATTCCACGCAGGTCGCGTACGTGGCCGACCGGCCCGGCCACGACCGGCGCTATGCGATCAACTGCACCAAGCTCCAGCAGGAACTGGGCTGGTCGCCGCGCGAATCGTTCGCGACGGGTCTCGAAAAGACGGTGGACTGGTATCTGACCAACCGAACCTGGGCCGCCGACATCACCAGCAAGAAGTACGCGCGCGAGCGCCTGGGCGTCATGTAGGGCGGGGTTTCCGAACCCCGCGGACCCCGCCGCCCGGCATGAACGTCAGCTTCATCGTTCCGCTGTACAACAACCTCCCGCTGACGCAGGGGATGGTGGCCAGTCTGCAGGCGACGCTGCCCCCGGGCCTCGCCCATGAGATCCTTCTCATCGATGATGGGAGCACGGACGGCACGCGGGCCTGGCTGGCGGGTCTGGCGGGCGGGGCGGCCTCTTCCGCCGCTGCACCGTTTCGCGTCCTGCTCAACGACCGCAATCTGGGCTTCGCGGCCACCAACAACCGCGCGGCCGCCGAGGCGCGCGGAGAACACCTCGTTCTCCTGAACAACGACCTGATTTTCCCGGCGGGTTGGTTCGAACCGCTGCTGCAGGCGCATCATGCGCTCGGCCGCCGCGCCGGCGTGGTGGGAAATCTCCAGTTCAATGCGCGCACCGGCGCGCTCGACCACGCGGGCATTCGCTGCAACGAAAAGGGCAAACCCGAGCACGACCGTCAGCGTCCGACCCTGGCCGAGCGACTGCTGCGCCCGGTGCGACGGGTGCCCGCCGTGACGGCCGCGTGCCTCATCCTCGACGCCGACCTCTGGCGCCAGCTGGGCGGATTCGACGAAGGGTACGTCAACGGCGGCGAGGATGTTGATCTCTGCTTCCGCGCCCGCGCCGCCGGCAGGATCAACGCCGTCGCCCTGCGCAGCGCCGTGCGGCATTATGTCAGCGCCGCGCCGGGACGGAAACTGCGCGACGAGGCCAACTCGCACCGGCTGGCCGCCCGGTGGCACGAGGCGTTCATCGCCTGCGCGGCCCGCGAGTGGTGCCGGCAGTATGTGCGCGCGATACAGCGGGAACCGCGCAATTTCGCCCCCGGCGCCGCTGCCCGGATCTGGCTTCACGCCATCGGCCTGACGCGCCGCCCGCCCCGCCAGGCCGTCGACAGTCTCCGCCGCGCCCTCGACCTCGAGTTCGCCCGGTGGAAAGAACTTGGGGTGAACGCCTGAGCAGTAACGGCCCGAATCGGTAGCTGCAGGGCTTCAGCCTGCAGGTTTGCGGCTTGTCCGACCACCGCCGAACTCAATCCGCCGGGCTAAAGCTCTGGTGCTGCCACTGCGGCCGGTACCCTGCTCTCGTTCGTCACGACCTCCCGAACCACGGCCTGTGGACGCTGGTTCACCGCGATGAACATGCGGCCGAGGTACTCGCCCATCACGCCGAGGATCAGCAGCTGGGTGCCCGAAAAGATCAGGAGCCCCGCCATCAGCCAACCCCACCCGTAGCTCGGGCCGCGGTCCTGCCACCAGAGCCAGCCCACGATCCCGAGCGAGGCCAGCCCAACCACGGCCAGCGCCATGCCCAGGACCGTCGCGACCCGCAGCGGCAGGACGGAGAAATTGATCCACGCGCTCATCCAGAGCCGGACCAGCCGGCGCAGGGTGTAGGTGCTCTCGCCGGCATGCCGGGCATCGTGGCGCACCGTGATCGAGCCGATCCGCTGGGTCACCTGCAACAGCAGTCCATCGATGTACGGGAAGGGACCACTGTAGCTCACGACCTGCTGCGCCACGAACGCGCTCACGCAGCGGAAACTCGAGAGATAAAAGCCGCGCGGCTTGTCGAGCGCCCAGTCGGTCACGCGATTGGTGAACCAGCTGCCGGCATTCCGCCACGCGGAATGCTGCTTGTCCTCGTAGTGACCGAAGACCACGTCCAAGCCCGCGGCTTTCGCGTGTTCCCAGAGTCGCACCGCCTCCGCCGGCGGGTTCTGGCCGTCGTCATCGAGGTTCACGACGTGCGCGCCCCGCGCATGCCGCCAGCCGGTCAGCACCGCGTTGTGCTCGCCGAAGTTGCGGGCGTGTTCGACCAGCGTGATGGGCACGGAACACGAGGCGACCAACTCGCGGCAGACGCGGCTGGTCCCATCGGTGCTGCCATCGTTCACCAGCACGATCTCGTGTCCGCCGTCGACCGAGAGGCCCGCGATATCCCGCACCACCGCGGCGATGGTCTTCTCGCTGCGATACAGCGGCACGACGAAACTGAGGGCGGGACGAGGCGGCATCGATCGGGGTTTTGAGTTTTGGGTCTTGGGTTTTGGGTTCCTGAACCGAGCGATGCCCGGAAGCGAGGTAGCATGCGAACCCGGGCACATGACCCAACCCAAAACTCAAAACCCAACTCGAAACCCAAAACCCAAAACCCAAAACCCAAAACCCAAAACTCAAAACCTACACGTAGTGCCGCCGCTCGCGGCGGTAGAATGCCAGCGTCCGCCTCAGCGCGGTTTCAAGGTCGGTCCGCGGCTTCCAGCCCAGAACCTTTCGCGCCAGTCGGTCGTCGGCATAGTAGTCGCCGATGTCGATCTTCTTCCGGTCGGCGGGAAAAGTCCGCACGACGTACGCGCCGCCGCCGTTGGCCATCACCAGCAGCGTCGCCAGTTCCTCCAGCGTGACGGGCGGCGGGCCGCCGAGATTGAAGACCTGTCCGACCGCCGCGTCGCTCGCGGCGGCAAGGAGAAACGCTTCGACGGCATCGTCCACGTAGGTGAAATCACGATACTGCCCGCCTCCCCACACTTCCAGCGGCTCGCCCTCCAGGAGCCGGCGAATCCATACCCCGACGAAAGTCTGACGCGCGTCCTTGATGCGCATCCGCGGGCCGATCGTGTTCGTCAGCCGCAGTGCCGTGGCGCGAATGCCGTGGACGCGCGAGTAGAGGAGATGAAACGATTCGCCCGCCAGCTTGTTGATGCCGTTGACGTCGACCGGACGCAGGGGGTGCCGCTCGTCCACCGGCAGATAATCGGGTTTGCCGTAGATCTGGCGCGTGCTGGCGAATACGATCCGGATCTCCGGGTTGTGGAGCCGGCACGCTTCCAAAATGGCGAGTTGGGCCCGTCCGTTGATGTCGAGATCCGTCTGCGGATCCGTCATCGAGTCCATGTGGCTCGTCTGCCCCGCCAGATTGAACAGATAATCCTGTCCGGCCACGAGCCGGGGCAGACGCGGCCAGTCGCGCACATCCGCGATGTGCACCCGCACTTTGCCGCGCAGCCCCGCGAGGTTGCGCCGATTGCCGCCATATTCGGGGATGAGGCTGTCGACGACGCTGACCCTGGCGCCCAGTTCCACGAGCCGCCTCGCCAGGTTCGAGCCGATGAAGCCGAGCCCGCCGGTGATCAACACCTGCTTGCCGGCAAACCGGGAACGAAGACGGGGCGACGGAGGCATCCGCGTGAGCAAACAGCGGGCAGTACCGCGATCAACCCCCAACCGCCTGCCCGTCCTGAAACCCGGGCGTCGAATCGCTGGTGCAGGTTTTGGGTTTTGGGTTTTGAGTTTTGGGTTTTGGGTGTTGGATGGGATTTGAGATTTGAGATTTGAGATTTGAGATCAGCCTCAGCCGTCGAATCGCTGGCGCTCTTCGCTACGTCGGAGTAGCCGGCGAAGGTTCGATGTTCGATGTTCGATGTTCGATGTTCGATGTTCGATGTTCGATGTTCGACGTTCGAAGCGTGGTTCAGCCGTGGAAATTCTCGGTTCACAAACCCTGAACAGCGGCCACACTTCCGCCGGCCATGATCTCGTTTCTCGTCGGCTTTGCCCTCCTGCTCCACGTCTGTTTCTGGGGCGCGGGGCTGGCGACGCTGATCATGCCGAGACCCTGGCAGCGGTTCTGGCCCGTCCTCGTACCCCTCGCCGGCTTTTCACTGCAGTCGGCGGTGGTCTGGCTCGGCGCCTACGCCGGCATGAACGGCACGAATCACTACGCGTGGGGCGCGGGAATCCTGCCGGGGGGTCTGCTTGGCTGGGCGGTGGTGCGCCGCGGGCTTCGTGCCTGGTGGGGTGACGTCAGCCGCTTCGGACTCGTCTGGGCGGAGATGGCCGGCGTGCTGGTCCTTCTGCTCCTTCCGCTGTCCTTCGCCGCGCATGGGTTGACCACGGTGTCACTCGGCAGCTGCGACGCGGCCGATTATGCGGCCGGTGCGCGGACCTTCATGGAGTTCAGCCGGGCTGACCGAACGGGGTTCATGGGCCTCACGGAAGTCGTGCGCGTGGCCTCAACGGAGAATTTCTACGATTTCTGGCTCCGCCTGAACCACTTTTCCCCGTCGGCCCTCATCGCGCTGAACGGTTCGGTGCTCGACTGCCCGCCCCACCAACTCACCGGGCTGTTCACGGCCGTCGTCCTGGCGAGTTCCGTCCCGTTGGTGTTCTGGATCTCGCGGGCGCTGTTCGGCTACGCCGGCATCGCCAGCCTGGTCATCGCGGCATTGTACGGCGTCAGTCCGATCGCCTGGTACTCGTACGCGCATATTTCGCCGGCGCCCCTGCTGGCGGCACAGGCGGTGGCCGTATTGACCTGGGCGGGGATCGCCTTGTGGAACGGCCGGCTCACGCTCCGCCGGTCGGTTCGTTTCGCCGCGCCGCTGATCCTGGCCTACGGTCTTCTGCTGGGCGCCTACAACTTCTTCATCGTGGTGGCGCTGGTGCCGGCGCTGGCGTTTGCCGGAGGCAGCACCCTGGCCCGAGGGCGCTGGCGCCGGCTGGCGGGCTGGGTCGCCGTGATGACCGCTCCGTTTCTCCTGGCCAGTCTCGTCTACTGGGATCGTGTCGAGGGCATCGTCGAGCGCTTCCAGCTCTTCCAGACGTACGATTTCGGCTGGAAGGTCCCGGCGTTCGGTCCCGAAGGCTGGGTGGGCCTGGTGCAGGGAGGCACGTTGCAGCCGTGGTGGTGGCCGCTGCGCTGGCTGCTGGCCGTGGCGTTCGTCTCCCTGTTGAGCTGGGCGACGTGGCGGAGTGTGGCAGCCCGGCGCTGGCGGGGCTGGCTGGTGATCGCGGCCACGGTCCCCGTTCTGATCGGCTATGCGTATCTGGAGCTGCGCGGCAACGTCCAAGGCACCAACGCCAGCTACGACGCGTTCAAACTCTTCGCGGTCTTCTACCCGGTCATGCTGCCCGCTTTCTGCTGGTGGGACAACCTGCGCTGGGCGCCACGGCTGATCAACTGGACGATCGTGCTCGGTTTCGCCGCGCTGGTCGCAGGGCTCAACCTCGTCGCCTGCGCGATGAACATCTACCACCTCAGCCATGCGCCGTTGATCGTCGACCGCGACCTCCGGCAGATCCGCGTGGTCGAGGCCATGGACGACGTGACCGGGGTCAACGTGCTGCTGCCTGACGTCTGGTCGCGGCTCTGGGCCAATGTCTTCCTGCTGCAGAAAGCGCATTACTTCCCCGAGCAGACGTACGAGGGCCGCTTGCGCTCGCCGCTGCGCGGCGACTGGGATCTGTCCGCCGGGCCGGTTCGGGTCGACTCGGCCCAAGGCGCCCTGCGGCCCCTCAGCGCCGACCGCTGGCTCATCGACACGCGCTCGCCGCGCTTCATTCGCGCGCGCCCAGCCGCCGGCTGGCACGCCACCGAGGGGGCGCGCGACGGGGAGCGCTGGACGTGGACCGAACGCGAGGCGTCAATCGAGGTCACGAATCCCACGGGCCGCGAACTGCGGGTGCGCGTGCAGCTCGACGGCCGCGCCTTTGGCGGCCAGCCCGTGGCGATCTTCCGCGAGGGCCACCCGACGCCTGCCATCCCGGTCGGAGCGGTGCGAGCGACCCAACGTTTTCCCGACCTCACCCTCCCCCCCGGCGAATCCCGCATCCTCGTCCGCTGCCACGGGGGGACCCGGCCGCCCGGCGAAGGCCGCCTCCTCGGAGTGTGCGTGTACGCGTTGACGCTCTCGCCGGAGTGACCGCGCGGACCTCGGGCCGGACGCCTCAGGGCTTACCGAAGGGCGGTCGCGAAGAGTGACGCGCCGCAGGGAAGCGATCCGCACGTGGCGAGCAAGCCCGCCTCCACGCGCGTCACCGCCCGCAGCACGGCGTCGACGACGGGGGCCGAGACGGCCACATCGCTGCCGGAAGCGGGGGGCGGCAGCAGCTTGCGCCGGGCGGCGATCAGCGGCAGCAGCAGCGTCTGCCGGTACGTCACGCGGAGCTGCTCGAAGCCGCCCGCCCGCAACGCGTCGCGCAGCTGCGCGCGCTCGTAGCGCCGCCGCGAATGCACCGCCTCGTCATGATACGACCACAGCCAGCGGCAGGCGGGAACATTGATCACCAGCAGCCCCCCTGGACGGAGCACCCGTCGCATTTCGCGCAGCGCGGCGACGTCATCGTCGAGGTTGCACAACACATCCGCCGACACCACCGCATCGAAGGCGCCTTCGGCAAATGGGAGCGCCGTGACCGACGCCTCGACCAGAGGCGCCGCGGTCCGGTCACGTGCGAGCCGGAGCGCCGTGGGATCAGCATCGACGCCGGTCCATTCCCAGGCGGGATGCCGCGCGCTGAGCCGCCGGATCAAGCCACCCGTCCCGCACCCCGCGTCGAGCACCTGACCGCGGGCCTCGCCCAGCGTGTCCCGCAACGCCGCTTCGATCCGCTCATGCAGCGCGTGAAAGTACCACATGCGATCCTCGACCTGGGCCAGCTTGTGGTATTCGTCCGGGTGCATGGGGGAGGGAAAGGGAAGGTGAAAGTGAAGGTGAAAGTGAAAGGGAAAGTGAAAGTGAGAGTGAGGGGCGGGGGTGGCAACGGAATGCGGGCGGGCGTCGTCGCAAACTCGGACACCGGCAGCCTGGCCGCAGTCCGAGCCTCGCACTTTAACCCTTCACTCCCCACCCGTCTTTCACTTTCACTCTTCCCATCATGCCGTCTTCGCAACGATCCCGCCCGAAAGGCGGCGCCTACCAGCGCCGGTTTTCGCACTACGCAGGGTTGTTCTTTGACGAGTTCGAACCCGCTTCAGCGTGGATTCGGGAGACCGCCACGGTGCGTTTGCCGCCGCTGGGCGACGTGCGTGAACTGGTCATCCGCGGCGAGTACAAGCCGCACGCCTCAGCGCGAGGCCTGGAGGTGGGGGCGCCGACCCTGGAGATCGCCGTCGACGGCATTCCCGCTGCGACGGTCGCGCCCTCCCAACCCGGGCCGTGGGCGACGCGCGTCTCGGTCCCGGCCCCGTCCGCCGCCCTGCTCACTCTCGCGTTGCGCGGCGTCTCGCTGACGAACACCGCGGCTTGGGCGGGCCGTCTGACCGGGGTTGGCGCGTTGCAGCGGTTCCGCGCGCAGAACAAGAACCGCCAGCTGCGGATTCGCACGATTGAGACCGCGACCGGCGAGGCGATTTTCGACTTCAGCCATCGCGATGCCCCGTACTCGGCGGCCTTCGCCCGCCGGCACGCCCGCCTGGGGCTCAACGTGGTCGGTTTCCTCACCGCCGATCTCGGGGTCGGCGAATCGGCGCGGTGCATGGTCCGCGCGGCGGAGGCAGCGCAGCTCCCGGTGGCGCTGGTGCCGCTCAAGCTGAACTGCAAGAACCGGCTGGGCGACCGCACCTACGAGTCGCGGCTGCAGGAGACCAATCCACACGACGTGAACGTGATCCACGTGGACCCCCCCGCCGCGCGCGACATCGACCATCATCACGGGCCCGCCTTTCGCAGCGGCAAATACAACATCGGCTATTTTGCCTGGGAGCTGCCGGAATTTCCGGACGCGTGGATGGCCAGCTTCGAGACCTTCGACGAGATCTGGTGCCCCAGCGCGTTCACGACCGCCGCCATCGCCCTCAAGTCGCCGCTCCCGGTTCTGACCATGCCGCACGCGATCCACTTCGCCCGGCCGGCGGAATCGACGCTCGAGCTGCGGCGCCGGTTCGGACTCCCCCGCGACCCGTTTCTCTTCCTGACGCTGTTCGATCTCAACTCCTACGCGGAGCGCAAGAATCCGCGCGCCGTGGTGGAGGCGTTTCGCCAGTCCGGGCTCGCCGGCCGGGGCGCCGCGCTCGTGGTCAAAGTGCAGAACGTCGCCGGCAACGAAGCTGATTTCGCGACCCTGAAAGCCAGCGTCGCGGACCTCCCGGGCACCGTGCTTTTGGAGGAAACGCTGCCCCGGTCCGACGTGTATGCCCTCGAGGCCGCCTGCGACGCCTTTGTCTCATTGCATCGCTCGGAAGGCTTCGGGCTGGCGGTCGCCGAAAGCATGTTCCTGGGCAAGCCCGTCATCTCCACCGACTGGTCCGCCACCGCGGAATTTGTGACGCCGGAGAACGGATGTCCGGTCCGAGCGACGCTGATCACGCTGGAGCGGAACCACGGGCCGTATGCCAAAGGGCAGAGCTGGGCCGATCCCGACCCTGCGGAGGCGGCGGAGTACATGCGCCGGCTCGTGGCGGATCGCACCCTGGCGCGGACGCTAGGCGAGCGCGCCCGCGAAACCATGGAAACCCGGTTCTCGCCGCTGGCCATCGGCACCCGTTATCGCCGCCGACTCGAATGCATCGCGGCTTTCTAGGGAGCAGGCCCAAGCTTCCGCCTGACGGCGGGACAACGTACTCAGAGTATGTAGTCCCGCCTTCAGGCGGAATGCCTTGTTCGGGATCGGCCCCCCTCCCCTGGCGCGGACTGATCGTCGCCTTCGTCGCCTCGCGCATCCTCATTTTCGCCTTCGCCGCGGTCGCGATGGCGGCATTTCCCAAAGGCAGCTTCTTCGATCACCCCGCGTCGCCCATCGACTGGTTCATCCAGTGGGATGCGGACTGGTTTCGGGACCTGATCAACGACGGCTATGCGTTCAATCCCGACCGCCCGTCCAACGTGAACTTCCTGCCGCTGTACCCCCTGCTGGTGCGGCTGCTCAGCTGGGCCCTGCCCTCCGTCGTCGCGGGGTACATCGTCAGCAACGCCCTGCTGCTCGCCGGCGCGGCGTTGCTCTGGCGGCTGACGGAGCGGGTGACGTCCAACCCTGTGGCCGCCGATGCCGCCGTTCTCCTGCTGCTGCTGGGCCCGGTGTCCTTTTTCTTCAGCACGCTTTACTCCGAAGCGGCGTTTCTGGTCTGTGCGACCGGGTCGCTGCTCGCGCTGACGCGAAACCATTGGTGGCTGGCCGGCCTGCTCGGCGCCGGGGCGGCCCTCAGCCGCAGCGTGGGGTTGCTGATGGTCGTGCCGCTGTGCGTCGTCTGGGCGCAGCGACACCTGCCCTGGCCGCTTCTCCAGCGTTTGCCGCAGCTATTGCCCGCCGGAGACCGGCTGAAGCCGGCGGTGCACGCAGCGCCGGCTTCAGCCGGTGGGTCAGCGATGCTGCGGCTGACCGCCTGCGCACTCCCCGCCCTCGCCACGCTCGGCTACTTCGCCTTCCTCGGCTGGAGGTTCGGCGAACCCCGCGCGTATTTCATTTCGCACCACCACGCGGGCCACGTGCGCAGCTTCGTGTGGCAGGTGTTCGACACCCATCACTTCGCCACGCTGCCGCCGTTTTATCAGGTGTGGTTCGGCACGGCCGTCGTCGGCGGCGTGCTGCTCCTGCTCCTGGGCACGTTGCAGCGGCTGCCGCTCGCCTTCACCGCCCTGTCCGCGGCCCTGTGCTACCTCTATTTCTCGGTGAAGAGCGTCGAAGCGATGCCGCGGTTCATGAGCATCGTGGTGCCATTCTACTGCACGCTGGGGCTGCTGGCGGCCCGCTACCCGCGCGGCGGGCTCGCCCTGCTCGGGTTCAGCACGCTGCTGCTCGGTCTCTCCACCGCGCTCTTCGTCTGCGGCTATTGGTTCACCTGAGACGGTCCGGATCGTCCAATCCTCCCCTGCTCGCTTTCATCGGCGAGCGGTCGAAACGTCCCGGTTACGTTTGGGCGGCTCGCGTTCGAGAATGTCGGCCGTGATGCAGAAGGCAAAATGCGAGGCCAGTTCGGGGGAGCATCCGGAACGCCGCAGCGACGCCTCGCCGGCTTGATCCATCAGCTCCATCAGACGGGCGCCATCGGAGGTGTTCGCAGCCGCGAAGGCTTCCATCGCGGCGCGCTCGGCTTGCGCGTACACACCGGGAGTCGTGAGAGGGTGAATTTCGGCCATGCCAGACGACAATCATATCTTACCTTTGTTGTCACTGTTTATTTTATCTTGCCTGCCTGCCCGCGCTACCGCCGCCCCCGGTTCGCTGGCGCTCCCCGCCCGTTCGGCCGCGCGCCCTCACGCCTCCGCTCCAACCGCCGCGCATTTCTGCGTGTTATTCCGGGTCCATTCGTGGTTGAACCCCCGGGTGCCCACTCCCGATCCCAAGCGCGGTGAACGCGAGTACTTTGCCCGCATCGGCGAGGAGGGGCGGCGGCATGCGCTGGGCAAGCCCTTCAGCGACGAGCACTGCCTCGAGTATCTCAGCAATGTGAACGCGCTCCTCGCGCTGATGCGGTCGCCGCCGGCCCGCGTGCTCGAGCTGGGTTGCGGCACGGGATGGCTCGGCCAGCTGCTGGCGCAGCGCGGCTACGAGGTGCTCGGGGTCGACATCTCGCCGGACGCCATCGACCTCGCCCGGCAGCTGCAGGCCCGGCGCGGGCTGGCCGGGGTGTCGTATCGGGTGGGCGATTACGAAGACCTGCGCGTCGACCCGCCGGTGGACTACGTCGTGTTCCACGACGCGTTGCATCACGCCGAGGACGAAGGCGCGGCCCTCAGGGCGGCGTACGCGGCCCTGCGCCCGGGCGGGCTGGTGCTCTGCATCGAACCCGGCGAGGGGCACAGCCAGGCGGCGAGTTCAAGGCGGGCCGTGGTGGAATTTGGCGTGCACGAGAAGGACATGCCGCCGGCGACGATCTGGCGGCACGCCCGGGAGGCGGGCTTCGTGCGCCATGCCGTGTTCCCGTGGCCCTGGTTCGCCACGCGCGCGCTCTTCCATCCCCCGCTTGCGGGGTCCGTGACCGCCGCGGAGCTGCGCCGCCGTCACTGGTCCAGCCTGTTCCAGCTGCTGAAGGCATTTTTCCGTCGTCGCCGGCGCGGCCTCGTCGTCCTGTGGCGCGACTAGCCGGCCGGAAGATCGCGTCCCCGCCCGGGGGTTCTGGGTTGCGTCCTGCGTTGCTTGGTGTTTCCACCTGCGGTTTTGCGCATGACCCCCCGTCTGGAAGCACCGCCGGTCCCCGGTTCCGCTCCGTCGCCCGCCGGCGGCACGGTCCGGCGCTTCCTCCTGATTTTTCTCGCGCTGGCGGCGCTGGTGACCGCCACCTCCTTTGAAACCCTGTTCGTGCTGCCCGCTCATGAAGAGGGCGACGACGCCGCCAACGCGCTGCAGATCCAACACGCCAAGCGTTTCACGGAATTGCACGGCAACTATTCGCGGTGGGGCTTCCACCACCCCGGACCCGCGTTCTTCTACAGCTATGCGCTGGGGGAGATCGTCCTGCACGACCTTACCCGGATCGCCCCGCGACCGCGAAACGCCCACGTATACGCCGGCGTGCTCGTGCAGCTCGGTTTCTACGCCCTGGCCCTCGCCTGCCTCAGCCGGTATGCGCGGTGGCCGCTGCTGACCCTTGCCCTCGGCCTCGCCTTCGGCGCCTGGCACTTCGCCCTGGTGGAGCGGATCATTTTCAGCATCTGGCCGCCGGACGTGCTGCTGATGCCGTTCCTGTGTTTCCTGGTTGCGTGTGCCGGGGTGCTGATCGGCGATCTGCTGGCCCTCCCGGTGGCGGTGCTGGCGGGTGGATTCCTGGTCCATGGCCACGTGGCCCAGCCCCTGTTCGTGGGGCCGATGCTCGGCTTCGCCCTTTGGCGGGGCCTGCCCTGGCGCCAGGGCGGCGGACGAGCCCTCCTGCGCTCCGCACCGGTGCGCGTGGCTCTTGGTCTCGGCGCGCTGTTTGTCCTACCGCTCGCGCTGGACCTCCTGGGTGGCCGCCACAGCAACGCCTACGACATCTGGCTGCACCTGCGCTACCAGGCGGGCGCGGGCCAGTCGCTCTGGCAGTCCGTGCTCTGCTACGCGTCCGCCTTCATCGCGTTGAACGATCCCACGCTGTTCAACACCCTCGAGCCCGCGGTGTATCAGCCGTTCCGCGACCGCGGCTGGCTGCTGGCCCTCTGGGCGGCGGTGGCGCTGGGGGTGGTCTGGTGGCTGCGTCGCCCCTCTCCGGCGGCCCCGGACCGGCGTGAGCGCGCCCGCCGGTTCGGGCGCGCCTGGGCCGGGCTCCTGCTGCTCGCCGGGGGGCTGACCCTGGTCTGGGGCATGCGGCAGGATGGCGGTTTCACCAACTTCAACAGCCATTTCAATCACACGCTCGCGCACGCGCACGGGCTGCTCGCCCTCTTCGCCCTCGTGGCCCTGCTGCCGCGCGGCTCGAAATGGGTTGCCGCCGCCCTGACCGCCGCCGCGCTGGTCGCGTTCTCCCTGCGCCTGCCCTACCAGCCCGAGACCTATTCGCGCGGCGATGAACTCGCGACGCACGTGCGGTCCTTGCTGCGCGCCGACCCCAAGCCGGACGCGCCAAAGCTGCTGATCTTCGATCGTGAACCGGGCGTGCCGCATTGGTACGAGGCGGTCACACTGGCCCGCCAGTTCCAACAGGCGGGCGTGACGTTCTACGTCAGCGGCGACTGGCGGGTGATGTTTGGCGCCGACGTGATCCTGCCGGACGACCCGGCGCTCCTCGCCCGGGTTTCGGTCTGGAAGCTGCTGGCCCGCCAGCCTGACGGCGGGGACCCCGCGGACGACGGAGGCGTGCGGCACCGGTTGAACCGCGAATGCGACGTCGTCTTTCCCGATGCGCCGACCGTGTCGGATCTCAACCTGCGGATCGATTTTGCCCGGGTGAAGACCTCGCCGCTCATCTTCTACGGCTTCGGCCAGTCGGAAGGGACCTTTGCCTGGACCAACGCGAAACTGGCCCAGCTCAAGTTCCACGCGCCCGACACGGCCTCGCCCCTGGTGTTCACGCTGACCGCCGCCGGGTTGTCGCCGTCGCGGGCGCGGCAGCCGCAAACGATGCGGCTGCTCGTCAACGGGGTGGAAGTCGGGAAAAGCCAGTTCGGCCGCGAGCCCGGCACGTTCACCTGCGAGATCCCCGCGGCGGTCTGGAACGCGCATCAACCGCGGCTGATCGCCCTGGAAATCCCCGACGCGGTTTCGCCCGCCCGCATTGGCAAGGGGGCCGACCGCCGCGTGCTGGGCCTGCGCGTCAACACGATCTCCATCGCGCCCCGCCCATGAGCGCTTGGCTGCGCGCCCGGTCCTCCCTTTTCCCGCGCGGGCGCAGCCGCCTGCTCCCGGCCGCGGCGCTGGCCGCCGTGCTGCTCTTCACCGCGTTGACGGCGCAGTTCTGGCATCCCGTCTACGGCTTCACTGCCTTTTTCCAGGTCGACCCCACCCTCAACGAGACCAAGGTCGCCGCCTTCCACCAGCACCCCGTCTACGTGTATCCGGATATCGGAGCCTACGACGGCTGTTTTTACTCGCAGCTCGCGGTCGATCCCACGCTGCGCGATCCCCAGTTTCCCGCGACGCTCGACAATCCCGCGTACCGCGCGCGCCGGATCCTGCCGGCCGCGACCGCGTGGCTCCTCGGCGGCGGCGACGCGGGCCGCGCCATCACGCTGTATTCGTGGTTGAACCTTGGCGCGTGGGCCGCCCTGGCCCTCCTGCTCTGGCGGGCCCTGCGGGTCACCACCGGTCACGCCTGGCTGGGCTGGGCGGGCGTCCTTTTCTCCAGCGGGGCGCTCTCGAGCGTGCGCCTCGCGTTGACGGATCTGATCGCGTGTCTGCTGCTCGCGTTCGCGCTGCTCTGCGCGGAGCGGGGACGCAAATTCTCCGCCTTGTTCGGCGTGGCGGCTGCCGCCCTCACCCGGGAAACCGGCCTGCTCGGCGTCGCCGGACTGGTCAAGTCACCCTGGTTATCCTGGAAGAACGCCGTCCGGGTCACCCTCACCGCGCTGCCGCTGGCGCTGTGGCTGCTTTACGTGCACCGCCAGCTCGGGCCCAGCGATGCCGGGGCCCGCAATTTCACGCTGCCCCTCGCCGGCTGGCTGCAGAAGAGCTGGGAGCTGCGCTTCGCCTTCGGCGGACCGGCCGACCTGAGTCTCGTGGTGACCACGCTGCTGGCGCATGTGGGCCTCACCACGCAGGCGATCTACCTGGTCTGGCGGCGGGACCGAAACGACCGCTGGTGGCGGCTGGGCTTCACTCACGTCGTGCTGCTGGCCTTCCTCGGCCCCGCGGTCTGGGAGGGTTTTCCGGGCGCCGCCACCCGCGTGCTGCTGCCGCTCACGCTCGCGTTCAACCTGCTCGCGGTGCGACGCCGCGCCGCCCTCGCGTGGCTCCTCGTGGGCAACCTCGGGGTAGGCGCGGGACTCCTTTCCCTGCGCGACGTGCCCTACGACCCTCGCGAGCTGGCCGCGGCGAGCGTCGCAGCGGGCGGCGTGATCGTGCGCGTGGAGGACGGTTTCTACAACAAGGAGTCGGCCAAGAGCCATACCTGGTCCTGGGCCGGCGGGTCGGCCACGGTGCGGCTGGAAGGCTGGCCGAAGGATCAGGCCGCCTCCGTCCGGCTCCGCTTCGGCATGCGGGCCCTCGACGAACGCGAGGTCTCCCTGTGGCAGCATGGGCGCGAAGTCTGGCGCGGGGAGATCGGTCGGAAGCGGACGACGTTCGAAGTCCCGGTGAGCCTTGCCGCGGGCGCCGCCGTCCTTACCTTCGCCACGGAGCGCCCTGGCGTGCCCGAGAGTCCGGCGGCCGGGGCGCGCGCCCTCGCGTTCGCCCTCTACGACGTCGAGGTCCTTTCCGCCCGCTGATCCATGCCCGCGCCGATTCTCCTCGATCTCAGCCACACCGCCCACACCCGGGCACGCACGGGCATCCAACGCGTCACCCGCTCGCTCCTCCACGCCCTCGGCGACGACGCCGTCCCCCTCACGTTCGACCCTTATCGGCGGGTGTGGCGCGAGCTTGCCTCCTGGGAACACGCCAACCTCGCCGCGCCTGGACCCGCGGCGCGGCGCGGCGCGCGCTGGCCGTGGCACGCGCGGTGGCGGGGCCGCCTCGCCCGATGGACCCGCGCCGCGGCCGCCCCGCTGCCCGCCCATCGGGGAGTCGTGGTGCCGGAACTTTTTTCCCCGCTGGTGGGTGCGGCGCTGCCCGCTCTGTCACCGTCCCTCCGAGGCCCGCGGGTCGCGTTGTTTCACGACGCGATCGCCCTCAAGCTCCCGGAGCACACCCCGACGAAAACCGTCGCCCGGTTTCCGGCGTACCTGCGAGAGCTGCTCCAGTTCGATGGCATCGCGGCGGTATCCGAGGATTCGCGACGCGCACTGGTGGATTACTGGGAGTGGTCGGGCGCGCGCGCCACGCCTCCCGTCGTGACGCTCCCGCTGGGCGTGGACCCGCGCGTGCGCCCTGCGGCCGCGGACGCTGCCGGCGCGCCGTCCGGCCCGCCCATCGTCCTGTCGGTGGGCAGCATCGAGGGCCGCAAGAACCACCTGGCGCTGCTGGAGGCCTGTGCGCGGCTCTGGCAGGAGGGACGGAACTTCGAACTGAGGCTGGTGGGCCTCGCCCAGCCTGAGACCGGAGCGGCGGCGCTGGCGCGGATCGAGCAACTTCGCGCCGCCGGCCGGCCGCTCCGCTACGACGGACCCGTCTCGGACGCGGCGATCGACGCGGCGTACGCGCAGAGTGCCTTCACGGTGTACCCGTCGCTCATGGAGGGCTTCGGCCTGCCGGTGCTCGAAAGTCTCGCCCACGGCAGACCCTGCATCTGCTCCGGCCAGGGCGCGTTGGGCGAGGCCGCGAAGGGCGGCGGTTGTGTCATGCTGGATACGGTGGATGCACCCTCGCTCGCGGCGGCCATCGAGCGACTGCTCGCTGACTCGGGTGAACGCGAACGGCTGACGCTCGAGGCGACGCAACGGCCGCAACGCACTTGGGCGGATTACGCGCGGGAGCTCAGGAGTTGGATGGGCCAGCTCTGAAGATTTCAGCTTTCAAATTTCAGAGCTCAGAACCAGATCGTCTCGCTGGCGCTCCCCGCTACATCGAACCTGAATACCGATTTTGCCACAGAGGTCACAGAGGCCCAATCAGAGCCGAGCCGGAGGCGGGCGCTGCACTGTCTTGGGCGTTACGCGATGAACAGGTTTATCCAAGGACCGAGCCTCCGTGTCCTCTGTGTCGGAGCTCTGTGCTCTCTGTGGCTACTTCGGAATCCAGGCTGAACGGTTGCTCAGATATGAATCGCCTCACCCGCGGTCGCGGCTGCGGCTTCCATCAGGGCCTCGCTGAGCGTCGGGTGAGCGTGGATCGAACGGTGCACTTCGTCGACGCTGCCTTCCATGTTCATCGCGAGCACGTATTCGGCGATGAGTTCCGGGGCTTCGTTGCCGAGGATATGCACCCCGTAGATTTCGCCGGACTTTGCATCGCTGATCACCTTCACGAATCCTTCCGAATCGCCGGCCGCCACCGCCTTGCCGGACGCGGTGAAGGGGAACTTGCCGACTTTGTAGGTCAGGCCCTTTTCCTTGCAGGCCTTCTCCGTCATACCGGTGCTCGCGACCTGGGGTTGGCAATACGTCGCGCCCGGGAAGATCTTCACCCGCCCGCCGTGCGCGTGGCCGAACATCGCCTCGACCGCATTCACCGCTTCGTAGGTGGCGACGTGAGCCAGCCAGGGAGGCCCGATGATATCACCGGCCGCATAAATACCCTTCACACTGCTCTCGTAATTATTGTTCACCTTCACGTAGCCGCGCTCCAGTTCGAGCTTCAGCTTCGGTGAGAGCGTGCCCTCGATATTCGGCACGACGCCGATCGCAAGCAGCAGCGTCTCCGCCTCCACCTCGGTGGGATTGCCGTCCTTCGCGAGCGTCAGTTCCACCTTGTCCTTCTTGACGCGGATGTTCTCCACCTTCGTGCCGACGTGAACCGCGATCCCTTGCTTTTCGAACGAGCGGTGCAGGGCCTTCGCAATGTCCTCGTCCTCGACCGGGACGACCTGCGGCAGCATCTCCACCAGGGTCACCTTCGAGCCGAACGCATTGAAGAAATAGGCGAACTCCACGCCAATCGCCCCGGCGCCCATGATCACGATCGACTTGGGCGGGGACTTCCGCGGCTCGAGCGCCTCGCGCGACGTCATGATCCGCTCTCCATCCACCGGCACGTCCGGCAGCCGGCGCGGCTTGCAGCCCGTCGCCAGGAGCACGTTCTTCGTCTTGAGAAACTTCCCTTTCTGCGCGCCCTCGGTGATCTCGACCATCCCGGCCACGGTCACCTGCGCGCGCCCGACGATGTAATCGACCTTGTTCTTGCGAAACAGAAACTCGACGCCCTTCGCCATCTGATCGGCAACCCCGCGGGAACGCTGCATCACCTTGCTGAAATCGAAGGCGAGATCCTTCGCGGCGAGGCCATAGGACTCGGCCTTTTGGAACGACCGGTAAACCTCCGCACTCTTCAACAGCGCCTTGGTCGGGATACAACCCCAGTTCAGACAGGTGCCACCGGCGCGCTCCAGCTCGATGCACGCCACCTTCTTGCCAAGCTGGCCGGCGCGGATCGCGCCCGCATATCCGGCGGGGCCACCCCCGATGACAATCAGATCGTATTCCGTAGTTTCAGCCATTTCGCCAACGTCGCGACGGTCCTTCCAAGGTCAAACGGAATTTGGCAAGAGGCGGGACGCTGGAGGCAAGCGGGTCGGACGTATTCCTCTCGCCCTAGCCTCTAGCCTCGGGCCTCAAATTGCTTCAAATATCGATCACGTCATCCGGCTTGTCCCGACGCGGGGCAGCCGGCGGGGCGGCGGGTCCGGAGGGCGGCCGCGGCCCGCGGGGCGGTTGATTGCCGCCCATGAAGCCACTCACGATCCAGTTGGTGACGCTCACGACCAGCGATCCGCCGACGGCGGACCAGAAACCCGCCACGACAAACCCGTCGACCAGCCGGCCGACCAGCAGAATCAACAAGGCATTGATCACCACCACCCCCAGGCCCATCGTCAGGATGATGAACGGCAGCGTGAACAGCAGCAGCAGCGGCTTGAGGATGGCGTTGAAGAAGCTCAGCAGCACCACGACCACGAGCAGCGTGAACCCGTCATGACAGGCAATCCCGGGCACGATCTTCGTCGCGAGCATGACGCCCAGCGCCAGGATCAGCCAGCGCAGCAGAAGTTGTTTCAACGGAGAGCTCATCGCGAAAACGGAAAACCATCCGCCGAGTCCACCGCCCTGCAATGAAAATTCTCGTCGTGCAGGACTGGTTGCGCAGCGGGGGCACGGAGCGCCAATCCGTCTTGCTGGCGGGCGCATTCGCGGACGCCGGCCACGGCAGCACCCTCGTCACGTTCCGCCCCGGTGGCCGGCTGGCGGCGACCATACCGGTCAACGTGCAGCATCAGGTTCTTCAACCGCGTGACCTGCGGTTGGATTGGTTCGCGCCGGGCCTCCTCCGCGCGGCCCGACACCTCGGACCCGATGTGGTTCTCTGCATGGGCCGGATGGCCAACTGCCACGGCGCTCGTCTGCAACGTGCGCTGCCCGACGCTGCGGTCATCGCCACCTTGCGCACGGGCAAGCCCCTCCCGTGGCTCTTTCGCCGCTCGCTCCGGAGCGTGCGCCATATCGTCGCCAACAGCCACGACGCCGCCCGGCTGCTCCGCGAACACCACGCCGTGCCGGCCGGGCGGATCACGGTCATCCACAACTCGCTCGTTTTTCCAGGACCCGGAACCTCCCTTGCGGGCTGGCCGCCCGCGGTCCACTCAGCCGCCCCTTGGACCGCGGGCGGCCCGCCCGCACCTTCGTCCCGGGCGGAGTTGCGGCGCGCGCACCACGCCACCGATACCACGTCCGTCCTCCTCTGCGTGGCCATGTTTCGGCCGGAGAAGAATCAGCGCGCCTTGATCGACGTCGTGTCCCGGCTGCCGGCAACGCCCGACGTGCAGCTCTGGCTGGCCGGCGAGGGACCCGCGCGGGCCGCCTGCGAACGCCGCGCCGCCGACCTCGGGGTGACCCATCGCGTGAAGTTTGTCGGCTTCCATCGCGATCCCACCGCCCTTTACGCCGCCGCCGATGTGGCCGTGCACGCCTCCTGGAGCGAGTCGCTCTCCAACTTCCTCATTGAGGCGCAGGCACAGGGACTGCCCGCGGTCGCCTACGAAGCGCAGGGGATTTCCGAATGTTTCGTGCCCGGGGAGACCGGATGGGCCATCCCCCGGGAAGATGGCGACGCCTTCGCCGCCCGTCTCGTCACCCTGGCGGCCGAATCCGCCGAGTCCCGCCGCCGCCGGTCCGACGCGGCACGCGCGTTTGCCCGCAGCACGTTTGACCCGGCGCGGCAGGTGCGGCGTTATCTGGACCTCTTCACTTCGCTTCGTCGCGGCCCGCCATGACCAACAAGCAGCGCACCGACCTGATCGAGAAATACATCCGGGAGCACACCTACGCCGATCTGCGGACGCTCGCGACGGAGTTCGGCGGATCGCTTTCGACCGTCCGCCGCGCGCTGGACCTGCTGGAGCAGCGGGGCCTGGTGCGCCGTCACCATGGGGGCGCCTCCCTGGTCAGCAACGACGCCCTGACCCAGGAGTACGACTTTCTCGCCCGCACCCAGCGGCAGGTCGACGCCAAGTACGCCATCGCCCATTTCGTCGCCGAACAGGTCCGGCCGGGGATGACGGTCATCATCGACGGCGGCACAACCCCGTATGCGATTGCCCGGCTGATTGCCGGCCGACGCGTGCAGGTGGTCACCAACTCCCTCCCGGTCGCCACCTTGTTTGGCGATGTCGGCAATGCAGAGACGACCGTCACCGGCGGCAGTGTCTACGGCCGTTTCAGCCAGTTGCTCGGCCCTTCCTGCGAGCAGGCGTTCGAACAGATCCACGCGGACCTCGCGATTCTCGGCGGCGCGGGCATCACGGAAAACGGCATCTGGAACGCCAACGCCCTGATTGTGTCCGCCCAGCGCAAAATGATCGCCGCCGCGGAACGCACGATCTTCGCGGTCGACAACACCAAGTTCGGCCGCAAGGCGTTGAGCCTGACCACGCCGTTCGAGGCCCGGTTCACCATCGTCACCGACACCCTGCCGGAACCGGCGGTCGTCAACGCGATCAAGGCCGCCGGCGCCACGCTCAAGCTCGCCGAAAAAGCCCGCGCCCTCCGCGAAACTTCAGAGGAAGAAGGGAGTTACGAACTGTAGCGCGGCGCGGCGCGGCGGCGCGGCTGCGCCGCGCGGTTTTGGGTTTTGGGTTTTGGGTTTTGGGTTTGGGTTGCTGAGCCAGCACGCGACTTGCGCGCGCCATTCGCGAAACCCGGAACCAGAACCCAGGAACCAGAAACCCGAAACTAGAAACCAGAAACTAGAAACCAGAAACTAGGCGCCGGCGCTCCTCCTGCCACCGGTATGTCAGTAGCCTCGGGCGGTCCCCGGGGCCGGGAGTTGCGTTCTCTCCGGTCGTTCACTTCGTCAGTTTCGTGTTCTCTCCTGATCACTCACCCACCACGGTGGAAAACATCCGGCTGCGCGGCGTGCGCCAGAACAACCTCAAGGGGTTCGATCTGGATCTGCCGCTGGGCAGGTACATCGTGGTCACAGGGTTGAGTGGCGCCGGCAAGTCCTCCCTCGTGTTCGATACGCTGCACGCCGAAGGCCAGCGACGCTACGTGGAGACGTTCAGCGCGTACACCCGCCAGTTTCTCGACCTGCTGGACAAGCCGAAGGTCGATTCCATCGAGAACATCCGGCCGTCGATCGCGATCGAGCAGACCAACACGGTGAAGACGTCCCGCTCCACCGTGGGCACCATGACCGAACTGACCGACTTTGCGAAGGTCTGGTTCAGCCACGTGGCGGAATGCTTCGACCCCGAGACAGGCGAGAAGGTCGAGGACGACACGCCACAGACCGTCTGGGCCAAGGCGTCCCCGCTGGGTGCGGGGCGCAACGTCGTGATTGGTTTCCGCGTGACCAAGCCGGATAACCTCACGTGGCCCGAGATCTTCCAGAACCTCAAGGGCCAGTCCTACGTACGCGTGCTGACCACGCCGGACGCGGCGGACCGCGGCTCCCCGGCACCCTCACTCGAGGCCCGGCGCATCGACGAGTTGCTGGCGCTCCCCGCTCGGGACCTGGAGCGGCGTCTCAAATCAGGCCTCCTCTACGTCGCGCAGGATCGGATCGCGCTCACGGCGGAGAACAAGGCCCGGTTCCTGGAGGCGGTCGAGACCGCGCTGCACTTCGGCAAGAACGAGGTGCATCTCTTCGTCGAGGAAGAGGGGGCCCGCGTCTTTCGCGAACTTGGGCATTACTCGCGGGGCCTTCATTCTCCGAAGACCGGCCGCACCTTTCGCGCCGCCACCCCCGCGCTCTTCTCGTTTAATTCCCCGCTTGGCGCCTGTCCCAAGTGTCGCGGGTTCGGCCGGGTGATCGAGATCGACTACCGTCTGGCGGTGCCCGACCAGTCGCTGTCCATCGACCAGGGCGCGATCAAATGCTGGGAGGGCGAAGTGTATCGGTCCTCCTTGGACGACCTGCGGGTCTTCACCAAGCGGCACAAGATCCCCACCCATGTCCCGTTCGCCGACCTGACGCCGGCCCAGCAGTCTTTCATCATCGACGGCGAGCCGGGCTACGGGGAGGAAAACGGCCGGCAGTGGCCCCAGGGGTGGTATGGCGTGAAGGGCTTTTTTCGGTGGCTGGAGAAAACCACGTACAAGATGCACGTGCGCGTCTTTCTCTCCCGCTACCGCGCGTACAACCCGTGTCCGGACTGCCGGGGGCAGCGGCTGCAGCCGGAGTCGCTCTGTTGGAAATGGCAGGGTCGCACGCTGCCGGAGTTGTACCAGCTCCCGGTGTCCGACTTGCTCGCGTTGTTGCGGCAGGAACATCCCGACGCCCGGGCGCGCGCCGGCTCGGCGGTGGCCGCGGGGTCGGAATCGCGCGATCTGGCGCTCGAGGCGATGATCACCCGGCTGCGGTACCTGGAACAGGTCGGGCTTGGTTATCTCACGCTCGACCGCTCCTCCAAGACGTTGTCGGGCGGCGAGGTCGAGCGGGTCAATCTGACGAGCTGCCTGGGGACGTCGCTGGTCGACACGTTGTTTGTGCTCGATGAGCCCAGCGTTGGTCTGCACGCCCGCGATATCGACCGGCTCATCGCGATCATCCGCACGCTCACGGACGCGGGCAACACCGTGGTCGTGGTCGAGCACGACGAGGCGATGATCCGCGCGGCGGATCATGTGGTGGAGGTGGGGCCCGAGCCAGGCGCGCGGGGCGGCCACATTGTTTTTCAGGGCAACGTGGACCAGATGCTCGCCTCCCCGGCCAGCATCACCGGCGCCTATTTTTCCGGCCGAAAAACGATTCCCAACCCGGCGCGTCGGCGGCCGGTGGGTCAGACCGGCGCCCGGATGCACGGCACCGAGCATGGCTGGCTCCAGTTCGAGGGGGTCAGCAAGCACAACCTCCACCAGCTTTCGTTCCGGCTCCCACTCCGTCGCTTTGTCTGCCTGTCGGGCGTTTCCGGGTCGGGCAAATCCACGCTGCTCGACAACGTCATCTACCAGGGCCTCCTGACCCACCGGCGGTTGATCACCGAGGACCCCGCGCAGTTTCGCGCGATTTCGAGCGATCTGGACTTCAGCGAGATCGTCCTGGTCGACCAGTCGCCGCTGTCGCGCACCCCGCGTTCCAACCCGGCGTTGTACACGGAAGCCTGGGATCTCATCCGCGAGCTCTACGCCGATACGCCGGCCGCGCAGGCCGCCGGGTTCAACGCCAGTTCCTTCTCGTTCAACAGTGGCGAAGGCCGGTGCGACCACTGCCAGGGCCTCGGGTACGAACGCGTGGAGATGCAGTTTCTGTCGGACGTCTTCGTCCCCTGTCCGGTCTGCGAGAGCCGGCGATTCAAGCCGGAGGTGCTCGCGATCCAGTGGAACGGACGGTCGATCGCGGATCTGCTGGCCACCAGCGTCTCCGACGCCCTCCCGCTCTTCGCCGAACATCCCGACATCGCGCAGCGGCTCGCCACGCTGGACGCAGTGGGTCTGGGATACCTGACGCTCGGCCAGCCGCTGAACACCTTGAGCGGCGGCGAATCGCAACGACTCAAGCTCGTGCGCTACCTCCAGGCTTTCAGCGGGCAGGAGGCGGTCGCCACCGGCGCGCTGCTCCTGCTGGATGAGCCGACCACCGGTCTGCACCGCCACGATGTCTCCCGGTTGCTCGGCGTCCTGCAGGCGCTGGTCGATCGCGGCCACAGCGTGATTGTGATCGAGCACAATCTCGACGTGCTCAAGGCCGCCGACTGGATCCTCGAAGTGGGCCCTGAAGCGGGGGCCGGCGGCGGTCGGGTCGTGGCGGAAGGCACGCCCGAACAGGTGGCCGTCACCGACACCGCCACCAGTCCTTTCCTCCGCGCGGCCCTGGCGGAATCCGGACCACGGAACCCGCGCGCCGCCCTGCGGCGTGACGCCGGAATTTCCCTCCCCGGCGAACGCCTCGCCGCTGAAGCTCCCGCGCCCTACCTCACCGCGCCGCCGGACGAGCGCGTGCTTCGCATCGAGGGCGCCCGCGAGAACAATCTCAAGAATCTGTCGCTCTCCATCCCACACCGGCAGTTGAACGTCGTCACGGGCGTGTCCGGCTCGGGCAAATCGACCCTGGCCTTCGACATCGTCTTCGCCGAAGGGCAGCGCCGGTTCATGGAATCGATGTCGCCGTATGCACGGCAGTTCGTCGAGCAGCTCCCGCGTCCTGCCGTCGACCGGCTCACCGGGATCCCGCCCACGGTCGCCATCGAGCAGCGGGTCACCCGCGGTTCCCGCAAATCCACCGTCGCCACCATCACGGAGGTCGCCCAGTATCTCCGGCTGCTGTACGCGCGGCTCGGGCTCCAGCACCACCCGGATACCGGCCGTCCGGTGACCCCGCTGTCGGAAGGCGCCTTGCGCCAGCTGCTGACCCGAGTCACCGCCTCGCCCGAGGCCCGGAAGGCCAGGCATCTCTACCTCTGCGCTCCGCTGATTCGCGGCCGCAAGGGTCATCATCAACCCATCGCCACGTGGATCGCGAAACAGGGTTTCGCGTTAATGCGGGCCGATGGGCGGCTGGTCCGTGCGGACGCGTTCCAGAAGCTGGACCGCTATAAGGAGCACGACATCGAAGTGGTCGTTGCGGATCTCAAGGCGCTCGAAGCGTCGCCCCCCGCAGGCGGGAAGCCGGCGCGCGGCCCGGCCCTTCCGGCCACGCCCAACGCCGCGCTCAACCGCGCCCTGTCGCTCGGCAAGGGGGCGTGTTTCCTCCTCACGGAACGCGGTGCGATTCTCTCGTGGTTCTCGACCACGCGGACCGACATCGAGACCGGGGAATCGTTTCCCGAGCTCGACCCGAAGAACTTCTCGTTCAATTCGCCGCGGGGGTGGTGTCCTTCCTGCCGCGGTCATGGGCGATTGTTCCCCTGGATGCTCGAGTCCGCCGACGAAGACGATGCCGACGATCCGGTCGCCCGGCTGCGGGAATTCGGCGTCGAGGATCCCAACGACGTCGCCGAGGACGGTCAGCCGTGCCCCGAATGCCATGGCGCGCGTCTCAATCGCGTCGGCCGGGCGGTCAAACTCCTCTTCCGCGGCGCCCCGCCGCGCAACGTGCCGCTCGGAGCCGCAGGCTCGAAGCGCAAAACCCGAAGCACGAAACCTGAATCCCTCTCAGCCGCTTTCGCGCTGTCACTGCCCGAACTGCTCCGGTCGACGCCCGCGGATTTGCTCGCCCTGCTCCGCCAGGTGCAGCTGGACGCCCGCGGCAAACTGATTGTCCAGGACATCGTGCCGCAGATCGAGGAGCGGCTGCGCTTTCTTGATCACGTCGGTCTCGGTTATCTGTCGCTCGACCGTCCCACCGAGACGCTCTCCGGGGGTGAGGCCCAGCGGATTCGTCTCGCGGCGCAGCTTGGCTCCAATCTTTCCGGGGTCCTTTACGTGCTGGACGAACCCAGCATCGGCCTGCATGCCCGCGACAACGACCGGCTGATCGAGACGCTGCAGGCGCTGCGCGCGAAGGGAAACACCCTGCTCGTGGTCGAACACGACGACGAACTGATGGCGCGCGCCGATCGGATCATCGATCTCGGCCCGGCCGCCGGCGTGCACGGCGGGGAGATTCTGGCCAATGGCACACCGGCGGAGATCCGTCAGAGCGCACAGTCGCTCACCGGGCTCTTCCTCGCGCGGGGCATTCCGCATCCTCTGTGCGGACAATACCGGCCGGTCGCGCCGGGCGCGAAGCAGGCTTCGCCCGCGAAGGAGTGCGACATTGAGCTGAAGCCTGCGAAAGGTGCGGGCAGGAAAGCGGTCCCGGCGCGGTCACCGCGCGCTCCGGTTGCGCAATCGGCCCTGCCCTGGCTCGAGCTGACCCAGGTCCGTTTCCGCAACCTGAAAGGCTTCGACCTTCGGCTGCCACTGGGTCGGCTCATCATGGTGGCCGGGCCAAGCGGCGCCGGCAAATCCACCTTGTTTCGCGACGTGCTGCACCCGGCGGTCGGGCACGCCATCAAGGCCGGCAAGGCGAAGCTCACGGGCCGGGACTTCGTGAAGCAGACCGGGTTCGCCACCACCGAGATTCCGGACGCGGAGGCGCCGGTGCCCTTCGGCGAGCTGCGGGGCGCCGCCACGTTCCGTCGGGTGATCGAGGTCGACCAGTCGCCGATCGGCAAGACGCCGCGGTCCACGCCGGCCACCTATCTCGGAATCTTCGATCTGATCCGGCAGTTTTTCGCCACCCTGCCCGAAGCCAAGATCCGGGGGTACGGACCGGGACGCTTCTCCTTCAACACCACCGGGGGCCGCTGCCCCACCTGCGAGGGCGCCGGTCGCGTGAAGCTGGAGATGGCGTTCATGCCCGACACGTACCTTCCCTGCGACGATTGCCGCGGCAGCCGGTACAGCCCGGAACTGACCGACATTGCCTGGAAAGGCAGAAACATCGGCCAGGTGCTGCAGCTCACCTTCGAAGAGGCGGCCCAGTTCTTCGACTTTCATTCGCAGCTCTCCCAGGTCTGCCAGTTGATGGTGGACTGCGGACTCGGCTACCTGACGCTGGGTCAGAGTTCACCCACGCTGAGCGGCGGCGAGGCGCAGCGTCTGAAGCTGGTGACGGAGCTCTCGGCCGGTCTCGCCTCCTATCGCGAGCGCAGCCGCGGGGAGCTCCCGCGCAACCTTTACCTGTTGGAAGAGCCGACCATCGGTCTGCACCTGAGTGACTGCGAGAAGCTCATCAAGGTGCTGCATTCGCTGGTCGACCAGGGCCACACGGTGGTGGTGATCGAGCATCACCTGGACCTCCTCGCGGAGGCCGATTACATCCTGGAACTCGGCCCCGTCGGCGGGCCTGACGGCGGCCAGCTGCTGTATCAGGGCCAGTTGGACGGCCTGCTCAAGCTCAAGGGCAGCCCGACGGGACCGTATCTGCGGACGAAGCTGAAACGTACCTGATTTCAGATTTCAGATCAGTAGCGTCCCATATCGGGCGTTAGCGGAGGTTGCGCTAGAGGGAGCTGATAGTGTTTTTCTCGGTTGTACGATTTAGGATTTCGGCGCCGGCGTGGGCCGGCTGTCCCA
>JAEWKR010000048.1 GCA_023457715.1 Verrucomicrobiota bacterium
TCTCGCCTGCTTCATCGATGCTGCATCGCCTGGCGTTTGCGAGGGCGGGCTGGAGCACCGCCCTACCTGCGAGCCGCGATCTGAAATCTGAAATTTGAAATCTGAAATCCCGGCGAAGCCGGCCTAGTCCAGAAACGAGTCCTGCTTCAGGGCCTTGGTCTTTTTGCCGGTCGACTCGTCGGGCGAAGCATTCAGGTGCCGCGGGGGTTTGGTGGCCTTGGTGGCGACGGCCGCCTCGCGGTCGGCCACAATGCGGTCGCACATCTGATGGATGTGGAGACGCAGCCACTGCGCCGTGCTTGAGCCCGGCCGGTAGTCAGCGGGGCCGTAGGCGTCGATGCGACCCGATTGGAGCAGCCGGTCGTTCTGGGCGAATTCCTCGGGCTTGTCGGGATTGTAGACGGCGTATGCGCGACCGCCGCCCTTCTTCACCACGGAAAAGCTGGGCACATCGCTCGGGCCGTCGGCGATGTAGATCATGTTCTGCACCGGAATCCGACGGTCTTCCGCGGCGAGCTTGGAATTCACATCGATGGCCGGATTGCGGTTGGTGCCCTTGTTGATCTCGAAGATCGCCCGCGTCTTGGTCGTGTTGTCGATCACCATGCCGATCTGGGCGATTTCCGCCGTGGCTTCGATGGGCAGTTCATTCTGCCGGAGAAAGCCGGGCTGCAGCGGGTTCTCCACGAACTCGCATGCCCAGATGCCATCGACGTGCTTCGCGATGGCGCTGCCGCGGATCATCGGCGCGATGCCGGTGCTCACGATGTAGTGTTCGACCGAGATCTCGTGCTTCTGGTACTCCGGCTTCTCCTGGGCGAATCCCTTGGCGCACTCGAAGAAGTCCGGGAGCCCGGGATAGAATTCGATGTCCGCCCCACACTCGAACAGGATCTTGTTGTTCAAGCCCTCGAGCGGTCCGGCCAGAACGTAAGTCAGGAGGTGGTTGAGGTAGGCGATTTCCGGGGACAGGTGATAACCCCGGCGCTTGTAGTGCTCCGCCAGTTTGTTCGTCTCACCCCAAAACGTCGCCTCGTCGATGCCGTAGCGACGGAAGAGCGGCGACTGCATGTATTCCGGGATTAAGGTCTTGTCGAAGTCCCAGATGCACGCGATGGTGTTTTGAGTGAAGAGTGTCGTGGCCATTGCTGATCATTAGCGCGAGGCATCGTGTCTCGCGGATCGATTGCCGCACACACAAGCCGCCGCCGGTGGCACGCGCAATTCGCAAATCGTCCCCGCGCTCGGTCGTACCATGGATGAACTTCCGGACATCGGTCCTTTTCAGCGGCGCCTTGATGAACTCGGGGCGCAGATGGCCGACCCTGCCTTTTACTCGAACCCGCGGCGGGCCGCGGACGTGACGCGCGAGCATCAGAAGCTCACGGAACTGGTGGCGAATCACGCCACGTTCGAACGCGTGCAGCGGGAGATCGGCGAGGCGCAGGCGTTCGGACGGGACCCCGCGGCCGATGCCGACCTGCGCGAACTGGCCGCGGCGGAGCTGCCGGAGCTGCAGCGCCGGCGGGATGAGCTGCGGCAGACGGTGCTGCTCGCGATGATCCCGCCGGACCCGACGGATTCGCGCAACACGGTCATGGAGATCCGCGCGGGAACCGGCGGTGACGAGGCGAGCCTGTTCGCGGCGGAGCTGTTCCGGATGTATTCGAAGTATGCGGACGGCCGCGGCTGGAAGATCCAGCCGATGAGCAGCAGCATGTCGGAGCGCGGCGGCTTCAAGGAGGTCATTTTCCTGATCACGGGGACCGACGTGTACAAGCAGCTCAAGTTCGAGAGCGGCGTGCATCGCGTGCAGCGGGTGCCGGTCACGGAGGCCAACGGGCGCATCCACACCTCGACCGTCACCGTCGCGGTCCTGCCGGAGGCGGAGGAGGTCGACGTGGAGATCGATCCCCAGGAACTGGAGATCACCGTGAGCCGGGCGAGTGGTCCGGGCGGGCAGGGGGTCAACACCACGGATTCGGCGGTCCAGATCCTGCACAAGCCGACCGGGTTGATCGTTTCCTGCGCGGACGAGCGGTCGCAGCTCAAGAACAAGGCGAAGGCGCTGACGGTGCTGCGCTCGCGGCTGTTGAAGCGCCGCGAGGAGGAGGAGCGCGCGAAGTATGCCGCCACCCGTCGCAGCCAGATCGGCTCCGGCGACCGCAGCGAACGGATCCGCACCTATAATTTTCCGCAGAACCGGGTGACCGATCACCGCATCGGCCTGACCTTGTACAGCCTGCCACAGGTGATGGAAGGGGCGATCGAAAGCCTGATCACCGGACTGCAGAAGGCCGATTACGATGAGAAGCTGGCGGCGCTGACCGGGCAGACCTTCATGCCCGCGAGAGCGTTGGAGACGGACGACTGACATGCTCACCGTCCTCGAAATCATCAAGAAGACGACGGACTTTCTCGGGACGAAGGGCGTGGAGTCTCCCCGGCTCAACGCCGAACTCCTGATCGGCCACGCGCTCGGGTTGAAACGGATGCAGCTGTACCTCCAGTTCGAGCGTCCGCTGCCCGAGGCGGACCTGGAGAAGATCCGTCCGCTGGTGCGCCGCCGGGCGCAGCACGAGCCGGTGCAGTACATCGTCGGGGAGACGGAGTTTCACGGGTTGAAGCTGAAGGTGGACCGTCGCGCGCTCATTCCGCGGCCGGAGACCGAACTGCTGGTCGAGAAGGTTGTGTCGCTCCTGCAAGGCACGCCACCCGCGCGTATTTTGGACCTGGGCACGGGTACGGGCGCCATTGCCCTCGCGCTGGCGAACGCGTTTCCCGCGGCGGCCGTCACCGCCACGGACGCCAGCGGCGAGGCCCTGGCGCTTGCGCGTGAGAACGTCGAGGCGCTGGGTTTGGGCGCCCGCGTCGACGTGCGCGAGGCGCGCTGGTTTGAGGGTCTCCCAGTCACGCCGGCGTTCGACCTGATTGTGTCGAATCCGCCGTACCTGACGGAGGAGGAGACGGCGCAGACCCGACCCGAAGTGCGCAATTTTGAACCGGCCACGGCTTTGACCGCGGCCGACGATGGGCTTGCCGATCTGCGGAGCATTGTCGCGGGTGCCCCCGCGTTTCTGCGCGCCGGCGGGTTGCTGGCGCTGGAGACCGGCATCGCCCAGCACCCGCGGCTGCTCGAGCTGCTCGCCGCCGCCGGCTTCAGCCGGACGGAGAGCCATCAGGATCTGACGGAGCGGGATCGGTACGTGTTCGCCTGGCGGTAAGGAATTTCAGATTTCAGCTGGTCTGAAATCGGAGGCGGGCTGAAGGACCGCTGTTCCCTCAAACCAAGCTTTCAGATGGCAGGCGGGAGGTGTGCGCCCTCAGGACGATCCCGCCCTTTGGTCTTTCTCTTAATCTTTATCTTTCTCTTTCTCTGGTTCGTGCAGTCGATCGGTGGTGCGGACCAACCGAGAGAAAGAGAAAGATTAAGAGAAAGAGAAAGATGCCAGGCGCGTCAGCTCCCCGGCGTGCGCGGGGTGCTTGCCACCACGGTCAGAGGCGGGTGATTGCTGACCCACAGTTCGCGATTGTTGCCGAGCTGGATGGCGTCGGCGACGATCCGGAGGGCTTCGCGAAGGTGGATGTCGGCCTTGCTGTAGGTGTCGTTCTCCTCGATTTCGACCTCCTCGTCGTCAGACGGCGGGGCCTTGATTTTGGGCGCCGGGGGGGCGCCGAGGTAAATGGGCGTGTAGGCGTAGTCCCCCTTGGCGATCCGTTCGCGCTCGGACTTCATTTCCTTCCGGAAGGCCTCGTCCCGGGCCTTTTGCTTTTCCCGTTCGGAGAGATTTACGGAGATGAGCTTCTGCTCCTGCCGGTTCTTGAACCATTCGACGTTCTTCTTCAGGTACGCGAATTCCTCGAGCCTGGCCTGGCGTTCCAAGCTGGCTTCGCGCAGCGGTTTCATGAACTTCACGTCGAGCGGCTGCCCGTCAAAGAAGCTGGTCGGGATCTGGTCCCACGCCAGCGCTCGCGGCAGGTCGGCCTCGCCGATGTTCGGGATGAATTCGTCGATGGACGGCAGCACGATGTCAGGCACGACCCCCTTCAACTGGGTCGAGGCGCCGCTCGGCAGATAGTACTTTTGAATCGTGAACTTGGCGGCACCCGTCGGCTCGGCGCTGCGCGCGAGGGCGGGGGTGATCTGCTTCAATTCGACGACCTGCTGGACGCTGCCCTTGCCGTGGGTGGACGTGTCGCCGATCACCACGGCGCGGCCGTAGTTCTGCAGGGCGCCGCTGACGATTTCGGAGGCCGAGGCGCTGAAGCGGTCGACGAGCACGGCGAGCGGGCCGGCGTAGGCGACCTCTGGATTCTCGTCCTCGTCGATCTGGATCTCGCCATTGTAGTTCTTCACCTGGACAACCGGACCGCGGTTGATGAAGAGACCCGCGAGCTCGATGGCCTCGGACAAATAGCCACCGCCGTTGCGACGCAGATCGAGGACGATGCCCTGCACGTTCTGGAGCTTCAGGTCGGCGATCAGGCGGGCGACGTCCCCGGAGGCCGACGACTTTCGGGTTTCGGGGAGGACATCCTTTCCGGCGGCATCCTTGGCGGCGGCAGGCTTCGGTGAATCGGTATCGCCGTCATCGGCCGGACCGTAGAAGGCCGGCAGGGTGATGACCCCGATCGGTTGGGTCTTCCCATCTTTGCCCGGCAACTGGAAGACGGCGGCGCGGGCGCGCTGCGCGTCGAGCTTCACGACGTCGCGGGTGATGACGATCTCGCGCCGCGTGGATTCGGGCGCTTCGGCAGGCTGGACGATGAGGTGCACATTGGTGCCCTTCTTGCCGCGGATCATGTCGACGATGTTCCGCAGCTTCATGCCGTAAACGTCCACCGGTTCCTGGCCGGGCTGGCCCACGGCGATGATCTTGTCGTTGGGCTTGAGTTCCTTGGCGAGATCCGCGGGTCCGCCGGGAATGATCTCCTTGACGAGGCAGGTGTCCTCCTCGAGCCCGAGCAGCGCGCCGATGCCGACGAGCTGGAGCTTCATCTGGATGGCGAAGTCTTCGAAGGTCTTCGCGGAGAAGTAGGTGGAGTGGGGATCGTACAACCGGGCGATGGTCGAGAGGTACAGTTCGGCGAGCTCGATCTGTTCGATCTCGGTCACGTTCTTGAGCATCCGCTCGTACCGCTTGCGGATCTTCTCCTTGGCGGCATCGAGCGCCGATTTGGGGGAAGCCGTCGCAACTGCGTTGGTGGCGTCGACGGTCGGCGGAACGGGAGCGGCGGTGCCGGCGGCGGGGGCCTGAGGCGCGGGTTCGGACGTGACGGCGACCGCGGCGTTATCGGTGGCGGCGCGAGCGGCGGAGGCAGCGGTACCGGCTGAAGCCGGCGGTACGGGCGTCAGGGATTCGGGGGAGGCGGGGGTACCGGCTGCCGGCGGTACGGGCGTAACGGAGGCCTCGGCGGTTTTTTCCGCCTTCTTTTGCGAGCTGAGAATCTCGGCAATCAGTTCGTACTTGAGGCGACGGCGCCACAGGTCGTCGGCCTGCGCCATGTCGGCGGGCCATTCCGCCTTCGAACGATCGACGCGATAGCTCTCGTTGGCGTTGAAATCGAAATCCTTGGCGAGCTGCTCGAAGATCCACTTCACGCGCTTCTCGACCCGATCGTGGTAGGTGTAGAAGATGTCGTACGCGGGGTTGATGTTACCCACGAAGCGGACGTTGTAGTACGCGTTCTTGGCGTAGAGCTTCGAAAATTTTTCCAGGTCCCCCTTCAGGAAGAAGAGGCGCTGGCCGTCGAGGTCCTCCATGTAGTCGGGAACGACCTGCGAATAATCCGTGCCGACGGCATCCCGGTTGAGGTGGGCCTGCTCGAGCAGCTGGATCAGCGTCATCGCCTCCTGGCTGACGGACGGAGAGGTGGTGAAACGCTGGTCAGCGGCGGAGAGCCCGGACCAGCCGGCGACCCCAAGGAGCGTGAGGACGGCGAGCTTACGGGCGAAACGGGTTACACGAATCATGGGCTGTTTGGATGGGAACTTTCCTGAAATGTTCGGCAGACTGGGTCGTTTTCAAGCGGCGAGAACAGTCAGTCACACACCGCCCGGCACCGGAACACCCTATGACGACTCAACGGCGGCTTAATTGATCCCTGGCTTCGGCCAAAATCCGCTTTTCTTCGTCGGTGAGGGCGGCCACGCCCTCGCTGTTGATCTTGTCGAGGATGCGATCGACCTCCGCTTTCAGGTCTCCCGGGGTGGGGGGGACGGGCGCGGCCGGGGCGTCGAGCGTGACGATGTCAGCGGGTTTCCGGGGCTGGCGTTTCAACCAGCGGGGCAGCTCGATCTCGGAGTCGGCGGAAGTCCGGCCGAACCAGTGCGTATCGAACACGAACCGGTAGTAGGCGAACCCGGTCAGCATGCCGCCGAGATGCGCGGAGCTCGCGATCGTGACGTCGTACGGGAGAGCGGTGCCGGGCAGTTCCAGAAAAACGAGGGCGGCCAGGTCGAAGAGGAAAAGGCCGCCGGCGACATACTTGGGCTTCAGAGTGACCGGAAAGAGGAAGAAGAGGAGGAAGTTGAGTTCCTGGTTGGGAAAGAAGCACGCGTAGACGATGAACAGGCCGGCGATGGCGGCGGTCGCCCCCAGGTGCAGTTGGTCAGCGGGCGACTGCCAGTGAGCGGCCGCCCAGAACATCCCTCCCACGACGGTCGCCACGCCGAACAGGGCCAGGAAGCGTCGCGTGCCGAGCATCGGCACGAGCTCACGGCCCAGCAGAAACAGGAGGAAGATGTTGCCGACCAGGTGCAGCAGGAAGTGCGGATCGTGGAGGAAGCTGTGTGTCAGCAACGTCCAAACCCGGCCGGACTGCAGGCCCTCGACGCTGAGCGCCAGCGCCCGCGTGACGTCGCGCCCATCGCGGAACCACGAGCCGCCCATGACCAGCTGCATGATGAACGCGGCCACCAGCGTGCAAATCAGCCAGGTCAGCACGGACGTCCGCTCCCGCTGATAGTCGCCGCGCATGTAGGGCCGGTCTGAGAGCATTGGCGCGAAGTTAGTCTTGGGAGGGGCAAACACAAGCATCCGGGCGGCAAAAGCGGGGCGCAATAACACGGAGCGGCGCGGGGTGCGGAAGCATAGCCGGGCAGTGCCGGGGGCCCCCGAGGTCTGACGCGGTGCTTTGGGGGGAGACGGGGGCGCTTCGCCACGCGCAAGCCTGCGGGCGGAAGCACCGCAGCGACCGAGACGAACCGGCGACAGGGTCATCGCTTGACAGTCCAGGGGATTGTTCGCTTTTTTCGCAGGGACCTATGGCCAACAAAGCTGAAAAGTGGGCACAGAACGTTCCGGGTAAATTCTACGTCGATCAGCAGTGCATTGACTGCGACCTGTGCCGTGAGACGGCCCCGTCGTTCTTTGCGCGCCACGACGAAGGTGGCTACTCCTTCGTTTCGAAGCAGCCGACGACGGAAGAGGAAGTCTCCCAGTGCATGGAGGCGCTCGAGGGCTGCCCGGTTGAAGCGATCGGCAACGACGGCGAAGAATAAGCCGCCGGCTGAGAGCGAGAGATTTCAGACCTGACACCATGAACCCCGCCCGACTACGGCGGGGTTTTTTTGCGAGCGCAGCACGCGGGTCCCGACGGCCGGTCGCCAACGTAGCGCGTGCTACCACACATAGCTTGCACCCACGGACCAGGTCCGGGGCGTGGGCGGAACAGCGGGAATCACCTGAAAACGGCTGTTCCAGAGGTTATCGACCTGGAGGGTCAGTTCCAGCCCTCGCACCCAGCGTGGGCGGTACCCGAGGCCGACGGTCGTCGCCAGCGTATCGTTCCCGCCTTGCGTCCGCAGCGGGTTGTCCGCCTGCAACCTCGCCTCGTTGTCGACGCGCACCTCGATCTCCCGCGTGAGCCGTACCGTGGCTGCCGCGGTGAGCCGATGCTTCGCGTAATTCAAGGCGTAGAAACTGGCATCGACGGCGGCCCCCCGGTAGTCGGGATCCTTCGCCAGGCCGGTGTAGCCAAGAACCAGGTCAACCCGCCGGCCACTTCGGCGCGCGACCACCTCGACGCCGGTCGTATCAACGTCCAGCGCGTTGGCCGTGCGCGCCGTCACCCCCTGCCGAAACGTCCAATCCACCAGTCCCAGGTCCCGGCGCCCGAACAGGGCCGCATCGATGGTCCAGCCTTGGAACACGGCGGTGGCGCCCACCTCCAGAGTGCGGCTGACCTGCCGGCCCAGGTTTGGATTGCCGCGGAACAGGCCGCTCGCGGCGGACGAGTTGAGGGCGGTGTAGGTGGGTACCTGGGACGTCTGCGCATAGCTGGCGTAGACGCGGCGCACGGACGTTCCGGGTGTCGCCCGCGACAAGGCGATCACCGGCGAGAACCGGTCGGGCTCCCGGTCCGAGTCATCATAGGTGCCCCCGAGCCGCGCCGTGTAACGCGTCCCCTCCGCCCCCGCCCAGCTCGTCTCCGGCACCAGGGTCAGTTTGCTGAGCGTTCGCGACCGGTACCGGCCGGCGGTGAGGGAGGTCGACTGCAGGTGGTCGGACAGGAGTTCGGCCCGGTAAAACAGCGCGGCGGCCGACGCGACCGTCCGCCCCTCCACCGCGGCGCCGCGCTGCCAGGTCGTGTGTTGAAACGGATGGACCGGACCGACAGGCGCAAAGCGGTTGAAGGCATAATCGTCCTTGTTGCGTCGATAATAGGCGCCGGCCGTCACGTAGCCATCGCCGGAAAGCTGCACGCGATGATCCACCATCAACAGCACCGTCTGGAGGTTCTCCGTCTCGTTTGAATTGAACGGGGTGTACAGGTTGGGCCAGCCGAAGAACTTGGCCTGGTAGCCGGCAAACCAATCGGTCTGCCAGTTCGCGCCGCGCACTTGGAACCGCGCGTTCAACCGGTCGAAGCGGTGATCGCTGTAGGCGAGGGGGCCGTCAGACTCGGAATGGGCCACCGCCACGTCGATCCCAAAGACCGGACCGCCCCCGCTCCCGCCGGCAGAGGCCCCCTGATAGAGGTCCGCCCGCCACAACGCATGGGGCCCCGCGCCCAGCTGCAGCGCACCCTGGCCCGCCACCTGGCGCCAGGTGTACGCCACCGCGCCCGCCGTGGCGTTGGTCTGTCCCAGCGCGAGGTCGCTGCCGACCCGGACCTCCGGCGCACCCAGCATTTGCGGCGCGATCGGCAATTCGGCGAAATAGTGTCCCGTTTGCGGATCAAGCACCGAGACCGCGCCCACCCGGAACCCGGTGTTCTCGAAGATGCCGCCCCGCACGGTGACATCCGCCTGGCCCTCCACCAGATTGCGTCCCTGAAGTTCCACCCGCGGTTCGAAGCGCAGGGCCGAGACGGGCATCACAAAGGTGCCCGTCGGCGTCTGATTCGCCACGCGCGGCGAGAAGACGGTGACCGCCGGCAGCGTCTCCGGCGCCTCGACTGCCCCGGCGGCAGCGGCGAAGGCGGCTAGTAAAGCGGAAAGGGTGCAAGTCCTGAACAAGCTCATGGGAGGCCGTCCTGATTGGGGGAGCCGGGGCCTCGAAACAAGCCTTGTTTCGTTTCCGGTGTGCGGACGTTAACAAGGGTGGGACTGAGTTTTGAGTTTTGGGTTTTGGGTTTGGGGTTCTGGGTTTTGAGTTTTGGGTTTTTGGAGGGCTTTCCCCTCACTCCCTCATTCCCTGCTCGCCCCCTCCCTCCCTCCGTCGCCGGCAATTTCAGCAGCGGTCCCTTGCGTCCCTCAGGTCCTTCAGGTCCTTTTCCTCCCTGCCATGGACAATCCCTTCCTTCGTCCGGAGTTCCGTATTCCCTGGTCGCAACTCACCGCCGACCGGATCGTCCCGGCGGTCGAGTCTGCCCTGCGCGAGGCGGCGGCGGGCGTCGATCGGATCGCGGCGCTCGCGTTTACGGCCGCGAGCTACGAGACAACCTTCCTGGCGCTCGAGCAGGCACTGGATGCGCTGAATGTCGTGTGGGCCAAGGTCGGGCACCTGCAATCGGTCGCCGACAGCCCGCCGGTGCGCGACGCGTACAACGCCATGCTGCCGAAGGTGGCGGCCTTTCAGGCGAGCATTCCGCTGAACGCAGGGTTGTGGGCCCGGCTGAAGCAGGTCGCCGAGAGTCCCGCGGGCAGGTCAGCCGCGGGCATCCGGCGGCGGCACATCGACGAAACAGTAAAGGAATTCCGCCAGGCGGGCGCAGACCTTCCCGGCGAACAGCGCGCCCGGCTGGAGACCTTGCAGGGCGAGCTGGCGCAACTCACGCAAACGTATTCCGAGCATGTCCTCGATGCCACCAACGCGTGGCAATTGGTCGTCGAGGACGAGGCGCGGCTGCGGGGACTCCCGGAGCACGCAAAGGCGGCGGCGCGCCGCAGCGCGGAAGCGAAAGGGCTGACGGGTTGGCGGTTCACGCTGCACATGCCCTCGTTCGAGCCGTTCATGACCTATGTGGAGGATGCGGCGCTGCGGGAGGAAATGTGGCGTGCCTCCGCGCAGGTGGGCGCGGCCGCCCCCCACGACAACACGGCGCTGATCCGGCGGATCCTGGCGCTGCGGGCGGAGAAGGCCGCGCTGCTCGGGTATCCGAATTTCGCGGACCTTGTCCTCGAGCGGCGAATGGCGAAGACCGGACGGCAGGCCCTCGCGTTCATGGAGGGGCTGGGGCAGCGGGCGGCGGCGGCGTTTGCGAAAGACACGCGCGAACTGGAGGAATTCAAGGCGCGGCACACCGGCGCTCCGGTCCAGCCGCTGGCGCCCTGGGAACTCGCCTTCTGGGCGGAGCGGCTGCGACGCTCGCGGTACGACTTCGACGAGGAGCTGCTGCGACCGTATTTTCCGATGGACCGCGTCATCGCCGGGCTCTTCGAACTGGTGCAGCGCGTCTTCGGGATTCGCGTGGAGTCAGCCCCGGGCCCGGGGCCGGTGGAAACCTGGCACCCGGATGTCACCTTCCATGAGGTGTACGACCGGGCCGGCCGGCATCTGGGATCCTTCTACGCGGACTGGCATCCCCGGGAGTCCAAGCGCGGTGGAGCCTGGATGAATTACCTCATTACCGGCGGGCCGCAACCGGACAAGTCGCGGGCGCCGCACCTCGGCCTGATCTGCGGGAACATGACCCCGCCCGCCGGCGGGCGTCCGGCGCTTCTGACGCACCGCGAAGTGGAGACCGTCTTCCACGAATTCGGCCACCTCCTGCATCACCTGCTCGGCGAGGTGGAGATCAAGTCGCTCAACGGCGTGAATGTGGCCTGGGATTTCGTCGAGCTGCCCTCCCAGATCATGGAAAACTGGGCGTGGGAGCGCGCGAGCCTCGACCTGTTTGCGCGTCACCACGAAACCGGCGCGCCGATTCCCGAGGACCTGGTGGGAAAAATGGTGGCCGCGAGAAATTTCCGTTCGGCGACCGCGCTGATGCGCCAGGTGGCGTTCGCCAAGATGGATCTGCTGCTGCACCTGGAGACGGCCCGGTTCGTGGACACGCCCGACGTCGAGCCGCTCGCGCGGGCCGCGGTGGCCGAGTACCTGATCCCAACGGTCCCACCGGCGCCGACGGTGGTGAAGCGGTTCACGCACATCTTTGCCGATCCCGTGGGTTATGCCGCCGGGTACTACTCGTACAAGTGGGCCGAGGTGCTCGATGCCGACGCCTTCACCCGGTTCAAGCGCGAGGGGATCTTCAACGCGGAGGTGGGCGCCGCCTTCGTCGAGCACATCCTCAGCCGGGGCAATTCGCAGGATCCGGCGGAACTGTATCGGGCCTTCATGGGTCGAGAGCCCGACCTCAACGCGCTGCTTGAGCGCAGCGGGCTCGCGCCCGCGGCGTGAGCCCGGTCAGACCGGCGCGGCACGTGCGTGGGCTAATCTGACGCACGTTATGAGTCGACCAACAGCAGACGGGCGGGAGCCAGCCGCGTCCCGCCGCGCCGGGTGATCCATGCGGCGCTTCCTTCGCATCCTGGCGGGGCTGGCCCTGGGACTCGTGCTCCTGCTGGCCACGCTGCCCTATTGGCTGCCGTGGGCGGCGCGACCCGTCGCGGCACACTACGGCGCGAGCTTTGGCGGGTATGAACGAAAGGGTTACAGCCGGTTCGTGCTCCGTGACGTGCGCGTCGACCACTCCCCGGTCCGAATCGCTGTCGAGCAGGTCGAGGCGGATACGCCGCTGCTTTGGACCTGGCGGCACTTTCGGCGGGCGCCAACGGTGATCGCCGCCACGCGGTGGTCGGTCGAGGTGGTGCCGCGCGGGGAGCGCGCGAAGGCGGGCGCGCGCCGGATGGGCTGGAGACGGCTGCAGGGCATCCTTCAACGCGTGGGCGGCGGGCTCGATCGGTGGCTTGCCGCGGCGACCCTCGGCGCCGGCGTGGTGCGGTGGCCGACGGGAGACATCGCGCTGGAGGCGGCGACCTGGCGGTCCTCCCGCGCCGGCGACGGCGGCGGCGTTATGCCGCCGGGCCTGCAGGTGACGAACCTCCGCTTCCGTTCGCTCGCCGCGGATGCGGCCGCGCTGCGGTTTTTGCCGGGAGGAGAAATGCAGCTCACGGCCCGCAGTGCAGCCGCCGACGCGGAGCTGTCCCTCGCCACGCGTCAGGCGGCGGTCGTCGGCGACGCCCGCTGGGCCGGGCAGGGTGCCACGCTGGCGGCGGAGTTCCTGCCCGACGGCTGGCTGCCACGGATGGCGAAGCTGGACGTCCCGGTGGTGAAGCTGCCGGCGGAACGCGCACGATTGAAAGGCTACGGGAACGTGACCGGCCGGGCGCACGCGACGTGGAATGGAGAAATCCTGGAGGCGCGCGTCGACCTGGAGGCTGCGCCGCTGCCGGAGCGGAACCTGCCCGAACTCGTGGTCAAGCTCGCGGCCGATGCCGCAGGGCGGGATCGGTGGCGGCTGACGCAACTGGAGGCGCGGATACCGGGCGGGGAGGCGCGGCTGAGCGGGCCGGTGTCGATTGATCGTCAGGGTCGGTGGCAGGGTGCGGCGGCGGAGCTGCGGTTCCGGTTTGACCTGGCGGCGCAACCCTGGATGCCGGCGGCAGGCGTGTTGACGGGCCGCGCCGTCGCGTCGGCCTCCGACGCGGGCATCCCCGACTTCGCATGGAGCGTCGAGGGGGCGGACCTCCGGCTGCAGTCGACCGCCCTGCGTCGCTTCCACGCGGAGGGCGACCTGCACTGGCCCAGGCTGCGACTGCGCGAGGTGCAATTGACGGGACCTGCGGGCGAGACCCTGAGGGGCGGCGCCGAGGTGGATTTCGTCGCCCGCGAGCTCGCGCGCGCCTCCGTGTCCGGCGAAGTCAACGGGCAGACCCTTGCGGCGTGGTTGCCGCCCACGCTGGCGTTCGGCCAGGCGGAGGTGCGCGCCGAGGCGGCGGGTCCGCTCGCGGCCCTCCGTCACGAAGGCCAGGCGATCGTGCGACCGATCACCCTCGGCCGGGTGGCGGTGGAGCGCGCCGACGTCCGCTGGAAGGGGGAAGGGCGGGCGATCAATGAGGCGGCGGTGTCGCTGGCGGCGGGGGCGGCGCTGGTCAGCGCGAAAGGCCGGATCGACGCAGCGTCGACGCTGCGGTTGGAGTCGCTGCATTGGACCCACGCCGGCACACCGGTCCTCGCGCTGAAGGCGCCGGCGACGGTCCGGCTGCGACCGACCCTGACGATCGAGGCGCTCCACCTTGCAGGTCCCGAGGCGGCGGTGGACGCGCGGATGACCTGGGGGGCGGTGGGCCGCGTGGACGTCGCGGTGCGGGGGCTCCCGTCGGAGGTGCTGCGACCGTTCCGCGCGGAATCCGGCCTGCGTTGGGCGATCCGCTCCTGGGCGATCACCGGCAGCTGGGCGGAAGGGCCGATGACGTTTTCCTCCGCCGGCGAGGCGACCTTTGCGTTGCCGGAGCAGCGGACGGCGACCGTGCGGGCGGCGTTCCGCGGGGACGGCCAGGGCCTTTGGGTGGATGCGTTGCACGCGTTGGAAGGCGACAACGCGGTGGTGAACGCATCGGGACGCCTGCCGGTGGTGGTGACGCCGTGGGGCAACCCGGAACCGCGAACGACGCCCGCGCGGGCGAGCCGGTGGTTCGAACTGAATCCGGACGGTCCGCTGGGCTTCGAAGCGGTGACGGTGCCCAACGCCGCCTTCTGGCAGCAGTTCGGCGCCGTGACCGGGATCGAACTCGACGCGCCTCAACTCACCGCCCGGCTCGAAGGCACGTGGCGGGAGCCACGCGGGCACATCGAATTTCATCTCACCCGGGCCACGATGAACGCCCGGCGCTTTGCCCGACCGCTGCCCACGGTCGAGAAGGTGGACCTGTCCCTGATCGGGACGGCATCGTCCGTGCAGCTGAAAACGCTGACGTTCACGGTGGAAGGGCAGGCCGTGAAGGCGGAGGGTGAGCTGGCGCTGGAAGAGACCGGGTGGCTGCAGCTCTGGCGGGAGCCCGGGCGGCTGTTGCGGGAACGCGGGCGGTTCAACGTGCAGGTCCCCGAGGCGCAGGTCGCCATGTTCGCCCGCTTTCTTCCGGCGGCCCTGGCTCCCGCCGGCAGGCTGGCGGCCGATCTGCGCTTTGACGCCGGGCAATTGAACGGGGTGGTGCGGCTGCGCGAGGCGGCGTCGCGGCCGCTGGGCCCGCTGGGCGTGCTGCAACAAGTCAGTGCGGACGTGGAGTTCCGCGGCCGCCGGATTGTCCTCGAACGGGTGTCGGCCACCAGCGGCGGTCAGCCGGTGACCCTGACGGGCGACGTTGAACTGCCCGCCGGCGGTTGGATTTCGGGGCCGGAGCAACAGCCGCGCTACAACATCGTGCTGCGCGGGACGAACGTGCCGTTCGTGCGCCAGGCGGGTCTGCTGATCCGCGGCGACCTTGACCTGGCGTTGCGCAGCAACCGCGAAGGGGCCGCCGCGATCAGCGGCCGGGTGGAACTGCGCGACAGCCTGTTCCTCACCGACGTGCGGTCGTATCTCCCGCGCGGGGCGGCGGCGAGCCCGGCCCGGCGACCACCGTACTTTTCCGTGGATACACCCCCGCTCGACGGGTGGGCGCTCGACGTGACGGTCAGCGGCTCGCGCTTCCTGCGCGTGCGCATGCCGGTTTTCTCGGGGATCGCGTCGACCCGCTTCCACCTCGGGGGCACCCTGGGCGAGCCCCGCGCAATCGGCGACGCGACGATCGATGAAGGTGCGGTCCTGATGCCGTTCACCCGCTTCGAGCTCCAGCAGGGGGTGGTGCGGCTGACGGAGGAGAGTCCCTATGAGCCGACGGTCTTCCTGCGCGGCACCGGCCGCCACTACGGGTACGACCTGACGATGGAGATCAGCGGCACGGCCTCGACGCCCAACCTCACGTTCAGTTCGAGCCCGGCGTTGGATCCCGACCAGGTCCTCGTGATGGTTACGACCGGCGCCGCGCCCACGAACGAGGTGAGCACCTCGCTGACCCGTCGCGCGGTCCAGATCGGAGCGTTTGTGGGCCAGAGCCTGCTCGGCAGCCTCGGGGGCGGCGGCGTCGAGCCGGGTCGGCTGTCGGTGGAATCCGGCGAGCGGATTTCCCGGCAGGGGCGGGAGACCTATTCCATCGAGTACAAGCTGAACGGTCGTTGGAGTGTGACCGGGGAATACGACGAGTTCGACGAGTACAACGCGGGCTTCAAGTGGCGGGTGGCCCCGAAGGAGCGCCGCAAATGAGAACCACCCGCCAGAGAGTCCTGGGCGTCCTGGCCCTGAGTGGGGCGCTGCTTGCCGCCGCGACGGCCGCGGTTCCCATTCGCGTCGAAGGCCTCGGCTGGTTGAAGAACCGTGGCATGGGGATAGCGTTGGAGCAGCTGACCAATGCGCGCGAGGCGGAAGTCCTGGCGGCGAATGCGATCGAGGATGCGGCGGTGATCCTCAATTCCGCGCTGGAGCAGGAAGGGTTTCAGGAACCCGCCATCACCGTGGTCGTGACGCGGACTGACGGTCGCAAGGTCGAGTTCGTTTTTGATCCCACCTTCACGGCGCCGGTGCCCCGTCCGCTGGACGCCAGCGCGGTCGCATTCCGGGTGCGGGCGGGGGTGCGCTGGCGGGTCGCGCACGTCCGCATCAACGGGCTGGCGGCGTTGCCCCCCGACGAGGCCGTGGCGTTTTTCCGCACGGATGCCGTGCTGCTCAACGTGGCGCAGGCCAATGCCTTTTCCCGCGGGCAGTTGAATCGCTCCGCGGGCGCGCTGCTGGATGAACTCCGGCGGCGCGGCCACGCGGAGGCGACCGTGCGGGCCGAGGTGGCGGGGGTGGATCGCAAGACCGGTGAGGTCAGCATCGCGGTCGAGGTCGCGGAAGGGCCGAGGTGGGAGATCTATGACGTGGAGATCAATCATGCCGACGTCCCCGGGGTGGTCCTGCCGGACGCGACCCAATGGTCCGGCGTCGACTGGACCCCGACGCTGGAGCAGGAAATTCGCGAAGCGGTGCGGCTGGCGCTATACCGGGGCGGGTACCCGGACGTGGGCATCAATGTCGCCACGGAAACCGACGAGCCCGAAAACGGAGTGCGACTCACGGATGTGATCGTCACGGTGGTCCCGGGCGATCGCATCGCCGCCGGGCGACCGCAGTTCGTTGGCAACGAAGTCACGCGGGAATCGGTGCTGCGTCGCCGCGTGGAGGTGGAGCCGGGCGAACCGTTGAATCCGGTCGCGCTGGAACGCGCCCGGCACCGCATCTCCCGGCTGGGCGTATTCGAGTCGGTGCAACTTCAGTATGAGCCCGAAGACGCGCCGGTGCGGGATCCGGTGTTTGTGCTGGAGGAGGGCCCGAGATACGAAACCAACCTGCTGTTCGGCTACGGCAGTTATGAGCAGTTCCGGGGCGGAGTGGAGTTCCGGCAGCGCAACATCCTTGGCCTCGCGCACCAGAGCCGGCTGCTGCTCACCCAGTCGATGAAAAGCTCACGCGGCGAATACACCTACACCGTGCCCGAACTTTTCGGGGAAACCATCGACGGCTCGGCCAAGCTGTTCGGGTTGCAGCGGGAGGAACTGGCGTTCATCCGGCAGGAGTTCGGCGCAACCTTCAGTGCGCGGCGGCGCATCGACCCCCTGCACGGGGATGCCGTCGTCGGTTATACGTTCCAGGCTTTGCGCAACCGGCGAAACGAGCTTTCGACGGTGCAGACGGACGAGCGCCAGTTGAACGTGGCCAGTCTCAACGTGGCGCTGACCACCGACCGGCGCGACAATCCGCTTCGTCCCCGTCGCGGGTACCATGCCATCGCGCAGGCGGAGTTCGCCAGTCCCTGGCTGGGCGGCGTGGCCGAGTACCAGCGCTTCGAGATCGCCGGCGCCTATCACACGCCCTGGGGGCGGGGACGCTGGATCCACGTCGGCGCCTCCTATGGCGTGATCACGACCATGGGTGCGCAGGACGACACCGATCTGCCCGTCAACAAGCGGTTCTACCCCGGTGGGGACAACAGCATCCGCGGCTACCAGGCTGGGGAGGCGGCGCCGCGGGGACCGGACGGCCGGTTCATGGGCGCGAAGACGTACGCGTTGCTGAACATCGAACTCGAACAAGCGCTCACGCGGGCGTGGTCCGCAGTGGCGTTTGCCGATGCGCTCAACAGCTCCGCGTCGCTGCGGGCGTACCGGGCGGGCGAGCGGCTCTACAGCGTCGGGCTGGGGCTGCGTTACCAGACCATCGTGGGGCCGATCCGCCTGGAATACGGTCGCAATGTGAATCCGCGGCCGGGAGACCCGTCCGGCACGTGGCATCTGTCGCTCGGGTTTCCGTTCTGACCCGGCTAGGCCAACTCGAGATTTGAGATTTGAAATTTGAGATTTGAGATTGGGTTCGGCCCCTCTGGGCATCAGCCGGGGAGCTAGCAAACCGCATCGCCCCGATCTCAAATCTCAAATTTCAAATCAGTAGCGTCCCATATCGGGCGTTAGCGGAGGTTGCGCTAGAGGGAGCTGATAGTGTTTTTCTCGGTTGTACGATTTAGGATTTCGGCGCCGGCGTGGGCCGGCTGTCCCATAGCCAACGACT
>JAEWKR010000049.1 GCA_023457715.1 Verrucomicrobiota bacterium
GGGCCAGAGGGCCAGAGGGCCAGAGGGCCAGAGGGCCAGAGGGCCAGAGGGCCAGAGGGCCAGAGGGCCAGAGGGCGCTTACACCCAAAACACGAAACTAGAAACCAGAAACCAGAAACTAGAAACTAGAAACCAGAAACCTCCCCCACCCCGGGCTTGCCGCCTACGGCTTATCGCCTACCGCTTATCGCAGACGCCGCCATCATGCCCGCCAAGAACTTCACCTTCGTCTGTGGTCAGGACGATTTTCTGGTAGGACGCGCAGGCAAGGAGCGGTTCGAAGCGCTGGCGGCGGACGTGACCGACGAGTTCTCGCGCGAGACGATCAACGGGTTTGCCGCCAATGTCTCGGAGGTGGAAGCGGCGGTGAACCGGTTTCGGGACTCCGTCCAGACCGTGTCCATGTTTGGCGGCAAACGCGTCGTCTGGTTGAAGGATGTCAACTTTCTCGCCGACACCGTCACCGGTCGCGCGGAGAGCACGTTGAAACTCGTGGAGGACCTGCAGCAGATCCTGGCCGCCGTGAATCCGGACGAAACCGCGGTTCTGGTCACCGCGGCCCCGGTCGATCGCCGCCGCTCGTTTCCCAAATGGTGCGAGAAGAACGCTGATTTTACCCTCGTGGGAGGTGACGCCGAGAATGCCGGCGAGGCGCTGGCGGACGTGGCGCGGACGGAAGCGAAAAGCCTTGGCGCGACCTTCGGCGCCGGGGCGCTCGAACTCATGCTCGCCAAGGTCGGCGCGAACACGCGCCTGATCGTCGAGGAGACGCGGAAACTTGCGACGTATGCCGGGGAAGGCGCCATCGAGGAGGAGTTTGTGGCCGAGCTGACGCCCAACGTGGCGGAGGGAGATTTCTTCGAGGCCGCCGAGGCGTTTTTCAGCGGCGATCTCAAATGGACGCTGGCGGCCCTGCACCGTCATTTCTTCGGCGGTGGCGACGCGCGGCCGATCATCAGCGCGCTGCAGAATCGGAATCGCATTCTGCTCCAGGTGCGGGCGCTCGTGGATACGGGATCGGTGCGGGTCGGACCCCGCGGGCTCGATGGCCTGCAGCGGGTGGCGCCGGCGTACAGTCCCCGCTTCATCGGGGCGTCCGAGAAGAGCTCGTATAATCTGTTTTCGCAGAATCCCTGGTACGTCGGCAAACTTGCCGGCACGGCGAAACTTCCGACCTTGCGCCGGCTGATCGACAATCAGCAGGAATTCATCCGCGCCTTCGAGGAAATCGTGCAACGCCCCAGCGAGCAGGAGGAAGTGCTGCGCGAAATGGCGGTTCGGTGTCTGGCCGCGTAGCGGAAATCCCAAATTCCAAAGGTCCAAATCCCAAAAAAGCTCCAATAACCAAAGCTCCGGCTGCCCTTGAATTCTGGGATTTGAGATTTCTTTGGGATTTGGAGTTTTGGTTTTTGGAGTTTCTGGGGGCGCGTTGGTGCGATCGCCATCCACCGGGTGAACACTTCCCGGCTTGGCACTGGCGCCCCCCCGGTTTTAATCAGCAGGTTTCCCGTGAACGATTCTTCTGCCGCCGCCGCCGCTTCGATTCCCAACGTACTTGCCGACCGGTACGCGTCGGCCGCCATGAAGGACGTGTGGTCCCAGCAGGGACGCATCGCGCTCGAACGCGATTTCTGGATCGCCGTGATGAAGGCGCAGCGCGACCTCGGCGTTCCCATCCCCGCGGAGGCGATCAAGGACTACGAAAAGGTGAAGGCGCAGATCGACCTCGCTTCGATCGCGAAACGCGAACGCGTCACCCTCCATGACGTGAAGGCGCGGATCGAGGAGTTCTCCGACTTGGCCAAGCGCCAGTTCATCCATCTCGGACTCACGAGCCGCGACCTGACGGAGAACGTCGAGCAGCTCCAGATCTTCCGGTCCCTGAAACTGGTGACCTTGAAGGTGGCGGCGGCCCTGCTCGCGCTCAGCCGGCAGGCGGAAACGCATCGCGACCTGATGATCACCGGGCGCACGCACAACGTCCCGGCGCAGCCCACCACGCTGGGAAAGCGGCTGGCGATGTTCGGGCAGGAATTGCTCGTGGCCTTTACCCGGCTGGAGGAGCTGGTGAACCGCTACCCCGTCCGCGGGCTCAAGGGGGCGGTCGGGACCCAGCTTGACCAGCTCACGCTGCTGGGCGGGGACAGCGCCAAGGTCGACCAGCTCGAATCGCGGGTCTTGAAGCACCTGGGGTTCCGCGCGTCGCTCGATGCCGTCGGGCAGGTTTACCCGCGCAGTCTCGATTTTGAAGTGGTGAGCGCACTGCACCAGATCGGCACGGCGCTCGCGAGCTGCGCGACCACCCTGCGGCTGATGGCGGGCGCCGGATTGCTGACGGAGGGATTCCAGGACGGCCAGGTCGGCTCCTCCTCGATGCCGCACAAGGTGAACGCCCGCAATTGCGAGCGCATCTGCGGTTTTTCCACGATTCTCAACGGCTACCTCGCCATGACGTCGTCACTGGCGGGACACCAATGGAACGAGGGCGACGTTTCCTGCTCGGTGGTGCGGCGGGTCGCCCTGCCGGACGCTTTCTTCGCCCTGGATGGCGCGCTGGAGACGTTCATCACCGTCATGCGTCAGATGGAGGTCTTCCCGGCCGCGGTGGCGGCGGAGAATCAACGCAACCTCCCCTTCCTCGCGACCACCACCCTCTTGATGGAAGCCGTCAAGCATGGCGCGGGACGCGAAACCGCCCACGCGGCGATCAAGGAGCACTCTCTCGCGGCCGCCAAGGCGCTGCGTTCCGGCAACGGCGATGCGGACCTGATGGCGCGCCTGGCGGCGGACAAGCGCATCGGGCTGGGCAAAAAACTGCTCCAGACCATCCTGTCGGAGAACGTCCGGTTTGTCGGGGCAGCCCCCCACCAAGTCGACGCGTTCGTGGCGGAGGTCAGTCCTCTGGCGAGGAAACATCGCGGCGCGGCGGATTATAAGCCGGCGCGGCTGTTGTGATTCCGGAATTTGAGTTGCCACCATCCGGCGGCACGCGCTTCTTTGGACCTTCACGTTCTCTTTAACCTAATCTTCCTCTGTCATGGCTGAACTCGTAGGAAATGTCTTGGTGGGCCAGTCCGGCGGTCCGACCTCCGTCATCAACGCCAGCGTCGCGGGCATCGTCGCGGAGGCGCTGAACCATGAATGCATCGAGGAGATTTACGGCGCCATGAACGGCGTGCTGGGGATTCTGCAGGAGGATCTGATCGACCTCGCAGCCGAATCGCAGCAGCAGATTCGCGCGCTCCGTCACACTCCGGGCGCGGCGCTGGGCACCTGCCGGTACAAGCTGAAGAAGCAGCAGGACTTCGAGCGCGTGCTCGAGGTTTTCAAGGCCCACAACATCCGTTATTTCTTCTACTGCGGCGGCAACGACTCGCAGGATACCGCCGACAAGATCTCCAAGCTCGCGGCGCAGCAGAATTACGAGCTCCGGGTCATCGGCGTGCCGAAGACGATCGACAACGATCTCCCGCTCACGGACCACACCCCGGGTTTCGCCAGCGCGGTGAAATATGTGACGACCGCGGTGAAGGAAGTCGCCTGTGACAACGAAGCCATGGGTCAGGGCGATCTGGTTTCGATCATCGAGGTGATGGGTCGCAGTGCCGGCTGGATTGCCGCCGGGGCCGCCCTCGCGAAGCGCCGCGATCATCCGCACGATCCGCCGCACCTGATTCTCCTCCCCGAGGTCCCGTTTGCCCAGGAAAAGGTGCTCGAGGACATCCGCCGCGTGCTGAAGCGCGAAAAATTCTGTCTCATCGTCGTCGCCGAAGGCCTCGTGGATGCGGATGGCAATTACCTGGCCGCGGACGGCGCCCAGGACGCCTTTGGGCATGCCCAGCTGGGCGGCGCGGGCGACGCCCTGGCCGAGATCATCGGCAGCAACATTCCCGGCACCAAGGTGCGGGTGGCCAAGCCCGGCCTGCTGCAGCGCTGCGCGGCGCATGCCGCCTCGAAGACCGATGCTGACGAGGCTTTCCTCGCCGGTCAGGCTGCCGTCAAGGCTGCCATCAATGGTGAGTCCGATGTGATGGTTACCCTCGTCCGCGGCGACACCGATCACTACACGTGCGAAACCGGCCTCGCTCCCCTGAGCGACGTTGCGAACGGCGTGAAGAAGCTGCCCCGCGAGTGGATCAACGAAGACGGTGTATCCATGAACTTCCAGTTCCTCCGCTACGCCCAGCCGCTGATTCAAGGCGAGGTCACTCTGCCCTACGAGAACGGCGTGCCCACGTTCGCCCGTCTCGACAAGGTCCGCGTCGACAAGCAGCTGCCGGGGTACGAAGTCTGAGCGACGCCTGGTGCAACACTTTCAGGGCCGAACCGCGAGGTTCGGCCCTTTTTGTTGGTCGAAAGCGTAAGGCTTTAGGCGATAGGGTTGGATCCAGTGGCCGCAAAAAGGCGCAAAAGGCGCAAGAAGAAGGCCCTTTTTTGCGCATTCTGCAGTGCTATCCCTGCATTTCGTGTTTTTTGAGCACGATTCTCCGTTTCGGTGAGCGTCGTCCCAATCATTGAACAGAAGGTAACGAAGGAAACGAAGGCCGCTGAGTGAATTGGGGCAGTTCCTCCAAATCAGATTTCACAAAAACCGAACTACAGCGCCGAGCGATCCCGCCATCCTTCGTTTCCTTCGTTACCTTCTGTTGAATGGATTGATTTGGTTGCGGCGGAGCCGCTCTAAGCCTGCTTGCGGCCAACTTCGTCAGAGCGTGAGCAAGCTCACAGCCGCACCAGCTGAGGGAATCCTTCAGCCTTTCAGCTCTTCAGTTCTTCAGCTTTTTCAGGGAAACAGCCACTGGTGTGTCCAACCGGTCCCCGATCGCGTGAACTTCTGCCGGTCGTGATGGCGGAAGGCGCGGGACTGCCAGAATTCCATGGTTTCCGGGACGACGCGCCAGCCGGACCAGTTTGGTGGCCGGGGCACGACGCCAAACGGAAACCGTAGACCGACGGCGGCGACCGCCTGCTCCAGGACGAAGCGGCCGGCAATCGGCTGGGACTGCTGAGAGCCCCACGCGCCGAGCTGGCTCAGGCGGGGGCGGCTGGCGAAATACGCGTCCGCCTCCGTGTCCGTCACCGGCTCGACCGCGCCGTGGATGCGGACCTGCCGTTCGAGCTTGGGCCAGTGGAAGCACAACTCCGCGCGCGCATTCGCCCGAAGGTCTTGGGACTTGGGGCTGTCGAGATTCGTGTAGAACACGAACCCGGCCTCGTCGGCGTGCTTCAGCAGCACCATGCGGACAGAAGGGTTGCCCTTGGGATCCGCGGTGGCGACCGCCATGGCGGTGGCATCGAACGGTTCGGTGCGTTTGGCTTCGTCAAACCAGGCGGCAAACAGGGCGTGCGGGGTGGGTTCCGACATGGTGAAAGCATGCCGCTGCCTGCGCGCTTCTGCTGCGTCGCGATTGCCGAACCCTGCGCAAGGTTTGACGGGGCTGGAAGGCGGGCGAGCCGCCCGCGGTCCAAAGATCGGCGCGACGATGGACCGCGGGCGGCCCGCCCGCCTTCCGACGCTCCCGGCGCGCTTGTCTCTCAGTCTCACTTTCACTTTCACTTTCACCCTCCCTTTCGCATGTCCCCGCACCACGACACCATCGCCGCTCCCGCCACTCCGGCTGGCACCTCGGCCATCGCGGTCGTGCGTATCAGTGGGCCAGATACGAAGCGCCTCGTGGCGGCGATCGCCGGTTCCACTCCCCCACCCCGGCACGCGCGGCATGTGGATTACCGCTCAATCGATGGCCGGCTGCTCGACGACGTGCTGATCACCTTTTTCCAGGGGCCGCGCTCCTACACGGGGGAGGACACCGCGGAGATCTCCTGTCACGGGAACCCCTTCATCGCGCAGTCGTTGCTCGAGGACTTGTTCGCCCGGGGGTGCCGGCCGGCGGCGCCGGGTGAGTTTACCCAGCGGGCGTTCCTGAACGGGCGGATGGACCTGAGCCAGGCCGAGGCGGTGATGGACGTGATCAGCGCGCGCAGTGAACGCGCTCTGACGATGGCGCAGCAGCAGCTTCGAGGCGCTCTTACCCGACGCATGTCCGGCCTGGTCGACGGCCTCCTGGGCGTTCTCGCCCGCGTGGAGGCGTACATTGACTTCCCGGATGAGGACCTTCCGCAGGAAGACCGACACTGGGTGGCATCCGAAATCCAACGACTGCAGAGCGCGACCGGCAAGCTGTTGGCCACCAGCCACTATGGCGAGGTGCTGCGGGGTGGGCTTCGTACGTTAATCGTTGGTAGACCGAATGTTGGGAAAAGCAGCTTACTCAATCGTCTGGTGGGTTACGAGCGTGCGCTGGTGTGTCCGGAACCGGGCACGACGCGTGATTTCATCGAAGAGCGTCTTGTCGCGGGCCCCCATTCGTTGCGGCTGATGGACACCGCGGGATTGAACCCCACCCCGGCAGCATTGGAAAAGCTCGGGATGGACAAGACGCTGGAGCGCGTCGCCGATGCCGATCTCTTCCTGGTCGTGATCGACAGCACCGATGCGGACGCGGGGGTCGACCCTGCCGTGCGGAACCGCCTCTCGCCCCAGAACACCGTGGTCGTGTTCAACAAGACGGATCTTGCTCCCACGGCTCCCCTCCCCGCCTGGACCAGCGAGTTCCGTCATGTGCGCGTTTCTGCCGCGACGGCTGCCGGCGTCGATGACTTGATCGCGCAGGTGGTTCAAATGGCGGATGGGCTCCAGACCACCGTGGGTGATGAACTCATTGCCGTCAGCGCTCGCCATGCCCATGCGCTGCAGGAGGCCGGGAATTCGTTGGCGGCAGCGACGAACAAACTTCAGGAAGGCGGCCCCGTGGAACTGCTGGCGAGTGACCTGCGTGCCGCACTCGAGGCGTACGGCGAAATCGCCGGCAAGGTCGACAACGAGCGCATGCTCGATCAGCTCTTCGCGACGTTCTGTATCGGCAAATAGCAGAGTTGCTAGGGCGGCCTCCGGGGGCTTCAGTCCCCTGCTCTGCTCCTTTGAACACGGATACCTGTTTTGACGTCATTGTTTGTGGTGCCGGCCACGCCGGGGTTGAGGCGGCGCTCGCTGCCTCCCGGCTGGGTGCGTCCACCCTGCTGCTCACGGGAAACATCGATACGATCGCTCAGATGAGCTGCAACCCGGCGATTGGCGGCCAAGCGAAGGGACAGATGGTTCGCGAAATCGATGCTCTGGGCGGCGAGATGGCGATCAATACGGATGTTACCGGTATCCAGTTCCGGTTGCTCAACGAATCCAAGGGCCCGGCAGTAAGGTCCCCGCGGGCGCAATGTGACAAGAAGGCCTATCAGTTTCGCCTCAAGCACGTCCTCGAGCTCCAACCGAACCTGACCTTGTTCCAAGCGACCGTCACCGGGCTGATTTTCCAGTCGGGCAGAGTCGTCGGTTGTCGCACCAACCTCGATCTTGAATTTCGCGGCAAGACCGTGGTCGTGACGACCGGTACCTTTCTTCGAGGGCTGATGCACATCGGGAAGAACAAGAACGAAGGCGGCCGCTTGGGCGATTTCAGTGCGCGGACGCTTTCCGAAAGCTTCCTGGAGGCGGGCATTGAGCTGCGGCGCCTGAAAACGGGCACGCCGCCACGCCTGCTCGGCCGCTCCCTTGATTTCTCCCGGATGGAGGAGCAAAAAGGCGACGCAGACCCGACTTTCTTCGCGTTCCACGACACCCGGGATGACGGGGATTTGTTCCACGTGGAACACACGCGTGAGCACCGCCTAGGTTGGCGGCCGGGATGTGAACAAGTTTCGTGCTGGATGACGCACACGACGGCCGAAACCGCCCAGCTGGTGCGCGACAATCTCCACCTGTCTGCCATGTACGGGGGCGAGATAGAAGGCGTTGGGCCAAGGTATTGCCCAAGTATCGAGGACAAATTCGTGCGTTTCGCCGACAAGCCACGGCACCTTCTTTTCCTCGAGCCAGAAGGCCGTTCGACAAACGAATTCTATGTGAATGGCCTGTCAACAAGTCTGCCCTTCGACGTCCAGGTGCGCATGATCCGGAGCGTGCCCGGTCTCGAAAAGGCAGTCCTGCTGCGACCGGCATACGCGGTAGAGTACGACTTTGCGCCCCCGACGCAGCTGTACCCCAGCTTGGAGTCAAAACGCGTGGAGAATCTGTTCTTCGCCGGGCAGATCAATGGCACGTCGGGATATGAAGAGGCGGCGGGGCAGGGGCTGGTCGCGGGGACCAACGCGGCGAACAAGGTGAGGGGACGCGAGCCGCTCGTCCTCGGCCGACATCAGGCCTATATCGGAGTGCTGATCGACGACTTGGTGACGAAAGGCACGAACGAGCCGTACCGCATGTTCACCAGTCGGGCCGAACACCGCTTGCTGCTGAACCACGGGAGCGCCGAATTGAGGGTGGGGGAGTTGGCTGCGCGACAGGGTCTGATCACGCCGGGTCGCTTCACCCGGATACAGGAGAAAAAGCGCCGGATCGACGATTGGATTCAACGGTTGAACGCTCTGCGAACGTCGGCGGGCTCTTACGGAGACCAAGTAAGGCGCGGGGAGACGGTCACGTTCCCGCCGGATTTCATGCGCGAGTCCCCGCCCATCCGGGAGGAGGTCCTTTACCGGGTTCAGTACGAGGGTTACCTCGTGCGCGAGCTGCGCCAGATCGAGAAGCTGGCCGGCGTGGAGGCCATCAAGGTTCCAGGCCACCTTAACTACTCGGATATTCGCGGGTTACGCAAAGAGAGCCAGGCGAAGTTGTCGGAGATTCGACCGACAACTCTCGGTCAGGCCAGCCGGATCAGCGGCGTCAGCCCGGCCGACATCAGCGTGTTGATGATTTGGCTCACGGCGCAGCAGGGGAGGGCGGGGAAGTGACGAGCCCGCTACCGACCGCGGCACTCTGTTTATAACACGCTATCACTCAACAGGTAACAATATATGCTTTGACGCAACCTGCGTCATCCCCGTAATCCACGCCTGTGTCGATGCTCACGCCGCGTTACCAGTCTATTCTAGAAAGCCGCCGGGCGGAGTTAACGGCGCGGTTGGAAACGATCGTCGCCCCGGGGGGCGGGATCACGCTGGAGGTCGGGTGCGGGCACGGGCATTTCCTCACCGCGTATGCCGGCGCCCACCGCCACAAGACCTGTATCGGGATTGATCTCGCCACCGAGCGGATCGATCGCGCCGAGCGCAAACGTTCGCGCTCCGGGGTCCCCACGCTCCACTTTATCCAAGCCGAGGCCCGATTCTTTCTCGAGACCCTCCCGGAGCGGTTCCACCTCGACGAGGTCTTCGTTCTTTTCCCCGATCCCTGGCCCAAGCTGCGGCACAACAAGCACCGGCTGTTGCAACGGAGCTTCCTGACCCGCCTCGCCGAACGGTCCCGGGTCGGTTGTCCGCTTTACTTTCGGACCGACTATCTCCCCTATGCCGAAGTCGCGGAGGAGGAATTGCGGGAGGCTCCTGAATGGGAGCTGACCCCGGATGAGCCCTGGCCGTTCGAATTCGTCACCGTCTTCCAGGAACGGGCTGAGGCCTATCGGTCCTTGGTCGCGCGCTGCCGCAAGGCTCCGGTTTCACCCCGCTTGGAATCTACTAATCAGAGTAACGGTTCCTAATTAGCCCGACAGCGTTCGCGAATGCGGTGGTTTCGAAGGTTGACGGCCCCGGGGCCGGTCCCTTTGTCTCAGCGTTTCCCACGTCTCCACCCGCTTTCCTGATCGCATGTTCCGCGTCACTAAGCTCGCACTGCTCTGCGCCTCGATGGTTTCACCCGTCCTTGCTGCGGAGAGCCATGGCGTTTCACCAAGCGCCGACAAGCTGATCGACTTCGGCAACGGCTGGGCGATCACCAACTCGATGGCGACCGGCTGGGCGGTTTCCGCGTTGCTGATCCTGCTCGTGCTCCGGCTGGTCGGGCGGCCGCAGATTCTGCCCACGCGGGGTCAGGCTGTGATGGAGTCTCTCCTCGAGGCGCTCCGCAACCTGTTCGAACCCATCGTCGGCAAGAAAGCCTTCCCGGTCGCGTTCCCCCTCTTGGTCACGTTTTTCCTGTTTATCCTTTTCCACAATTGGTTCGGACTTGTTCCCGGCGTCGGCACGGTGGGTTGGGGGCATGAGAGCGCCGACGGCCATTTCCTGGTGAACCGAGCGCTGATCCGTCCGCACAACTCGGATTTCAACGGCACCGTCGCGCTCGCGCTGATTTCGTTCGGCGCGTGGCTGATCATCGTCCTGAAGCTCGCGGGCCCGAAAATGCTCTTCGTCGACCTTTTCGGCAACAAGGCCGACAAGAAGGAGACGCCGGTCTGGCTCTACCCGATCCTTTCACTCGTTTTCATCATCGTTGGCCTGATCGAGGTATTCTCGATTGGCATCCGGCCCTTCACGCTTTCCGTGCGTCTTTTCGGCAATGTTTTCGGCGGCGAAAACCTGCTCCACGGCACCGGCTTCCTGTTTGTCTTTTACTTTATGGAGCTGCTGGTCGGTCTCATCCAGGCGCTGGTCTTCACGTTGCTGACCTCCGTTTACATCGGCCTGATCTGCAATCACGGCGACGACCATGCGCACGACGACGCCCACGGGCACGGAGAAAAGACCTCCGCCGTTGAGCATCATTGATCCCTTTACCGCTGGGAGCGTGCCACCGAGTGCGCACGGCGGCAACCAACACAAAAAGATACATCCATGATTACCACCCTCGCTGAAATCACTGGCAACATCGCCAGCGCCTTCGGTCTGCTCGGCGCCGCCATTGGCGTCGCCCTCATCGGGCTCAAGGCCGCCGAAGCGGTCGGCCGCAACCCTGGTGCGTCGGGCAAGATCCTCGTCCAGGCCATCATCGGCATGGCGCTCGCGGAAGGCCTGGGCATTCTCGCCCTCTTCCTCGCGAAATAATCCCTCCGAATCGCCGGCAGCGCGATGAGGTCGCGCTGCCATCCTCTTTTTCCCATGACGACTCTCCTCCTCGCTGCCGCTACTGAAGCTCACGTCGAGTCCGCGGGTGTACTGCACCAGTTCGGCCTCGATAAGTTCGGGCTCGATTGGAAGTACATCGTCATTCAGACGATCAGCTTCCTCATCGTCCTGGGTGTGCTCTACAAGTTCGGCATCAAGCCGACCATCGTCACGATGGATGAGCGCAACCGGAAGATCGAGTCGGGGCTGAAGCACGCGGAGGAGATGCAGGCGAAACTCGCCGCCGCCCAGCAGGAGAGCGCCGCGCTCGTGAAGAACGCGCAGGTCGAGGCCTCGAAGATCGTGGACGCCGCCCGCGTCACGGCGAAGGAGTACCTCGACAAGCAGATGAAAGACGCGACCGCGAAAGCGACCGACACGCTGGCCAAGGCGCAGCAGGCGATCGAGCTCGAGCACAAGAAGATGCTGGCCGATGCCCGCACCGAGATCGCCCGCCTCGTGGTCACCACCACGGAGCGCGTGCTCGCCAAGAAACTCACCGACGCCGACCGCGCCGCTTACAACGACTCCGCGACCCGTGAGCTGACCAACGCCTGATCCTTCCGGTTCAGCCCTTCAGCCTTTCACTCTTTCAGCCCTTTCCGCCCCCATGGCCGGTCACAAGCAAGCCCAGCAACTCGCACGACAGCTCTTTCGGATGAGCCTCGTCAACGGCGAGGTGTCACCGGAACGCGTCAACGGTGTGCTCCAGTACATCGAGAAGCACCGCCCGGCGAACCCGGCTGCGGTGCTGCACGCGTATCACCGGTACGTCGCCGCGGAAGTGGCCCGCGGCCAGGCCGTGATCGAACATGCGGGCCCCATCAAGCCCGAGACCCTCACGTCCGTCGCCGAAAATCTGGGCCGCAAGTACGGCCGCAAGATCACGCCGGTCGCGAAGCGCAACGACACCCTGATTGCCGGTCTCCGCGTGCGGGTCGGCGACGACGTCTACGAATCCACCGTCGCCGGCCAGCTCGAAACGCTTTCCGCCTCGGTTTAACTCCCACCTTCAGTCCTTTAGCCCTTTAGCCCTTCAGTCTTTTCTCCGCGATGAGCACCGTCCTCGAACAAATCGAACAACAAATCGCCAAGCTCTCGACCAAGGCGGTCAAGAAGAACACCGGCACGATCCGCACCGTGGCCGATGGCGTCGCCAGGATCGATGGCCTCTCCGAGGTGATGTACAACGAGATGGTGCAGTTCCCCGGCGGCACGATCGGCATCGCGCTCAATCTCGAAGAGGACGAGGTCGGCTGCGTCGTGCTCGGTGACATCTCCAACCTGAAGGAAGGCGACGAGGTGAAGACCACCGGCCGCCTGCTCTCCGTTCCGGTCGGCAAGGCGCTGCTCGGCCGCGCAGTCGACGCGCTGGGCAATGCGGTGGACGGCAAGGGCCCGATCGCCGCGACCGAATTCTATCCGGTCGAGAGGATCGCGCCGGGCATCATCGTCCGTAAGTCCGTCTCGCAGCCGCTCTTTACCGGCATCATGGCGATCGACTCCATGATCCCGATTGGTCGCGGTCAGCGCGAGCTGATCATCGGCGACCGTGGCACCGGCAAGACCACCATCGCGGTCGACACGATCATCAACCAGGCGAAGATCAACAAGGTTGGTCTCGCGAGCGGCGATAAGAACTTCCGCCCCGTCTACTCGATCTACGTCGCGATCGGCCAGAAGCAGTCGAACATCGTCCGCACCATCAGCGCCCTCGAAGCCGCCGGCGCCCTCGAGTACACGATCATCGTCGCCGCTCCCGCTGCCGACAATCCCGCCAACCAATATCTCGCCCCGTACTCCGGTGCGGCGATGGGTGAGTGGTTCATGGAAAATGGCATGGATGCGTTGATCGTGTATGACGATCTCTCCAAGCACGCCGTCGCCTACCGCCAGATTTCGCTGATCCTGAAGCGTCCGTCGGGCCGCGAGGCTTATCCGGGTGACGTGTTCTATCTCCACTCGCGCCTGCTCGAGCGGTCCGCCCGTCTCGAGGGCAAAGGCTCGCTCACGGCGCTGCCGATCATCGAGACCCTCGCCGGCGACGTCTCTGCCTACATTCCGACGAACGTCATTTCGATTACCGACGGCCAGATCTTCCTCGAAACCGATCTGTTCAACCAGGGTATTCGCCCCGCGGTCTCGGTCGGTCTTTCGGTGTCGCGCGTCGGTTCCGCCGCGCAGATCAAGGCGACGAAGCAGGTCGGTGGTAAGCTGAAGGGTGAGCTCGCGCAGTTCCGTGAACTGGCCGCGTTCGCGCAGTTCGGTTCCGACCTCGATGCCAAGACCAAGGCGCAACTCGAGCGCGGCGCCCGCATCGTTGAGCTCTTCAAGCAGCCCGCCTTCAACCCGCTGCCGATCGAAGTGCAGGTCGCGATCCTCTTCGCCATGCAACGCGGCTTCTTCGACGCCATCGACGTCAAGAAGGTCGTGAGCGCCGCGGCTTCGCTGAAGGAATTCTTCACCACGCGGAAGGACGCGCTCCTCACGGAAGTGCGCACCAAGGCCGCCCTCGACAAGGACCTCGAAGCCCGGCTCCAGGCCGCCGTCGAGGAATGGAAGGCAACCTATAATGGCTGAACAACTGAAAGGCTGAAGGGCTGAACCCAGCCCGACAGTCTGGCCCCACTTCAGCCCTTTAGCCCTTCAGCTTTTTAGTCCTTTCCCGAGATGGCTTCCACACGCGACATCAGACGACGGATTAAGTCCGTTAAGAACACTCGCCAGATCACCAAGGCGATGGAGCTGGTTGCGGCTTCGAAGATGAAGAAGGCGCAGCAGGCCGCGCTCGCCGGTCGCCCGTACACGCAGGTGATGGCGCGGATGCTCAGCGTGCTCGCCGGCCGCGTGGAGGAGTCCGATCATCCGTTCCTGACCCATCGTCCCGTTCGCACCCGGGGCATTCTGCTGGTCACGACGGATAAGGGTCTGGCGGGACCGCTGAACGCGAACTTGTTCAAGCTCGTCACCGAGAACAAGGAGCCCACGCGCTATTACGTGATCGGGCGAAAGGGCGCGCAGTTCATCGCCCGCACGCATCGCGACATGGTGGCCGATTTCACCGTCACCGACAAAGTCGGCTTCAATGAGGTGAAGGTCGCGGCCGAGCTGATGGTGAAGCATTTCCTCGAGGGCTCGATCGATACCGTCGAAGTGATTTATCCGCGGTTCAAGAACACCCTGGTCCAGGAACCGACGGTGCGGCCCATATTGCCGCTGACGAACCTGCAGCAGTTCCTTACCCAGGCGGAATCGGTTCTCGGTTCGAAGACGAGCACCGATACGCGCGAGATGTTGTTCGAACCGAACCCGCAGCAGGTGCTGGAGGCCTTGCTGCCGTTCTACGTCAACCGGCACCTTTACCAGCTCGTGCTCTCCGCGAAGGCGTCCGAACACAGCGCGCGCATGGTCGCGATGAAAACCGCCAAGGACAACGCCACGAAGCTGCTCGGCGACCTCACGCTCGAGTACAACAAGGCGCGCCAGGCCGGCATCACGCAGGAAATCCTCGAAATCGCGGCGGCGCAGTTCGCCACCGGGTGAAAAGGCTGAAAGACTGAATGGCTGAAAGGCTGAAATGTTTCACGCACATGGCGACCTCCGGAAGCGAACCCAAGAGTTCGCCAGACGGGTCGCGCATGCTTTCCGATCGTTGCCGGTTCGAGATCGCCTTGCGCAAGTGTGGGGCGGCCAGATGCTCCGCGCCGGCGGTTCGGTCGGGGCGAATTATCGTGAAGCCCAGCGCGGTCGTTCAGTTGCCGAGCTTCGTTCCAAGCTCGGTGATTGCCTCCGTGAAGCCGACGAAGCGCTTTACTGGATGGAGCTACTCGAACTCGAGGGCTTCTTTAAACCGCCTGCCATCGGTCCTTTGAAGAACGAAGCCACCGAACTCATCGCCATTTTCACCAGCTTGCTGCGCAAACGCTAACCCACCTTCAGCCCTTCAGTCCTTTAGCCCTTCAGTCTTTTCTAAATGAATACCGGCAAAATCGTCCAAGTCATCGGCCCGGTCGTTGACGTCCAATTCCAGGAGAATGCCATTCCGCCGATCTACCAGGCGCTCACGGTCGAGTTCACCGCCGCCGGTGCGAAGCAGAAGCTGACCCTGGAAATCCAGCAGCACCTGGGCGAGGGGATCGCGCGCGCGATCGCGATGTCCTCCTCGGAAGGCCTGCAGCGCGGGATGACCGTCGTCGATACCGGCGCCCCGATCTCGGTGCCGGTGGGCGACGGTGTGCTCGGTCGCATCTTCGATGTCACCGGCGAGACCGTGGACGGCAAGGGTCCGGTGAAGTTCGAGAAACGCTACCCGATCCATCGTCCGGCTCCGACCCTCGTGGATCAGGAGACGAAGGCCAACATCCTCGAGACGGGCATCAAGGTCATCGATCTGATCTGTCCGTTCGTGAAGGGTGGCAAGGTCGGCGCCTTCGGCGGCGCCGGCGTCGGCAAGACGGTCGTCATCATGGAGCTGATCAACAACATCGCCAAGGCGCACGGCGGCTACTCCGTGTTCGCCGGCGTGGGTGAACGCTCCCGTGAGGGCAATGACCTTTACCACGAAATGTCGGAAGCGGGCGTCATCGACCAGAAGGACCTCTCCAAGTCGAAGGTCGCGCTGGTGTACGGCCAGATGAACGAGCCGCCGGGCGCCCGCATGCGCGTGGCCCTCTCGGCCCTCGCGATGACGGAATACTTCCGCGACGAGAAGAACCAGGACGTGCTCCTCTTCGTCGACAATATCTTCCGTTTCTCGCAGGCCGGTTCCGAAGTGTCCGCCTTGCTCGGCCGCTCGCCGTCTGCCGTGGGTTACCAGCCGACGTTGTCCAACGAAATGGGTCTCCTCCAGGAGCGCATCACCTCCACCAAGAAGGGTTCGATCACGTCCTTCCAGGCCGTGTACGTGCCCGCGGACGATCTCACCGACCCGGCGCCGGCGAACACCTTCGCTCACCTCGACTCCACCATCGTGCTGGAACGCGCCATCGCGGAACTCGGCATCTATCCTGCCGTCGACCCCCTCGCGTCCGTGTCCAAGGCGCTGCAGGCCGACATCGTCGGGGAGGAACACTACTTCGTTGCCCGTGAAGTGCAGCGCGTGCTGCAGCGGTACAAGGATCTGCAGGACATCATCGCGATTCTCGGCCTCGATGAGCTCTCCCCCGAGGACAAGCTCACCGTGTACCGTGCGCGCAAGATCCAGCGCTTCCTGTCCCAGCCGTTCCACGTCGCCGAAGTCTTCACCGGCACGCCCGGCAAGTACGTCTCGGTCAAGGAGACGGTCCGCGGCTTCAAGATGATCCTCGACGGCCAGCTCGACGACGTGCCGGAAGGCGACTTCTACATGAAGGGCGGCATCGACGAAGTGCTCAGTGCGTCGAAGAAGTGAACTTCTTCGCCTAATGGAGAATGATGAATGCAGAGTGCAGAATTCCGGCAACGGTCTGCTCCTCTGTGACCTCCTCATTCTAAATTCTGCATTCTACATTCTGCATTAGTAAGCCATGCTTACGTTAGAAATCGTCACCCCCGAGGCGCGGGTCTACTCCGACACGATCGACACCGTGGTGCTGCCGACCGTCACCGGCGAGATCGGTATCCTGCCAGGTCACATCCCGCTGCTCACGCAGATCGAGGAAGGTGAACTGCGGGTGACCAAAGGCGGGCAGACGTTCCGCCTCGCAGTGGGCGCCGGATTCGTCGAGGTCGAGGCTGATCATGTTCACGTGCTCGCCGAGCAGGCGATCGACGAGAACAAGATCGACGAGAAAGCGGTGGAAGAAGCCATGCGCCGCGCGGAGCAGCAGTTGAAGGAAGCGGCGCACCTCGATCCCAACCAGCAGGAGCAGCTCCACGGTCTCGTGCGCTTCGCCGGCGTGCAGCTCGCGATGAAGCGTGGCCGCCGGTAGGGAGCGGAGTCTTAGATTTCAAGTTTCAGATTTCAGATCTGAAACCAAAGCTGCCGGATCACACGGCGGCTTTTTTTGCGCCCACCAGCTTCGTCGTCCGTTGCGCATGCAGCCAGGGCATTCCGCCTAGAGGCGGGACTACTTACCAAAGCCTCGTTGGCAAGAGGTCCCCGGCTTGGGTAGGTAGTCCCGCCTTCAGGCGGAATGCTGATGTCTGGAGCCGTTCCCGAAATGGGGATCCCGGATCTCCGATTCCGGATCCCGCATCCCGCATCTCCCTCGCCCGCATGCCTCTTGCCCCGCAGTCACTCGTCGGTAACATCGCCCCATGCTCCGTCTCCGCACCCCCGCCAGTGCCTACCGCTGGAAATTCTTTCGCACCGGTGGCCTCGACCAGGTCGCCCTCGAAACCGCTGACGATCTCAAAGCGCTCCCGACCCTCGATCCGAAGCTCTGGGTTGCGCTGAGCTGCCCCACCAAGGGACTCGATCTTGATCCTCGCACCCTCGCGTTGATCGACACCGATGGCGACGGCTTTATCCGGGTGCCTGAGCTGCTGGCCGCGGTGCAATGGGCCTCGGAACGCCTGAAGGACCCCGCGCAGCTGCTGCGCGCGGAGCCGGCGCTGTCCCTCAGCGCCATCCAGGATACCACGGCGGAACAGCAGCAGTTGTTGAACTCGGCTCGTGAGATCCTGAAGCGCCTCGGCAAGCCGGACGCCACGGCAATGTCTCCCGCTGATTTCCGCGATCTCGAGAAAATCTTCCCGGCATCCGCCCTGAACGGCGATGGCGTGGTCACGCCGTCCGAGACGGACGACCCCGAGGTTCAGGCGCTGATCAAGGACATCATGGCCACGGTCGGCGGCACTCCGGATCGCAGCGGGGCTGACGGGGTTTCGCCCGCGAAGGCCTCGGAGTTTTACGCGCAGGCCACCGCCTACCTCGATTGGGTCGGCCGGAGCGCCGCGAAGGAGATCGCCGTCCTCGGCGATCGCACGGCCGCGGCGTGCACGGCACTCGCCCTGGTCCGCACGAAGGTGGAGGATTATTTCGCCCGCTGCCGGCTGGCGGCGTTCGACAGCCGGGCACTGGCGGCGCTCAACCGCCAGGAGACGGAATACCTCGCCCTCGCCGCCAAGGACCTGAAGGTCACCAGTGACGAAATCGCGGCCTTCCCGCTGGCCCGCGTATCCGCTGAAGCGGTACTGCCGCTGGGGTCGGGTGCCAACCCCGCGTGGGGCGCCGTGCTCGCGACCTTCCAGCGCGATGCCGTGGCTCCCGTGTTCGGTGCCGGCAAGGACTCCCTGACGCTCGACGAGTGGCAGGCGTTGAACGCCCAGCTCAAGCCCTACGAGACGTGGCTCGGACAAAAGGCAGGGGAGGCGATCGAGAAGCTGGGACTGGATCGGACGAAGACCCTCCTGGCCAGCGGGGCACGCGCCAGGCTGGAGGCGCTGTTTGCCGCCGACGAGAAGCTGAAGCCGCATTTCGAGGGAATCGCGGCGGTCGAGCGTCTCACCCGTTATCATCACGATCTCCGCACGCTGCTGCACAACTTCGTCAACTTCGCCGACTTTTACGATCGTGACCGTTGGGCGGTGTTTCAGGCGGGAAAACTTTATCTCGATTCCCGAGCGTGCGAACTGTGCATCCGCGTTGACGATCCCGGTGCCCACGCCGCGCTCGCGACGATGAGCAAAGCCTACATCGCGTACGTCGATTGTCGCCGCGGCAAAGAATCGATGAAGGTCGCGGCGTGCTTCACCCAGGGGGACAGCGACTACCTGTTTGTGGGCCGCAACGGCGTGTTCTGGGATCGCAGCGGGAGCGACTGGCAGGCGACGATTGTGAAGATCATCGACAGCCCGATCAGCCTGCGACAGGCGTTCTGGTCGCCCTACAAGAAGGTGCTGCGCGCGATTGAGGAGCAGGTGGCCAAGCGCGCGGCGGCTGCGGAGTCGACCAATGTGGCCAACATGACGGCGGCGGCCACCGTGCCTCCGGCAGGCGCGGACAAGGCGCCGCCGCCGCCCCCGGCCGCAGCCACTCCAGGCGCAGCACCAAAGAAGCTCGAGCTGTCGTCCATCATCGGCTTGAGCGTGGCGATCGGTTCGGTCGGCACCTTCCTCGCCACGATCTTCGCGAAGTTCGTCGACCTGCCATCCTGGCAGATCCCGTTGGTGATCGTCGCGCTGATGTTCGTGATCTCCCTCCCGTCAGTTCTGATCGCGTGGTTGAAGCTGCGGCAGCGCAATCTCGGCCCGATCCTCGAGGCCAATGGCTGGGCGATCAACGGACGCGTGAAGATCAACGTGCCGTTCGGCACCGCGTTGACCGAGCGTGCCCGCATTCCGGCCGGCGCGCGGCGCACTCTCCAGGATCCCTATGCCGACAAGGCGGCGGCACGCCGCCGGCGTTGGATCGTCCTTTGCCTGCTGCTGGTGGCCGCCGCCGTGCTTGCGTGGAACCTGCGTCACCGCGGCTATTGGACGCAGCTGAAAGCGCCCTTTACCGAAACGACAGCCACTCCTCCGCCGAGTACTGCTCCGTAAGGCCTTCGAGTTCGTCCTCGTTCAGTTCGGGCCAGCCGGTCTCGGCTGGCCCCAGCCGGAGCACCGCACCGAGCTCGCGGACAAACGCGGTCTCGAATTCGTCCCAGTCGATCGCACCGGCGGCGGGACGCCAGATCGAACCCTGGAAGAGCAGGCCGTGCTTGTTCCGCTTCTGTGCGGCCCCCGCGATCTTCGCGCCCGTCGCCTCGCTGACGACGTCGTAGATCTCTGCGCGTTGGAAGCAGACGCCCGGCTGAAGGTCGTCTCGCTGGCGCTCCCCGCTACATTCCGGACGTAGCGGGGAGCGCCCGCGAGACGATGGATTGCCGCTCTCATCGCACACCTCTCCCTCCGCTGCCGCGCACGGCTTCGTCTTCGCGGCCACGCCTTGTTCGCGCAAGGCGCACGCCAGCGCTTCGTGCACCAGACGATAGCTCTCGGTGGCGCGCAGCTCTTCGAGTCGATGACCGCGTGGGATCACCAGGGCATACGTCCAGTCGTCACGATGGTCGACGATTCCGCCTCCCGTGGGCCGGCGGCACAGATCGAATGACTCCCCAACCGGTAGCTGTTCGCGGACGAAAGCCAGCTTCTGCGAGTAGCCGAACGTGAAGGCCGGCCGCCGCCAGCTGTAGTGCCGGAAGCGCGCATCCGCCGTCGGGTACCGTTGCAGCAGCAGAAAATCCACCGCCATGTTCTCAGCGGCGCCGGCGGTTCTCGAGGGCAGAACGTGAAGGTGCATGAGCGGCTGCGGGAATGCCGCGGGCTAGGTCTCGCTCAGCGGGGCCTCACCGCTGTCCAGCAGCTTGCGTGTGGAGCGCAGCAGTTCGCTCAGTGCGTAGGGCTTCGTCAGCCGTGCCTGCCGGTCCGCAGGCACCACGTCGAAGGGAGTGTCCTCGCCGCCATCGTTGATCAACAGGACCTTCAGGTCGGCCTTTTGCGCGGCAATCCTCTCCACCAGCGCCACGTTCTCGCTGCGCCGGGTCGTGATGATGAGCTGGACGGCCTTGACCGGCGCGTTCCGGACGCCCGCATCCGTGGCGGAACCCATCGCGGTGACCCGGTACCCGTCGGCCGTCAGCATGCCGGCGACCATTTTCCTCACCACCTCGTCCGACTCGATGAGCCAGACATTCTCATGCCCGCGGATGGAGGGGAGGGAAGGGGGCGCGGACGAAGGCTCGTCGGCCGGCTCATCCACCGCCGGGAGCAGGATCTCAAAGGTGGATCCCACCAGCAGCTCGCTCTTCACGCTGATGGAGCCGCCGCTCTGCTGGACCACACCGTAAACGAGCGCCAGCCCCAGCCCGGTTCCTTTGCCCTCGGGCTTGGTGGTAAAGAAGGGTTCGAACAGGTGCTGCATCGTCTCGTTGTCCATGCCGGTGCCGTTGTCTGACACGGTCAGCGCCACGTAATGGCCCGGGGCGGGGTCGGTGGCGCGACGGTTCAGGCCTGGCGGCAGTTCGCGGTTTTCGGTTCGGACCAGGACCCGGCCCTTGTCGCGGAGCGCATCGCGGGCGTTCAACACCAGGTTGAGAATCACCTGCTGGAACTGGGTCGCATCCGTGCGCACGTGCGCGAGCGTGTCGCTCAGTTCAAGCTCCAGCCGGCCGGCGTCGCCAATCAGTCGCCGGAGGATGGCGGCGTGTTCCTGCACGAGGCCGTTCAGGTTGAGGACGCGTGGATGGAACGGCTGCCGCCGACTGAACGCGAGCAACTGCTGGGTCAGCGCGGCCGCCTTGCGCCCGGCATTGTGAATCTCGGTCACCTCGCGCACCGCCTGCGGGTTGCTGCCCACGTGCAGGCTGAGGATCTCACAGTACCCGTTGATGACCGAAACCAGGTTGTTGAAGTCATGAGCCACGCCACCGGCCAGCCGCCCGACGGCATCGAGTCGCTGCGAATGCACGAGCGCCTCCTGCAGCCGCCGCTTTTCGGTTTGGTCGCGGTACGTGGCGATGACATGCGTGACGCGACCCCGCGCGTCGCACAGCGGGTCGAAACTCCAGGCGACCAGCACGGTGCCGCCGTCCGCGCGCACGATGAAGCCCTCGCCGGTGAGCGGCTCTCCCCGCCGCGCGGTGGGAAGCCAGGCCCGGACCCGCTCCAATTCGCCGCGGTCGACGTGGACGACCGTGTATTCGCGGCCCACCAACGCCTTGTTGGCGAAGCCGGTAAGCGCGCGGAAACTGTCGTTCGCAAACACGATCCGGAGGCCGCCGCCTTTCGCGGGGCGGCGGGCGATGAAAACGCCGGCGCTTTGCGATCGAAACGCCGCCGCCAGCAGCGCCACGGACGCGGCCCCTGGGGGGCGCTTCGGCTTGGCTCGGGATGAACTCACGAGACCCTCGCCCCGGGTTTGGCACCGCCGTGGCGCGCGACCCCTGCGAGCGAAAGGTCGAACCGATGGCAAGGGGCGGCTCTTTCCATGATCGTTGATCTGCGCCGAGGGTGAACGCTCAAGGGGCGAGCCGTTCGATGCTCCAGCCGTCGGGCTGGCGGCGATAGCGGAGCCGGTCGTGAAGCCGGGTCCGACGACCCTGCCAGAACTCAATCGTTTCCGGGACGAGCCGCCAGCCTCCCCAGTGCGGGGGAAGCGGAATCGCCTGTCCGGCATACTTCTGGTCCAGTGCCTTCAGGCTGTCTTCCAGCACGCGGCGATCGGCGATGAGGGAACTCTGGGCGGAGACCCAGGCGCTGAGCTGGCTGGCCCGTGGGCGGGAATGAAAGTAGGCCTCGCTTTCCTCGCGCGCGACCTGCGTCACCGCACCATCGACGATGACCTGCCGTTCCAGCGCGATCCACGGAAACGTCATGGAAGCGCGAGGGTTGCCTTCGAGTTCACGGCCTTTGCGGCTGTGGTAATTTGAATAAAAGACGAAGCCGCGGCCGTCGACCCCCTTGAGCAGCACGGTGCGACTGGAGGGGCGGCCGTCCTTGGCGGCGGTGGCGAGCACCAGCGCATTCGGCTCGGGGATCTTGGCGGCTTGAGCCTCGCCGAACCATTTCTCGAACTGCCGGTAGGGATCGCGGGCGAGGTCTTTCTCCGCCAGTCCGGCGAGCGAATAGTCTCTGCGCAAGTCCGCCAGGTTCATCGTGGCCGCACGCTGGCCCCGCCGATGCAAGCAGTCAATCTGGGGATGTAAGGACTGGATCGTGCTCGTAATCGTGCTCGTGCTCGGTCCGGTTCGATTCGACCAAGAGCACGAGCAAGAGCACGAGCAGGAGCAGGAGCACGAGCAGGAGCAGGAGCACGGCGGGCAGGAATCGGTTTGCCCGCACCCTCCCTTGCTGCTGCCATTGATGGCCCACATGACGGTCGCGGAGTACATCGAAAGCCACGCGAAGGAACTGGTCGGCCGGCTGCAGCAGCTGGTCGCGTTCGACACGGTCAACCCTCCCGGACGCAATTACGAACCCATCACCGCGTGGCTGACCCGTGAGTTGGAAGCGGTCGGATTATCGGCCCGACGATACTCCATTCCAGAAAGCCTCCTGAAGAAGACGCTGCCGGCAGAACAACACGACTTCCCGCGCTTCAATGTCATTGGCAAACTGCCGGTGAAAGGCGCCAGGAAAACGGTGCACTTCAATGCCCATTACGATGTCGTGCCGGTTTCGGGGACGTGGAAGCATGGCAGTCCCTTTTCCGGCGCGGTGCAGGGCGGCTGGATTTACGGACGAGGAACTTCGGATATGAAGGGGGCGATCGCGAGTCTGCTGCTCGCGTTGGAGGCGTTGCGAGCGACCCAGACCGCGCCCCGGCTCAACGTGGAGGTGTCGTTTACTGCCGACGAGGAGACCGACTCGGAATTGGGCGCCTCCTGGGTGGTGAACCACGGTCCGGTGAAACCCGATTACGCGGTGGTCATGGAAGGAGGGGAGGGGAACGCCGTTTGCTGCGGTCACAACGGCACCCTGTGGCTGGAGGTGATCGTGCAGGGCCGCGCCGCGCATGGCTCGCGACCTGAGCGCGGCATCAATGCCTTGGAGAAAATGGCCGCGCTGGTGCTGGCGATGGAAGGCTACAAGAAGCGGCTGGCGCGAAATACCTGGATGAGCCCTGAGGGCAAAACGATGCGTCCGACGGTCAACCTCGGCGGCGTGTTCAGTTGTGGCGAAGGGGCGAAGATCAACACCGTGCCGGCCTATGCCAGTTTCACCATCGACCGGCGCGTGTTGCCGCGGGAGAATCATGGCGCCGCCGAACGCGAACTCCGCGCATTTCTGAACAGCGCCGCGCGTGAGATTCCGGATTGCCGGATCAGCATCCGCAAAGTCTCGGAGAATTTCTCGTGTTATTCCGCGCCCACGCATCCGTTCTTCGTGAAGATGGCGGAATGCGTGGCGCAAGTGCGCGGCGAACCCACGGTGTTTAACGCCTCGACCGGGTTCAATGACATGCACTTCTTCTCGCACGTGTTGAAGATCCCGACCCTCGGCTACGGTCCCGGCGGCGAGAACTTCCACGCCGTCGACGAACGCGCCAGCGTCAAGGAACTCGTCGCCGCAGCCAAAATCTACGCGGAGTTGATGACGAGCTTCGAGGGATGAGGGGAAAAGCTTTAGGCGATAGGCGGTAGGCTTTAAGCTCCAAGGCTCCAAACCGGATGGCCGCAAGAAGGCGCAGAAGGCGCAAAAAAACGGAGGCTTTAAGCGTTAGGCGGCAGGCATCGATCCGTTTTACAGGAGGTAACAGAGGAACCAGAGCCCGAGCCCATCTGTTTCCTCCGTTTCCTCCTGTAAAAAGGATTGGTGCTGCTTCTTGCGCCTTCTGCGCCTTTTTGCGGCCCCAAGTCTGAGTGTCTTGAGCCTAAAGCCTACAGCCTACAGCTTATCGCTTACCCTGCCCAGCCGCGGCGGATCATGTTCACGGCGATGGCGGCGAGGAGCATCGAGATGATCTTCGAGATCGCGCGCAGACCCGTCGCGCCGATCTTTCGGCCCAGGGTGTCGCTGAAGCGGAAGGCGAGCATGATCAGCACCAGATTGGCGAGCAAGGCGGCCAGGGCATAGCGTGCCCCGAGCGTTTCGGCCGACAGGATGAGCGTGGTGATCAGCGCCGGGCCGGCGATCAGGGGCATCCCAAGCGGCACCACGCCGAAATCGCTGGGCAGTTTTTCCGGTTCGGCCGCCGGGTGGATCAGATCGCGGGCGGCGAGCACGAACAGGATCAAGCCGCCGGCGATCTGGAAATCGCTGCCACTGATCCCGAGTGCCTTGAAGATGTTGGACCCGAGAAAAAGGAACAGCAGTGCCACGCCGCCGCCGGTGATCGTGGCCTGGGTCGCGATGCGCTGCCGCTGTTCCTGGGCCACGCCCTGACCGAGCCCGAGAAAGATCGCGGCCAGCCCGATGGGGTCGATCGCCACGAACATCGGGATGAAGGCTTGGAGAAAGGGGTCCAGCATCGACATGCCGAGCAACATGTTGGGGATCTTAAGTCCCGCAAGCGAGGCACATCCGCCATTCGGGGTAAAGGCAGGGTCGACTCGCTGGCGCTCCCCGCTACCTCCAACCGCAATCCAGGTTACTCGAGCGGGGTCTGGGTGTGGCGGGGAGCGCCAGCGAGTCGAGGATTGGATTTGCCGGTCCTTGGTCCCTGGTCTCTGGTCCCCTCGTCTCATGTCCGTCCCCCTTCCCAACCTCTACGACTTCACGGGCGAGCAATTGCGCGCGCAATTCGTGCGTTGGGAACTGAATCCCGTCCACGTCCGGCTGCTCTGGAACTACCTCTACCTCGAATTGGCGCAGTCGTTTGATGCCATGACCGAGCTGCCAGCGCGGGTACGCGCCGTCCTCGCGCGCGAGGTGCGAATCGGCACCCTGCACGTGGCGGCGCAGACGGACTCCGCGGATGGTTTCACGCGCAAGTACCTGCTCAGCCTGGCGGACGGCGAGCGGATCGAGACGGTGCTGATGCGGTTCAACGGCCGGGTGACCGCCTGCGTTTCGAGTCAGGTGGGGTGTGCGATGGGCTGCGTGTTCTGCGCCACGGGCCAGATGGGCTATACGCGTCACCTCACCGCCGGCGAGATCGTGGCGCAGGCGGTCCACGTGTCGCGGCAGATGCGGACACCTGAACTGATCGACCGGTGCCGACATGCCGACGGCGTGGCCCCAAAGCTCCGCAACCTGGTCCTGATGGGCATGGGCGAACCGCTGCACAACTACGAAGCGGTGATGCACGCGGTGGACATCATGCGGGATCCGGGTGGCCTCGCGCTGGCCGCCGAGCGGATCACCCTGAGCACCGTTGGCGTGGTGCCGGGCATTCTGCGCCTGGCAGCGGAGAAGCGTCCCGTGCACCTGGCGGTGTCCCTGCATGCCGCCACCCAGGCTGGGCGTGCAGCGTTGGTGCCGGCGGCGCGCAAATGGCCGCTCGACGAGCTGATGGCCGCCTGCCGCACGTACAGCGCGTCCACGGGCCGGCGGATCTTCTACGAGTGGACGCTCATCGAGGGCGAAAATGACTCCGAGCAGCACGCCCGCGCGGTCGGCGCGCTCCTCCGCGGTCTGCCCGCGCAGGTGAACCTCATCCCGTTGAATCCGACCTCCGGATACTCCGGCGCGCCCTCGACCGCCGCCCGCCGTTTTCAGCAGATCCTCGCGGACGAGTTCGAGCTGCCCAGCACCGTCCGCCAGCGCCGCGGCATCGACATCGCCGCCGGCTGCGGCCAGCTGGCGGTTCAGGAGGGGTAAGGAGCTTTCTTGAGAAACCGTGCGGTGCCTATGGGTGGCACACAGGCCGCGGACCTCGGCAGATCATTATTGTCACCATTCAAGCGATTGACTTGCCGGCGGCACATAAGACGATGGAGGCATCCGATCTTATGACCTTCCCGATTCGATCGCTGGGTGCTTCGGCCCGTTGCAGGTGGTTGTTTCTTGTGCTGTTGCTTGCTGCCGGAACGACCAGGCTCCCCGCAGGCTTTACCCGTCTGGCTGGGGGTTCGACCGACACGAATGTGGATGGCCCAGCTGCGGTCGCTACGTTCGCCTATCCGCAGATGCTCGCCTGCGACAAGGCGGGCAACACGTTCGTTCTCGACAGCAACAATCTGGCCGTCCGCAAGGTGACGGCCGCGGGTACCGTTTCGACCTATCTTTCCGCGGCGCCACATAGCGAGATCAAGCTCGCCCTCACACACCCGCAAACCCTGGGTCTCGATCCGAATGGCGACTTGTTGGTGAACGATGACGCCAACCTTTACCGAATCAGTCCTGCCGGAGTGGTCACCAAGCTCGCCGGAGGAATCCACGGCAATGCCCTCGCGGTGGCTCCCGACGGGACCATTTATGTGGCGGAGTCCACGCGCATTGTGAAAGTCGCCGCTTCCGGTGGCGCGGTGATTGCCGTGGCGGGCGAGGTGTGGAAATGGGGCCATGTCGACGCGACCGGCGAAGCCGCCCGCTTCAACGCCCTGAACGGCGCCGGGTTCGGGCCGGATGGGAACCTTTACGTGAGTGACGGCAACGACTCGAATGCCATCCGCCGGGTGACTCCAGAGGGAGTTGTCACCACGGTCTTTCGCTTTCCGACCGCCCAGGTAGGACCGGCCCAGCTGCTGTTTGACCCCGAGGGCAGGGTGATCGTGGCCTGCTGGACGGACAACAAGGTCGTCCGCATTGATCTCTCGACGCAGCAGATGGAGGAGATTGCAGGCGCCGTGCATTCCATGGAAATGGCGTCACCCAACACGCTGCTGATTGCCCACGGCAATGGCGACGAGATGGTGTATGACAGCCGTCCTTTCTACCTCCTGAGCGCGTGGGTGCGGGGCTATGTGGATGGCTGGACGCCCACGAAAGTGCACGCGTCACCAGGCATGACGATAGCCACGCACGCGGCGCAGTTTGACAGCCCTTCCGGAATCGCGCTCCACCCCTCGGGGGATCTGATTCTCTCTGAGATCGGGAGCATGCGGCTGAGGAGGATTTCCCCGGCCGGGGCGGTGACGACGCTTGCTGGCGTACCCGGCGCGAGTGGCTGGCGCGACGGGGCCGGGGCTGAGGCGCGCTTCTTCAGTCCGCAGGGCGTGGCCGTTGATGCTGCGGGCAATGTCTACGTCGCCGACCGCGGCAATCACCTGTTGCGGCAAATCACGCCGAGCGGGCACGTCTCCACCCTGGCGGGCACGCCGGGGAGGGCTGGTTTTTCGGACTATAGCCCGCCGACTGAATTGAGCCCTGCGAGCGGCGGCCGGGTCCTGGCCGACGCGCCGAGCCATCCCGTGCGCGGTCGAATCAACGGTCCCGAAGCCGTGGCGGTCGGCCCCGAGGGCGAGGTGTACGTCATGGACTCCGGGAGCGGAGCGATCCGCATCGTCCGGGGAGGGGCGCTGCAGACTTGGGCCGTGTTGCCCAGGGGCATCCAAGGGAGCGGGCTCACTTGCGACGGGAGCGGCAATCTTTACGTCCTGGACGCGGCGCAATCGGCCGTGTGGAAACTGACACCCAACCGCGCGTTTTCGCTGCTCGCAGGTAATCGGGGTCGGGCGGGATTCGCAGATGGGAAGGGCCCCGAGGCGCAATTTGCCCATCCCTGGCAGGGTATTGGAGCCGACGCAGCCGGGAACGTCTACGTGTCGGACACCGGCAACAACGCCGTGCGAAAGATTACTCCGGACGGCCGGGTTTCCACGCTCGCGGGCGGCGAGTACGGCCAGGCTGATGGTATCGGGCGCGCGGCGCAACTTACGCTGCCGACTGGCTTGGTCGTGACCCCGTCGGGTATGGTGTACGTCGTGTCGAGCCGGTCCTTGCGTCGAATTACGCCCGACGGCGTTGTGACCACGCTGCCGGGAAGTCCGGTGCCTCGCCAGGACAGTCGTTATGATAAGACAAGGGGTTTTGTGGCGGGAATGCCCGACTTGCGGGGACTCGCGCGCGGCGGCGACGGGGCCCTCTATGTATGCGACCCAGTGCACGGCCGGGTACTGAAGTATGTGGAGGAGGCGCCGTCGAAACTGCTGAATGTGTCGGTTCGCGCGCGGGCCGGACAGGGCGAGCAGTCGCTGATTGCCGGGTTTGTTTGCGCTGGTGGCGAGCCGACGCTCGCATTGACCCGCGGCGTTGGCCCCACGTTGGCGGCGTTCAACGTTACGGGGGTCCACCCCGATCCTCGGCTGACGGTGCGGGCCACCTCCGGGAGCGTGCAGCAGACGAACAGTGATTGGGCCCCAAGCGCGGAGATGGACGCCGCCGTAAAGCGAACCGGAGCATTTCAACTGCCCCTTGCCTCGAAGGACGCGGCGCTTCTCGCGGAGCTTCCTGTCGGAGGTTATACGGCGCAAATCGAAGGCCCCGACAGCGGCATAGCACTGGTGGAAATCTATGATGCCGATGCCACCCGGTCCTCGAAGCTGGTCAATGTCTCGGCGCGGGTGCACCTCGGCTCAGGGGCGGACGTCCTCATTGCGGGCTTCAGCGTATCGCCGGGCGCAGCAAAGACCCTGTTGATCAGGGGCATCGGCTCGACGTTGAAGCTCTACGGGATCACCGACGCAGTCACTCGACCCCGGATCAAACTGTTCCGGCAGAGCGATGGGGCCGTACTCAGCGCCGCGGAAGGATGGACGGATACGTCCGAAATGGCGCAGGCGTTCCAGCGAGTTGGCGCATTTCCGCTTCAGGCGGGCACCGGCGACGCCGCGATGTTGGTGACGGTTGATCCCGGCCTGTACACCGTCCAGTTGAGCAATCTCGACGGCACCGCGGGCGTTGGGCTGATCGAGATTTACGATGCGGATTGAGTGGCAGGAAGAATCGAAAAGTGGGCATGGGCTGGCCACGATCCAGAGGCGTAAGGACGAGAATGTTGATGAACCCTCGTCTAAAATGGCTGGAATCAACATCGGCGTCCCGATGCCCTTTTTCCCTTTTTCCGCTGGATTGCAGACTCGTCCCAAAGAGGTCGGGACTTCGCCCTGGCCCCACCCGGATCGGCCCCTCTCCTCAGCCGGCATGGCCAAAATCAACAATACTCGGCCTGACCCCTTTTTCCGGGCCGCGTGGAGCTATTTGGCCCGTAACCATGTTTGACGCGTTCAAGAAGGAACTAACTGCACATCGCGATGGCGGCTATCACCGCCTCGCTGGGGTGTTAGAGCGCAGTGAAGTCAACGCTTGGTTCAGAGGGTATGGTCTAACACCACCACCGGCCTACGTTGATTTTCTCTGCAAAATCGGGCCGGGCAGTTTTTTTGGCGGTGCGCTTTCAATTTACCCGTTAAGCGGCGGTCATTCCAGATCGGTTGAATCGGAACTTGTCAGACTTAGGGAGACGACTGACGGCCCTGTTTTCCCGTTCGGCTACGACGGAACCACGGAATTGTGCTACTGCTTGGAGTCCCAGTCTGGAAACGACGCTGTGTATTGGTTTTCGTGGGAAGAGAAATTCAAGCGGCCGCTTGGCCCCAAGTTCCAGGATTGGATTGAGGCGAAACCGGCCGAGCTCTTCAAGGACCAGATTTACGCCGGCTATAAGAAGCTCACGAACGTAGACGAGTTGATCGCCGTGATGGAGGAACGGTCCGCTTTTCGTGTGCGACTGCTGAGTTTTGATAAGCACGCACAAGGACAATTAGAAGCCGTCGCGGACAATTAGAAACCGCCGGTCCATTGGAGGGGTGTAGGGGAGCGAAGCTCCCCACTTCTGGGAGGGGTGCTGGGGAGGGTGCGTTCAGCACCCTCCCTGCGTGTCTGGAGACCCAGATTCCAAAGGAATCGGGGTGGAGAGGGGTGTGGGGGGAGGCGGGGCGCAGCCCCGTCCTCTCCCCACCTCCGGATTGAGTTCGGAGGGGTCGCATGGGAGGCGCGCAGCGATAGCGTTCAACTTGGACGTGGTGACGTGACGGCGGGAGCCAGGTAGACTGGGGCGATGACGACATCGCAGAAGATCAGGCGCTTTACGCCGCACCAGCGGCAGCAGTACGTGGAGGAGTTCACCCGGAGTGGCTTGTCGCAGGCGGAGTTCTGCCGGCAGGTGAAGCTTCAGCCGATGACCTTCTCAAGGTGGCGACGGTCGGCGGCGCCCATGACGACCATGGAGCCTGTGTTTGCTGAGGTGCAGGTTCGTTCGTCGACAACCCAAGCGACGTCGGAGATTGGCGGCGCTGCGGTCTTGCACTTGCGAGATGGCGCAAAGCTCGAGGTGGCGCTCGCCGGAGAGTCGGCCTGGGCCGGTCTCGGACTGATGCTCAAAACTTTCCAAGCCTGACACCCATGATCAGCCTTGGAGGAGCGACCGCGAAGATCCACTTGGCCACCGAGCCGATCGACTTGCGGCGCGGGTACAGCGGGCTGTACACGCTGGTCGAACAACAGTTCGGCGCGGAACCGCAGAGCGGCAACTTGTGGGTGTTCACCAACCGCCGCCGCAACCTGCTCAAGATCTTCTGGTGGGACGATGGCGGGATGTGCGTCCTCGGAAAGAGGCTCCACGAGGGCACGTTTCAGAGCTGGCCCCAGCCCGGGCAAAAGACCGTGCAGCTCACGGCCGCCGAGCTGCAGTTGCTCTTCAGCGGGCTGGACCTGGCGAAGCTGCGGCCGAGGCGCTGGGTGCGGCGGGTGCCGTCTGCGTCTGCTGCGCCGATGCCCAGCGGTGCGGCAGCAGCTCTTTGATCTTCGAAGCCGGATGATCCTGCAGCTTCCCGATCAGCTCGATGAGGTAGCGCTCGGGGTCGGCGCCGATCAGTCGGCAGTTTTCCACCAACGTGAAGAGGTTGGCCAGCCGCGGCCCCGCCTTCGGGTCGCCCACGAAGAGCCAGTTCTTCGCGCCGAGCTTCAACGGACGGATCGCACGCTCGACCGCGTTGTTCGAGATCTCCGCCTCGACTTCAGTCAGGCAGCGGTGGA
>JAEWKR010000050.1 GCA_023457715.1 Verrucomicrobiota bacterium
CGATCCCGCTGGATTGATTCGCGGCGATGTCCGATCTCACTCCGTTCGGTACGCGTGCTTCGCGGGAGGCTTCCGTGTATTCCGTGTGTTCCGTGGGCAGTTTGGTTGCGGCTCGGCTGCTCTATGCATTTTTGCGGCAATTCCTGCCCGTCGTAGGTTGGGTCCCAATCTTTCCAGACGGGCGTATAACCGGACTGGCGCAGGAACGCCGCGACCTCCGCGGGCGAGCGGTCGTCGTCGATTTCGAACTGCTCCAGCGTCTCGGGCGCCGCGGTATATCCGCCAGGGTTCGTCTTTGAGCCGGCGCTCATCGAGGTGAACCCAAGCTTGTAGGCGTGGTTGCGGAACGTGGCGCTTTCGCGCGTCGAGAGCGACAGCTCCACTTCCTTGCTGAACAGGCGGAACGCGCAGGCGGCCTGCACCAGATTCCGTTCGTTGAACGCCGTCACCTCGATCTCGGTGCCTTCGTGGGGGCGCAGCCGCGGGAACGAGAGACTGTAACGCGTGCGCCAGTAGGTGCGCTCGAGATATTGCAGATGCAGGCCGACGAACCACGCCTCGGCCCGCCAGTCACTCAGCCCAAACAGGGCGCCCAGCCCGATTTTCTTCAGCCCGGCCCGGCCCAGCCGGTCCGGCGTCTCAAGCCGGTAACGCATGTCCGACTTTGGCCCCTTGGTATGATGCTTCGGGTACACCGCCGCGTCATAGGTTTCCTGGTACACGAGCACGGCATTGAGGCTGTGCTGCGCCAGACGGGCGTAGTCCGGTTCATCCAGCGGCTGCACTTCCATCGACAGGCTGGCAAAGCGGGGCCGCAGCAACTCCAGCGCGTGTTGCAGGTAGTCGGCGCCGTAGCGGCCCGACTCGCCCGTCACGAGGAGGACGTGATCGAAGCCCAGCGACTTCAGCACCTCCGCCTCCGCCAGGATTTCAGCGTCATTCAGCGCCTTCCGCGGGATGCGGTTCTGCGCGCTGAAGCCGCAGTAGGTGCAGATGTTCGCGCAGATGTTCGTCAGGTACATCGGCGCATAGAGCTGCATCGTCCGGCCAAACCGCTCGACGGTGCGACGATAGCTCAGCTGCGCCATGGTCTCGAGCTGCGCCGCCGCGGCCGGCGAAAGGAGCGCAGCCAGGTCGTTGAGGTCGAGCCGCACATCGGCGCGGGCGCGGGCCAAGGCACGCTGCACGTCCGCCTCGGTGCGTTTCACGATGGACGACGCGACGTCGCCAAAGCGGTGCTGCTGCCAGGTGTCGTAAAAGGTCATGGAGAATAACCACAGATGGACACAGATGAACCCGGATCCGATCACCGGCCCCGGTCACCCAATCCCCTCTCTGTGTGCATCTGTGTCCATCTGTGGTTGAGAACGATTGGAGTGACGTGGGGGTGGCTTACGCCAGAAACGCGGTCAACGGAGACGTCGCGGCGGCCTCGATCGGCACGCCGCCGGGTGCGTTTTGGGCCAGGCCGGCTTCGTAGGCCAGGCGGCCGGCGTCCACCCCGAGCCGGAAGGCGTGGCCCATGGCCACAGGGTCCGCCGCTGCGGCGATGGCCGTGTTCACGAGCACGGCGTCCGCACCCATTTCCAGGGCCGCCGCAGCGTGCGAGGGCGTGCCGAGCCCGGCGTCAATCACGACCGGCACCCGGCTCTGCGCCACGATGATCTCGAGGAAAGCCCGGGTCTCCAGCCCGCGATTGCTGCCAATGGGCGCCCCCAACGGCATCACCGCGGCGGCGCCGGCCTCCTCGAGCTGTTTGCAAAGGACGGGGTCGGCATGGACGTAGGGCAGGATCACAAAACCACGCTTCACCAGCTCCTTGGTCGCGGCCAGGGTCTCGATGGGGTCGGGCATGAGGTACTTCGGGTCGGGATGGATCTCGAGCTTCAGCCAGTTCGTTTCGAGCGCCTCCCGCGCCAGCTCCGCCGCCAGGATCGCCTCCTTCGCATCCCGGACGCCGGAGGTGTTCGGCAGCAGCCGGTACTTTTCCGGCTCAAGGAAATCGAGGATGTCGTCCGCGCTCCCGTCGGTGTGGACGCGGCGCAGCGCCACCGTCGCGAGTTGGGTGCCCGTGGCAGCGAGGCTGGCGCGCATGACGTCGCCCGAGCTGTACTTGCCCGTGCCAACAAACAGCCGCGACGTGAACGAGACGCCGGCAATGACCAAGGGTTGTGGATACATGGAAAATAAAGGGGGACCGGGAAGCGCGGCTCAGGGTGCGGTCGCCTCCCAGGCGCGTGCGAGCGCACGGTAGTTCTCCTCGATCGTGCCGTTCCTGAACAGCACGGACGACAGGGCTGCGCCGGTGGCGCCGGTCGCGCGCACGGCCGGCAGATCCTCGGCTTCGAGGCCGCCGATGGCCCAGGCGGGCATCCCGTCCAGCTGCCGCAGCAGCGTCTTGATGCCTTCGGGTCCGATGATCGGGGCGAGGTTGAGCTTGTTGCGGGTGAACCGCCAGGGCCCGATGCCGACGTAATTCAGGCAGTCGGCCATCAGCGCCCGGTGGGCGTCCTCGGCATTGTTGATCGTGCCACCGATCAGCCGCGTGCGCCCCAGTCGTTCACGGGCACCCCGCCAGCCATCGTCGGTACGACCCAAATGCACGCCGTCAGCGCCGCTGGCGAGCGCCACCTCCACGTCGTCGTTGATGATGCAGATTGCGCCGCGACGCCGGCAGATCTCCACCACGTCTGCTGCGGTCGTCAGCCATTCCTCGCGCGGGGCGTTTTTCATCCGCAGCTGGATCCACTTCGCACCCGCCGCGCACAACCGTTCCGCCTGCTCGAGATGCGACCACGGCAGGTTGTCCTGCGTGATGCACATGATCGGGTGACGCTTTTGCAGGGCGAGCGGCATGGGTCAGCAAGTCGGCATGCGGGCGGGGCCCCCCCCCCCCCAAACACCAACCCCC
>JAEWKR010000051.1 GCA_023457715.1 Verrucomicrobiota bacterium
ATCTACCGCCCGCGGCAGGACTAACCCGAACCCACCGGCGAGTCGCGGAGCGCGAGACCGGGCCAAACTGCTACCGCAGTCTTCCCACTTTGGTTGCGGCTCCGCCGCGCTATGCCTTTTTGCGGCCATCTCTCCGTCGTCCGCGCCAGTTGACCTGCCGGCCTTGGCGCCTACGTTCGCGGGGATGGACGGGCTTCGACGCATCCTGGTTTTAACCACGCTGACCCTGGCGACGCTGCTGCGCGCCGCGGACGCGCCCGCGTCCGCGGCCCCGGCGTCGGGGGTTCCTGCCGGGCCGATCGCCGAACCGGAAACGCTTCCCGACGGCCGGCTCAAGGTGGGTTTCGACTACCTCGCATCGTACGTCTTCACCCCGCCGCAGTTCGACCCGACGGTGCCGCCCGGCGCGCCGGGCACGACCGGCGAGGAGCAGATTCCGCCCGGTGTGAAGGCACTCCACGGCCGGAAGGTGGTGATCACCGGATACATGGTGCCCGTGCGGATGGACAAGGGGCTCGTCACCGAGTTTCTGCTCATGCGCAACACGCTCGCCTGTTGCTTCGGGGGCGTGCCGAACATGAACGAGTGGCTGGTGGTGAAGATGCCCAATGGCGTCGCGCCCCTGCTGGATACGCCCCTGCACCTCGAAGGCACGCTCAAGGTCGCCGCGATTTTCGAGAATGGTTACCTGACCGGTCTTTATGAGATGGCGGCGGAGCGCCTGAGCGAGGCGAAGCCGTAAATGAGGGACGAGGGGCGGTTGTCTCAGAGCGCGTGTCTCAGCCCGTCGAAGCTGAACCAGAACGTGGCGCCCTGGTCGAGACGGCCTTCCGCGTAGGCGGAGCCGCCGTGGCGCTGGAGGATGCGGGCACTCATGGCCAGGCCGACGCCATTGCCCTCGAAGCCGCTGGCCGAGGGGAGGCGCTGGAATACGCCGAACAGCTTGTCGTAATGAGCCATGTCGAAGCCGACGCCGTTGTCCTGCACCAGCACCACCCGCTCTCCGTTCCGGATCTCGCTGCCGATGCTGATGATGGCGGGCTTGCGCGGCCGCGTGTATTTGACCGCGTTGGACAGCAGGTTGACGAACACCTGCCGCATCAGCCCCCGGTCGCACTGTGCCACCGGGAGGGGCGTCCGCCGCCAGACCACGGAACGGGTGTTCAGTTCGGGCGCAAGATCGACGAGCGCCTCATCGACGAGGTCGTCCAGGTTGGTGCGCGTGAGCTCGAGCGGCGCGCGGCCCAGGCGTGAAAAGCGGAGCAGGTCGTCCACCAGGCGCAGCATCTTTTCGTTGCCCGCCAGAATCCGCTGCACGTAGATCCCGACCTCCGCCGGCACCTGGGCGCCGTAGTCCTCCGCGATGACGCCGGCGTACCCCGCCATGTTCCGCAGCGGAGCCCGCAAGTCGTGGGAGATCGAGTAGATGAACGCTTCCAGGTCGCGGTTGGACTCCTGCAGCTCGAACGTGCGCTGCACCACGCGTTGTTCGAGAATCTGATTGAGGCGCGAGACTTCCTCCTCGGCGATCTTCCGGGCCGTGATGTCGATGACCGCGGACAGGCAGGTGGGGTGCCGCTCGAATTCGCCGTGCACGACGCGACTGACCAGGTGGAGGTGGCGGCGGCGGCCGTGCGGATTGGGCGTCAGTGCGATCTCGGCCGCATGCTTGCCGTTGGTGGCGAACACCAGCTCCAGGTGCGACCGGAATTCAACCTTCGAGGCATCGTCGAGGTAGATGCTGAACGGCGTGCCGTGGCCGCGTTGGCGGTCGATCTGGAGGAGCTCGGCCGCGGCGAGGTTCAGGGCGTCGATGGCGCCGCGTTCATCGAACGTGAAGTACGCGACCGGGGCGAAGTCGAAGAGTTCGAAATAACGCGAACGGGAGACCTCGAGTTCGTTCTTCGTGCGAACGAGCTCCTGGTTCTGCATCTGGAGCTCGATCTGGTGCGTGTGCAGGTCGTCGGCCAGCTTGCGTTCGGACAGCGTGGGAAGGGCGACGCGGACAGTTTCGCGGCGCGGACGGCGGGGCGGCTTGGACTCGGGCATTTGGGGCTAGGAGGCGGTGGGGCGCACGGCCGCGCTGCGATCGCCGAGTCGCGCCGGGGTGATGTTGTAATGGGCGATGGCCAGCCCGGATTCGTTGGGGGACAGAGGCACCACGTGCAGGCGATACCAGGTTTCGCCGGCGGGACCTTCGTTGGTGTAGTCGTACGCGAAGCGGGCCGATTCGCCGCGGAGGACCTGACGCATGCCGACCAGCGCGGCGGCGGCGGCGGTCACCCCGGCGCGCTCCGCGGCCGAGCAGGCGTCGAAGTAGTTGGCGCCCACGTCGAGGTTCATCGGCGAAGGGGCTGCGTCGCCGCCGGCCGCGCGCCAGGCGCGGTTGACGTAAAGGATCCGGCCGTCCCGATCGATGACGGCTACGTTCGCATCCATCGTGTCCAGGACGCTCTGCGTGATGGAAGCCTGCGCGAGGAGCCGCTTCTCGGCCTCATGACGCTCGGTCAGGTCGATGAGGCTGAGCACCACGCCCTCGATCCTGCCGGTGTCGCTGCGGAACGGCACGCAGCGGAGCAGCAGCCAGCGTCCCAAGCCCAGCCGGGCAAGCTCCTTCTCCTCGGCCTGGCCCCCGCGGATCACCCGTTCGACGAGCTGCGGAAGGTCGGGGGCGTGCAGGATGCGGGCAACGGTTTCCACGGGCACACCCAGGTCGGCCTCGGTCAGATCCAGCGCCAGCAGCGCGGAGCGCGAGGCGCGGCGGATCCGCAGCTGCTGGTCGACGAGCAGCACGCCGATTGCCGCCGTGGCGAGCAGATTGTTGATGTCGTTCGTCAGCTGCGAGAGCTCCTCGATGCGGTTCTGATTCTCGACGTTGACGGTGTGCAGCTCCTCATTGACCGACTGCAGCTCCTCATTGGTGCTCTGCAGTTCCTCGTTGGACGCGAGCAGTTCCTCGTTGGCGGCTTGAATCTCCTCGTTCGAGGTCTCCAGGTCCTGGACCGTTGCCTGCAGGGAATCGCGGGTGAGCGAGAGATCCCGTTCGAGGTCACCGATGCGCTCGGTCTGGCTTTCGTTGGAGCGCCGGTCTCCCTTTCGCCCCGGGACGGCGATGGGTTGCGGCTCAATCAGAACCAGGCGCGTGCCGGTCGGCTGCCCGGAGCGATCGCACAACGGGCGGACGTGCAGCCGCACGGCGACGGTCTTCCGTCCCTCCTTGAAACGCACATTCTCGTGGGTGAAGCAGTCCCCTTTCTGCTGGCCCCGGATCAGCGCGGAGCGAAGGGCATTGGCGAGATTGTGCGCCGTGAGCTTGAAGATGTTCCGGGTGAAGCCGCCCGGCGGATGCTTGAGGTAGTCGCCCCCCCGGCCGACGACGTGAAGGACGTCGTCGCGACTGTCGATCACGAGGCACGCGGGGGTGAACTCCTCGACGATGCGGCGATGGATGTCCTCGAGGGAGGGCGCCTCGCCCGCCGTCACGCGGGCCACCGCGCGACGCACCGCCGGGGCGGCTCCGCCCCCGCCCGTCACGCTCGTCAGCCGGGAATTGCCGCCCGTCGAGGGGATGGGTGGCGGGGGCTGGGAACTGCGCCGGTTGCGATAGATGTTGGCCCGGGGAGCCAGCGCGTGGAAGCGGTCGGTGGCGTCGCCGATGCTTTCGCTGCTGCCGAGGAAGAGCGCGCCTTCGTCGCGCAGCGCGAAATTGAACAGGGTCAGGAGCCGCTGCTGCATCGGGGCCTGCAGGTAGATCAGCAGGTTGCGGCACGAAATGAGGGACAGTTTCGTGAAGGGCGGATCGCCCAGGATGTTGTGGTTGGCGAACACCACCATCTCGCGGAGCCGGGTCTTGACGCGGTAGCCCGTGTTTTCAGTGACGAAGTATTCCTGCAGCCGCGTCGGGGAGACGCCAGCCACCTCGCTGGGCGAATAGTACCCTCGGGCTCCGGTCGCCAGCGCATCCTTGGCGATATCCGTCGCGAAGATTTTCACCTGCCGATGCAGGCGCAGCTTGTCCATCAGCTCCGATACCGCAATCGCGAGGGAGTAGGCCTCTTCGCCGGTGGAGCAGCCGGCCACCCAGGCGCGGAAGGGTTCCCCAGGAGGCAGCGCCTTGATCAGCCCGGGCAGCACGTCCTTCGTGAGGGCATCCCACGCGGTCCGGTCGCGGAAGAATGCGGTCACGTTGATCAGCAGCTCACTGAAAAGCAGCGTGACCTCGCGGGGCGACTGCGTCAGATGGCGCACGTAGCCTGCCATGGTCGGGATCTGACACACGTTCATCCGTCGCTCGATCCGACGGTCGATCGTGGCGTACTTGTAATGGGTGAAGTCCACCCCGCACTGCTGGCGCAGTAGCGCGAGAATTTCTCCGCGCAGCAGTTCGGCGTCGCTGTCGCGGCGCGAGACGAGGCCCTGCGGCTTGCTCACCGCCGGGTGGGTGAGATAGCTCGCGAGCTGCGCCGCCATCCGGTCAGGCGGGAGAACGTAATCGGCCAGCCCCGTGGCGATGGCGCTCCGCGGCATGCCGTCGAACTGCGCGCTGTCCTCACTCTGCACCATGACCATCCCGCCCGCCTCCTTGACCGCCCGGATGCCGGCGGTGCCGTCGCTGCCCGTGCCCGAGAGCACGATCGCCACGCCGCGATGCTGCTGGTCTTCGGCGAGGGACAGGAAGAACTGGTCGATGGGCAGGTGGAGGACGCGGCGCGGGTCCGCGCGCTGCAACTGCAGCTGACCGTTCACGATGGTCAGCGTCATCTTCGGCGGAATGAGGTAGACGTTGCCCGCCTGCACCTCCGCGCCGTGCTCCGCCCGCTGCACCCGCATCCGCGTGTGCTTTCCCAGCAGCTCCACCATGAAGCTCTTGAAGTCGGGCGAAAGGTGCTGCACCACCACGAAAGCCGCCGGCATCGCGTCCGGCAGCGCGCCGAAGAAAAGCTGCAGGGCCTGCAGGCCGCCGGCGGAGGCACCCACCCCGACCACGAACGGATGGGCGGGGGCGGGAAGGGGAGCGAGGGCGGCGGTCGCGGCGGGGCCGGTCGGGAGGCGATCCTGCGAACGAGATTTGCGGAGAGGGGCGGAGCGGACGGGCTTACGACGCACTTTCATCGAAGAAACACGAGCTTAGTCACCCGCATCAGTCGTCAATAATTCACGGGGGGACGTCGCGGCGGAAAGCTGTGCCCGGAGACCTTCGGGTCCGTTCCCCGGGAAATTTCCGGGGTATCAGAAGATGTCATATGCCGCAGGCATAAACCAGAATCCTCCGATGGCCCGGCAATGGCGGACCGCTGCGGAGCGACGTTGCGCTACCGCGAAATATCCCGCTGCGTCAGCACCCGGTAGCCGCGCTGATTCAGGGCCTGCGCGGCGATATCCGCATCCTCGACATTGATGACGAGGGCGCTGCGGCCCTCGGGCCGTTTGATGAAGCTGTAGACGTAGTGGATGTTGATCTCGGCCTCGAACAGGGCGGCGAGCGCGCCGGTGAGTTGCGCCTCGTCGAGGATCTCCACCGCGAGCACATCGCACTCCACGTAGGGAAAATCGTTGTTGATCATCAGCTCGCGCGCCCGTTGCGGATCGTCGGCGATGTAGCGGACAATGGCGCTGTCGGTCGTGTCCAGCACGGTGATCGCCATCACGTGGACATTGTTGCTGCGCAGCAGGGTCGCCAGGTCGAAGAGCCGCCCGAGCCGGTTCTCCGCGAAGACGGAGAACTGCTTCACCGGATCGTTGGGAGACATGCTGATGTGCGCAGCCACGCCATCAGCCTTGCTTCAATATTTACCCCGGTCAATTGCTTGGATGCGCGCCGGCGAAGCCCTCATGTCCTCCCTGACTTCCGATCCGCAGCCCGATCCATTTCTCGCGACGCAGCGGCGCGCCGAGGCGGGGGCGCGGCTCGTGCTGCGCGGCATCGGACTCAACGTCGTGCTCGCCGCGGTGAAAATTGCGGGTGGCGTCGTGGGCAACACGTACGCACTCATCGCGGATGGGGCCGAGTCGACCCTGGACGTGCTTTCTTCCACGCTCGTCTGGGCGGGGTTTCGCGTCGCGGGGCGCCCACCTGATGCCAATCATCCCTACGGGCACGGGAAGGCGGAGTCGCTTTCGGCCCTCGCGGTGGCGCTCTTCATTTTCGCCATGGCGGTGTGGGTCGCGATTGCGGCCGTGCGCGAGATCATCACGCCTCATCATGGGCCCGCCTGGTGGACCCTGCCGCTGCTCGCCGCGATCATCGGCGTGAAGGCCGCCTTTTCGCGGCGCCTGCGCCAGGCGGGCCTGATGCATGACAGCACGGCGCTCGGGGTGGAGGCGCAGCATCACTGGTCCGACGCGCTCACGTCCGCCGCCGCGTTCGTCGGCATTGCGATCGCTCTGGTCGGCGGGCCGGGCTGGGAGAGCGCGGACGACTGGGCGGCGCTCGCCGCTTGTGGTGTGATTGCCTACAACGGGGTGTCCATGATGTCGCGCGCGCTGGGTGATGTGATGGACACGGCGGTCCCCGAAAGCTTCGAGGGCGAGATCCGCGTGCTGGCGCTGACGGTTCCCGGCGTGCGCGCCCTGCACCGGATGCGGGTGCGCAAGAGCGGACTCAGTTATCTCGTCGACATCCAGATCCGCGTGGACGGCGAGTTGACCGTGCGCGCCGGCCACGACATCGCACACCGCGTGAAGGATGTGCTGATCGCCTCAGCCGCGCACCGCATCACCGACGTGATCGTGCACGTGGAGCCGGCGGCGGAGTGAGGGGAATTTCCAATTTCAGACCTCTGAAATCTGAAATTTGAAATCTGAAATGCCGGCGCAGCCGGCCCTCAATGCCGGCGCAGCCGGCCTACACCACACTCGCGCAGAGAAGCACGTAGTGCGCCCGGGCCCGGGTGGCACAATCTTCCAGGTCGGTCTCACTGACGCCGGCAAGCGTCAGCTTGGCGGGGGTGCAGATCCAGTTGCCAGTCTCGCCCGGCATATCCAGGCCGAAACGCGCGGCGACGCCGCAGGCCAGGTTGAGAATGCAGGCACCGATGTTGGACCGCTCGTCCGACAGCGGATCGATGTGCCCCTTGATCGATTCGACCACGTCGCCGGGGAAGCGCCAGTAGTCCAGGAGGATTGCGGTGACTTCGTTCGCCGTGATGCCGAACGCGGTCTTCTCCCATTCGGCGACGCTGGGCCATTCCGCCTCGCCGGGATAAAATTCGTGCTCCGCTTCAGGCATCCCATCCAGCACCACGCGGCCGATCGTGCGCATCAGGCCGGCGGTGTAAGCGAGCCCGGCGTCGGCGCCCGCACGCCCCGCCAGCACTTCGGCGGCGGCCGCCGTCGCCACCGCGTTTTCCCAGAGTCGCGGCGCTTTCAACCGGTAGCGGCGGAGGTCGGACTGACAGACCTGTTGGAGGGCGGCGAGGCCCACCAGGCGGAAAATCTCGCTCAGGCCCACCCGCGCCACGGCAATGTCGAGCGAGTCCGTGCGCTCGCGGAGCCCGAACAGGACGCTGTTGCTCATCCGCACCACGTGAAACGTCAGCGCCGGATCTAGCCGGATCAGGTGCAGCACCTCGTCGAGGTCGGTGTCGGGGTCAAGCAGCAGCGAACGCAGGCGGCCGAAGGTGGCGGCCGCGGGGGCAATCTTGTTGCCCAGGGTGATGATTTGTTCGCGGGAAAGCGGCATAGGGGGCGAAAAAGCAGGAGCTTACATCGTCCCATCCCGGGCAAAGTGAAATGGAAAATCGTGTCAGCGGATCCCCGAGGGGCGGGTTTTACTGCGTCCTTACAACCGGTTCCCCGGCAGGCACTTGATGCCGCGGACCGGCGCCTCCGGGCGGCGGATCGACGCGTTTGAAGTCAGACCAGGTGAAATCCACCCGTTCGCCGAACCGATAGACGCTGACGTGGGCGACGCCGTCGGGCGACTTGCGGTCGTCGCCAGGTGCTGCGGGATCGAAGTTGAGGAAGTCGACATCGATCTGGCCGCCCGCAACCCGGGCAAGCCCGAGCAGGACTCGGAACGGTTCCCGCACATGAGCGACGAGCCGTTCCAGCGCCCGGGTCTCCTTGTTGAGCGTGACGTTGACCACGACTTTGTCGGTGGGGAACAACCAGTTCTTGTCGCGGCTCAGCGGCACGTCGAAGCGCACCCATTCCGGGGTTTCCTCGACCACGCGTGCGCGCTCGAAGTCGAAAAAATCCGCAAAGGGGGTGTCGATGCGCCGCGGCTTGCGTTTGAACTTGTTGTCCGACCAGCGCCGGTGCTGTTCCGCGGTGGGCGGCTTGCCGTCGATTGCCAGCAATTGCCAGCGAGCGTTGCCGGCCCGGGAAGGGTCGAAGCGCTCGAGCCTTTCGCGCGCCACTCCATTGTCATACTCCACCGCTCGTTGCGTGAACGCCCACCGGTCGCGTTCGCCGAGCCAGTTTTCCACCGCCGACTGGAGAAGCGTGGAGGCGGACGTGCGCGCCACCGGCCGCTCCGACGCGGCAGGCAGCAGCGGCGGCATCAGCACGAGAAAGGCGAGGGCGAGGCGTATCACCCCGTCACAGACAGGCAGGGGGCAACCGGGTTCGTCCGGCCACCGGCCAGAAACCTGTAGCGCCGGCTTCAGCCGGTACCCTTGATGCCCCGCTGTGATGCTCAGCTGCGCGTCGACGAACTCCCTCCCCGCGGCAATACCGGCTCAAGCCGGCGCAACTCGAACCGCCGAAACGGCGCTGCGTCAGCGCGACAGGCCCGCGCCGTGCCGGTTGTAGTGCTGCCAGGCCAGCTCCGCCGCGTTGTGGAACTGTTCCTCGTCGATGCCGGCGCCCGCGAGTTTCTCGGGGGTGACGATCCAATGCGGCCGATCGCCCGGCAGGGCCAGCCCTGTGTCGTTCACGACGGAACCGGCCAGATTGACGACGCAGGCGAGCGCATTCTGGTAATGATGCGGCTGGCGCAGGAGTTGTTCGTCGATGGCGGAGATGACGACATCCGGGAATCGCCACTCATCGAGGACCATGCGGGTGACGTCCGGTGAACCGAGCCCGAATCGCTTCGTTTCCCACTCGAGGTACGTCGGAAAATGCTGCGGGTCGTAGGCGAAGTTCGGCGCCAGTTTTCCCCGGGCGGCGCGATCGAGCACCATCATGCCCATCCCGCGAAGCAGGCCCGCCGTGTAAGCCGTGTGTGGGTCGAGCGAGGTCTGTCGGGCGAGCGCCTCGCACGCCAGCGCATGGAGCAGCAGCGAAGACCGTACGTCGTCCGCCTCAACGCCGTACATCGACAGCGAGCGGTCCACGAAACCGGCCACGCTCGCGGTGCCCACCAGACGGAGCACCTCCTCGAAGCCGACACGGTTGACCGCCTCGTCGATCGACGAGACCTGCATGCCGCCGCCGTAAACCACGCTGTTGCTGATGCGGATCACGCGGGCGCCCAGCGCGGGGTCGGCGCGGATGACCCCGGAGACCTGGTCGAGGTCGGTGTTGATGTCCTGCAGCAGCTCGCACAGCTCCGCCATGACGCGCGGTGCGGCGGGCAGGGCGCGGGCATGATCGAGCAACTGGTCGCGGGTCAGCGCGAGGTCGACTGGCATAGGCCGAGCATCGGTCAAATGCCGCGGAAGTAAAGCCGCAGCGAGCCGCGTCACATCCTGCAAATCAGTAGCTCCCGCTCGTACACCATCTCCTTCGGCAAATGGTCATGCAGGTCGAGAAACAGCTCTTCATGGCTGATCACCTCGGAGCGCCACGCCGCGCGGTCGAAGGCCTGCAGCTGATCGAAACGGTCACGATCGAACTCGAGGCCGGTCCAGTCGAGGTCGTCGTAGTGCGGCATCCAACCGATCGGGGTCTCGCGTGCGCGGGCGCGGCCGCGGGCGCGATCGACAATCCACTTCAGGACCCGGATGTTCTCGCCAAAACCCGGCCAGAGGAAGGCGCCGTCGGGACCGCGGCGGAACCAGTTGACGTGAAAAACGCGGGGCGTTTCGGACAACCGCCGCTGCATCGCGATCCAGTGCCGGAAGTAGTCGCCCATGTGATACCCGCAGAACGGGAGCATGGCCATCGGGTCGCGCCGCACCTTGCCCACCGTACCGACCGCCGCCGCCGTCATCTCCGAGCCCATCGTCGCACCCATGTAGACCCCGCTCGTCCAGTTGAACGCCTGATAGATCAGAGGCATGGTGCTGGCGCGGCGCCCGCCGAAGATGATCGCGCTGATGGGCACCCCGTCGGGATGCTCCCAGTCGGGATCAATCGTCGGGCATTGGACGGCGGGGGCGGTGAAGCGGGAGTTGGGATGCGCGGCCTTGGCCCCGGTCTCGCGAGCCAGTTCGGGCGTCCAGCGTCGGCCCTGCCAGTCGATGCATTCGGCGGGCGGATCACCCATGCCCTCCCACCAGACGCCGTCGTCGGGCGTGAGCGCGACATTGGTGAAGATCGTGTTCCGCGCGAGCGCAGCCATGGCGTTCGGGTTGGTCCGGGCGGAGGTGCCGGGGGCGACGCCGAAAAACCCGGCCTCCGGATTGATCGCGCGCAGCCGGCCCTGGGCGTCGGGCTTGAGCCAGGCAATGTCGTCACCCACCGTCCAGATCTTCCAGCCCTCCGCGCAAAAATGCGGCGGAGGGATCATCATCGCGAAGTTCGTCTTGCCGCAGGCGCTGGGAAACGCCGCGGCCACGTAGGTTTTTTCTCCCTGGGGATTCTCCACCCCGAGAATCAACATGTGCTCGGCCATCCACCCTTCGTCGCGGGCCATGTTGGAGGCGATGCGCAGCGCAAAGCATTTCTTCCCCAGCAGGGCGTTGCCGCCGTAGCCTGAGCCATAGCTCCAGATTTCGCGCGTCTCCGGAAAGTGCACGATGTACTTCTCGGGGTTGCACGGCCACGGCACGTCCCGCTCACCGGGAGCGAGCGGACGACCCACGGAATGCAGGCAGGGAACGACCCGCTTTTCCTCGCGATCGATCTGAGCCAGCACCGCCCGGCCGATTCGCGCCATGATGCGCATGTTGACCACGACATACGGCGAGTCGGTCAACTGCACCCCGATCTGCGACATCGGCGAACCGATCGGCCCCATGGAGAACGGCAGCACGTACATCGTCCGGCCCGCCATGCACCCGTGGAAGAGCGAGCGGAGCTTCCGCCGCATCTGGAACGGCTCCATCCAGTTGTTCGTCGGGCCCGCCGCGGCTTGGGAGAGCGAGCAGATGTACGTCCGCTCCTCGACGCGCGCAACGTCGCCCGGGTCGCTGCGCGCATAATAGCATCCCGGCCATTTTTTCTGATCCAGCCGGTGCAGGGTGCCGCTGGCGATCATCTGTTCGTACAGCTGGTCACGCTCTTCTTCGGAGCCGTCCACCCAGTGAACCGCCGCCGGCCGGCAGAGGCTGACCATCTTGTCCACCCACCGCAGGAGGTGTTGATTGTGGCTCAGGGGCTTGGACGGATCGCGGGGCATGGGGGCTGAGGTTTCTGGTTTCTAGTTTCTCGTTTCTGGTTTCTGGTTTCTGGGTTTCTCGTTGCCGGCCGAGAAGGTGGGGATCTGCGCCTCGAAACGGATCCAACCTATTCACGAACCGCATTTCTGGAACCCGAAACTGGAAACGCGAAAGTAATAGCCGCGAAACCAGAAACGAAAAACCAGAAACTAGAAACTAGAAACCAGAAACGAGAAACTAGAAACCAGAAACCAGAAACCAGAAACTCATTCCCCCGGCGGCGTGAAGCCGCGGCGCATGACATTTTCTGCCACGACGCGGGGGAAAAGGAAATGCTCCAGATAACCACGTCCGCCGGCCTTGGTGCCGCCGCCGCTGAGCTTGAAACCGCCGAAGGGGTGGCGCTCCACGATGGCTCCGGTGATGCCGCGGTTGAGATAAAGGTTCCCGACCAGGAGCTCGCGGCGCGCGCGTTCCAGCGCGCTGGGGCTGCGGGAGAAAAGTCCGCCGGTCAGGGCGTATTCGCTGCGGTTGGCGAGCGCGAACGCCGCATCGAGGTCCTTCGCCTTCAGAATTGCCAGCACGGGGCCGAAGATCTCCTCGCGGGCGATCGCCGCGTCGGGCGGAACCTCGGTGAAGACCGTGGGCGGCACGTAGTACCCACCGGACGCCACGAGTTCGGGCGGGAGCGTGGCCTGGAACGCGAGCCGGGCCTCCCGGCGCCCCTGCGCGATGAGTCGGTTGATCTTGTCCCGCGCGTCGGCGTCGATCACCGGGCCGACGATCGTTCCCGGGTGCGACGGGTCGCCGACGGGCACGCTCGCGCAGGCCGCCAGGAAACGCGCGACGAAGTCGTCGTACCCCTCCTCGAGCACGATCAGCCGCGAAAGCGCGGAGCATTTCTGTCCGCTGAAGCCGAAGGCACTGTAGAGCGCCGCCGGGATCGCCTCGTCGAGGTCCGCGTCATCGTCGATGATGAGCGCGTTCTTGCCCCCCATCTCACACACGACCTTCTTCAGGTTTGCCTGACCGGGCAGCGTCCGGCCCGCGGTCTCCCAGATCTTCAACCCGACCGCGCGGGACCCGGTGAACGCCACGAAATCGATGCCGGGGTGCGCCACCAGGTGGGCGCCCACGTCCTCGCCATAGCCAGGCAGGAAATTCACCACGCCCGCCGGAGCGCCGGCCTCCAGGAGAATGTCCATCAGCGCGGCGGCGACGACCGTGGTCTGCTCCGCGGGCTTCATGATCACGGTGTTGCCGGCCACGAGCGGCGCGACGATCAAGCCGGTCAGGATCGCCAGGGGGAAATTCCAGGGCGCAATCACCACGCCCACGCCGCGCGGCGTGTGGTGGAGCCGGCAGCTCTCCCCGGGGACGCGCTGGGTGACCTCGCCGCGGTCAAGCCGGCGCATCTCGCCGGCGTAGAAGCGGCAGAAGTCGACCGCCTCGCTGATGTCCGCGTCGGCCTCCAGCCAGGGCTTGCCCGCCTCCAGCACCTCGAGGGCGTTGAGCTCGAACCGCCGCCGTTCCATCAGGTCCGCCGCCCGCTCGAGCACCTGAGCGCGCTGGTCCACCGGCGTGGCGCGCCACGCCGGAAAGGGCCCGGGCGGCCGCGACGGCGGCGTCCCCATCGGCGATCGTGGCGCGCGCCCAGTATCCGATGATCTGTGACGGCCGCGCGGGGTTCACCGACGCCACCCGCTCGCGTTCGGAGACGCGGCGGCCCCCGATGACGAGCGGCCACGTGCGGCCGAGCTGCCCGGCGACCACCTCGAGCGCCGACCGTTGCCGCGCCCGGCTGGCCTCCAGCGCATAATCGGTGTTGGGCGCGTTGCGGAATTCCCCGGCCGACGGCGGGGCCGCCGTCTCCGGACGCGCGGGTTCCCCGGCGACCACCGCCGGATTCTGGAGCAGCTGGTCCCGCGTCGCCTCGCCGAGGTTGCGCATCCGCAGGAAGCCCTCGTTGCTGGTGTTCTCCAGCAGCCGGCGCACGAGGTACGCCATCCCCGGAAGCAGTTCGCCGATGGCGCAGTATTCGCGGACACGGTGGCCCCGGGCAATCAGTGCCCGCTTGAGTTCGTCCGCCATTCCGAACAGCGCCTGGAATTCGTAGTCGCGCGCGTCCAGGCCGAGGCGCTCGGCCTGCGCGATCGCATGCGCGGTCGACCGCACGTTGTGCGTGGCGAACGCCGGGGTGATGAGGTCGGCGTTCTGCAGCAGCGTGAACGACATCCGCTCGAAGTTGGCGTCGCTCTCCGCCTTCCGCGCCCAGACCGGCACCGGCCAGCCGCGTTGCTGCGCCAGGATGGTCTCATAATCCCAGTAGGCGCCTTTCACCAGGCGCACCCCGATGGGATGTCGGCGCTGCCGAGCCCAGGCGATCAGCTCGTCGAGGTCGCGCGCCCCGTCGCGCAGGTAGGCCTGCAGCGCGATGCCGAGGACGGCGGGGCCGGCTGGGGGCGCGAATTCCGCTTCTTCCGCGATCGACCGGAACAGCGCCAGCGTCAGGTCCTTCAACTTGTAGCTTTCCATGTCGAAGTTGACGAACGCTCCGACCTCGCGCGCCCGGCGAAGGATCGGCCGCAGGCGCTGCTTCAGTGCGGCGATCGAGGCTTCGGGGTCGGCGGGGTGCACGTCGGGCGTGAGGGCCGACACCTTGACCGAGAGATTGAGCCGGGGGAGGGGACCGCGGGAGGAGAGGTCGCTGCTGGCGGGCTCCGGATGCCGCTGCAGTTCGGCTGCCACCGTGTCGAGCACCGCGAGGTTGCGCTGGAGGAAGGCGTCGGCCTCCGTTTCACTGACCACGGTTTCGCCCAGCAGGTCGATCGTGGTCGCAATCCCGAGCCCGGCATTCCGGCGCAGCTGCCGGACCAGATCGTCGGGCGTTGCACCGGCAACGAATTGCGCCGCCATCGCGACGACGTTCGCCTTCACCGGGCCCGCGACCAGCGCGGGCGCGAACGAGGAGGCGGCCAGCCCGGCCTTCATCGCCGGATTGAGCTCGACGGCCCGGTCTCCGAGGTACTCGCGGAGGTGGCGGACGATGTCGCTGCTCGACTTCAGCGTGGGCAGCACGTCCACGAACCGGAACAGCTGCGCCTTGAAGGCGGGGTCCTGCATCGACCATTCCATCACGCGCGCATACGCGCCCTTCTTGGAAAAGATGCTGGGCGCCGGGGAGGCGTCCATCGCGGCAAAAAGCTGTTCTCCGATTTCCCGAATCCGGGTTTCAAGGGCCGGGTCCGCGGCGAGGAAGGTTGGCATAGGGGTGATGCGACGGGCTCAGACTGCCGCGACCGACCGCAACCGCAAGGGACAGCGGCCGCGCCTAGGGTGTTTACTGCTTTTGTATGAAGCCATTTCCGGCCGCTCCGTCGTGGACACGCCGCGTTTTTCCGCCTCAGATCGGCTCACCCCCATGGCGTCGCAACGCGAACGCATTCTCGAGATCGCCGGTAAACTCCCGGCGGCGCCGCGCGTTTTCGCGGAGCTCGAGCGGCTGCTGCGCGATCCGAACAGCCGGATTGAGCCGGTGGTCGGACTCGTGAAACGCGACGCCGCGCTGGTCGGCCAGATCATCCGCGTCAGCAACAGCGCGGTCTACGCCGGCGAGCAGCGGACCGGTTCGGCGGAGGAGGCGGTGGTGCGGCTTGGTTTCCAGGAAGTATTCCGGATTGTGGGGCACATCGCGGGCTCGCAGCTCGCCGACCGCCGCCTGGAGGCGTACGGCATCGAGGCGGATGTGTTGCGCGAGCACATGCTGTACACCGCGTTCGTCGCGGAACACCTCGCCGCGGAGTGCCGTCAGGATCCGCGCAGCGCGTACACCGCGGGCATCATGCGGCCATTGGGTTTGCTGATCCTCGACCGGCTCGCCGAGCATTATGGACTGCCTGCCTCGATGGGTTCCGCCGGCACCAATTTCCTCGAGTGGGAAGGCAAGGTGTTCGGCCTCTCCAGTTCCGAAGTCGCCGCGCTGGTGCTGCAGGAGTGGGCCTTTCCGCCTGCCATCGTGGAGGCGGTCCGGGGGCACTATCTCGAACAAAGTTCCGACATGACCCAGCCGCTCGCCGCGGTGCTTAATCTGGCGTGCGGCGTGGCCGAGGACCATGGGCACGGTTTTGCCGGCGAGGCGCGCCACTGGATGGACGTCCCGGCGCGGTTGGTCGCGCTCGGCCTGCCGCAGAGCCGGTTCAATGCGGCGGTGGCCAGGGCTGAGGCGGCGTACACGTCGTTTTGCCGGTCGGGGGATGTGCAACCTGTTGTGGTGCAGCAGGAAACGGTGAAAACAACCGAAACCGGCAACTTAACGACGAGCTCGCGTGTTCTGGAGAAGAACGATGAACCGCCCGTGCCACTCCCAACCGCCAGTCCCGCGTCCATCGCGGACTTCCCGACTCAAGCAGTCGCGCCGGCGGTGAGTGCCGCGACGGACGACTTCACCACCCTCATGCGCAACTACCAGGACATGGTTTTCTCCACCGCCGCCCGCATCACCGGCAACGATGCGCAGGCGGAGGATATTGCGCAGGAGGTGTTCCTGAAAGCCTACGAGAATTTCGACGCGCTGCGCGGCACCCCGACGGCCGGCGGCTGGCTGAAGACCGTGGCGACAAACCTTTCGCTCAACCACGTCTCGCGTTACCGCAACCGCTGGCGGTTCTTCTCGGAATTCCGCCGCAGCGATGACGACGGCGGCGAGGCTGATGAGACGCCGGTCGATTTTGCCGATCCGCAGAATTTCTTCGGCGGGCTGGATGCCTCCGACCGCCGCGAGCTGGTCGAGCGGGCGCTGGCCCAGCTTCCCGAGCACCAGCGCGTGCCGCTCGTGCTCTACCATTTCGAAGACATGCCCTACGAGGACATCGCCAAGCGGCTCCGGGTGTCCCTGGCCAAGGTCAAGACCGATATCCTTCGTGCCCGCGCCGCGCTGGCGAAGATCCTCGCCCGCAGCGGCACCGTGCACGAAGCCAACCCCCTCCGCCCATGAATCCGCAGGACCAACAAAAGCTCGAACACCTCGTGACCAGCGCGCTGCGTGACCTGCCGTCGCGCCGCGCCCCGCGCGACCTCGAGTCGCGCGTGCTGGCGGAAATCTCCCGGCGCGCCGCGTTGCCGTGGTGGCGGAAGAGCTTCGCCCACTGGCCGCTCGCCGCCCGCGGTCTCTTCATTTCCTTCAGCACCGCCATCATCTTCCTTCTCGTCTCCGCATCGGGCTGGATCTCCGCCGGATCCGCGACGAACCAGCTCAGGACGGCCTTCGCGACGGAACTCCACTGGCTGCGGGTCGCCCGCGCGCTTTTCGAAAGCGGCTCACGGTCAGCGGAGGCCATCCTCGGCAGCATCTCGCCGCTCTGGCTGTACGGCGCCGCCGCCACGGTGGTGGCCCTCTACATCGCCCTCTTTGGCCTGGGCGCCGCCGCGTACCGGACTTTGTACGCCAACCGTTAATTCCAGCTCCTCATGAACCCCTCTCTTCGCCGCCTCCTGGGCAGTTTGCTGCTCACGGCGGGCCTGACCCTGACGCTGGTCGGCCAGACCGACGCGCCGACCGCCCCTCCTCCCGTCCCCGCCGCAGACAAGGCGGAGCCCGCCCCCTCGGCGACGCCTCCGGCCGCCCCCGAGGTCCCAACCGCGCCGGTGGCGCCTTCCAAGGCTGATGCGGACACCCCGGCAGCCGCGGACGTTTCCGTCGCCGACCCGGCTCCCGCGGCTTCGGTGCCGACGGAGTCCGACGCGGCTGCCGCAGCGGAGGCCGCGCCCCCCTCGACGACGACGAGCGAGCCCGCCCTGCGCCGGCTCGACACCGAGTCCAGCTCCGAGGTCGAGGAGACCGAGCCGGCGGCCAGCGAGGACAAGCCTGCCAAGGAAAAACGCCGGCACCGCCGCCACGCCGATCGCGGCGGTCCGCGCGTGATGATTCTCAGCGACGTGCACGTCGGCCCCGGCGAAGCCGCGGAGGTCGCCGTGGCCGTCGGCGGCAGCGCCACCAACGAAGGCGACGTGCATGGTCCCGTCGTGGCGATCGGTGGCGACGCCCGTTCCACGGGCAAGGTCGGCGAGGTCGTGGTCGCTATCCTCGGCAACGCGTACGTCGACGGCGAGGCGCAGGAAGTCGTGGCGGTCATGGGCACCGTCGAACTGGGCCCGAAGGCCGTCATCCGCGGTCAGCTCGTCAGCGTCGGCGGCACCGTCAAGCGGCACCCGGATGCCATGGTGGGCGGCGAGGTCGTCCACGTCGGGCTGCCGTTGATCAGCCACAATGCCGAATGGCTGCAGGCCTATGTACGCAAGTGCATCCTCATGGCTCGGCCCCTCGCGATCGGCCCGCACCTGGCCTGGGCCTGGTTCATCGCGTTCGGCTTTCTGGCGGCGTATGCCATGCTGGCGCTCCTCTTCCATCGCGCCGTGCGACGGACGCAGGAAACGCTGGAGACCCGGCCGGGCGGCTCATTCCTCGCCGCCATCCTGACCATTCTGCTCACGCCCGTCCTGACGGTGCTGCTGGCCTTCACGCTCGTGGGCGTTGCGGCCGTCCCGTTCATCGCCCTGGCGCTGATCGTCGCGAAATTTTTCGGCAAGGTCGTCGTGCTGGCCTGGCTCGGCTCCCGGCTCACGCGTCTCTTGACCCAGGGGCGGCCGCTCAATGCGGCGTTGGACGTGCTCGTGGGCGGACTGATCGTCCTCGGGCTGTACTGCATCCCGGTCATCGGTTTTCTGACTTACAAACTGCTCGGCATGCTGGGACTGGGCGTGGCGGTTTACACCGTCATCCTGGCCACGCGGAAGCCGAAGCCCGCCGCGGCCCCCAAGGTGGCCTACGCGCCGGCCTCGGGTAGCCCGGTCTCCACGCCCCCGACCGCCGGGTTTTCCGCTGCTGGCGGCGTGCCGGCCATGAGTGCGGGCTTCGCTGCCACCGCCGGGACCGTGCCGGTGGATGAAACGGGGGCCGCAGTCCCGCCGCTGGGCGGGGTGCCAGGCACGGCCGTGCCGCCGACGATGCCGCCCCCGGTCGCGCCAACCGCGCTCCCCCGGGCCGGCTTCTGGATTCGCACGGGTGCGCTCGCGCTGGACGTCGTACTGGTTGCGGTCCTGATGGGGGTTTCAAGCAGCGTCCTCCCCTCCTTCCTTCACATGCAGCCGCCGAGCCTGCTTCTCGCGCTCGCCGTCTACGGGGCGATCTTTTGGAAACTGAAGGGGACAACCATCGGGGGGATCATCTGCGGGCTCCGCGTCGTCCGCACCGATGGCCGCGAGCTGGATTGGTCCACCGCCGTGGTCCGCGCGCTCGGTTGCTTCCTTTCCCTGATCGTCGTGGGCCTCGGTTTCATCTGGGTCGCGATCGACGACGAAAAGCAGTCCTGGCACGACAAGATCGCCGGCACGACCGTCGTGCTCAGCCGCGGTAACGGCGGCCTGGTGTAGACCGGAGGGCCGGAAAAGCGGAGGGCCAGAAGGCCGGAAGGCCAGAGGGCCGGCCGGAAGGCCCCGGGCTTCCGGCCCTCCGGTCCTCCGCCCCTCTGGCCCTCTGGCCCTCTGGCCCTCCGGCCCTCCGGCCCTCCGGCCTTCCGGCCCCCGGCTTTTCCATTGCCGCCCCTTGGCTCCGTCCTCAACCGTGGGGTACATGGCACGCACCACACCGGTTGTCGGAATCATCATGGGCAGCACGTCCGATTGGGACACGATGCAGCATGCCGCCGCCACGCTCGAACAGCTGGGGGTGGGGTATGAAAAACGCGTGGTGAGCGCGCACCGGACGCCCGAGCTGATGGTCGAGTATGCCAAAACCGCCGCCACGCGCGGGCTGCAGGTGATCATCGCGGGGGCGGGCGGGGCGGCCCACCTCCCCGGCATGACCGCCTCCCTGACGCCGCTGCCGGTGCTGGGCGTTCCCGTGGAGTCCCACGCCCTCAAGGGCATGGACTCGCTGCTGTCGATCGTGCAGATGCCGGGCGGTGTACCCGTCGCGACGTTCGCCATCGGCAAAGCCGGCGCCATCAACGCGGCCCTCTTCGCCGCCTCGATCCTCCAGCATACCGACGCCGCCGTGAAAGCCGCGTTGGAGCAGTTCCGCTCCAGCCAGACCGCGAAGGTGCTTGGCGCAACCCTCCCCTGAGCCCCCCACTTTCACTCTCACTTTCACTTTCACTTTCACTTTCACTTTCCCTCCCCCGTGTTGCTTCCTGCTAAGACGATCGGCGTGCTCGGCGGCGGGCAGCTCGGCCGCATGTTTGCGCACTCGGCCGAACGGCTGGGGTATCGCGTGCACATCTTCGAGCCCTCGGCCGATTGTCCGGCCGGCGAAGTGGCGGCCCGCGAAATCAACGCGCCGTATACGGACGCGATCGCGTTGCAGGAGTTTGCCCGGTCATGCGACGTGGTCACCTACGAGTTCGAGAACATCCCCGCCGAGCCCCTGCGCGGGATCGAACCTCTCGTGCCGCTGCACCCGCATTGGCGCGTGCTCGAAATCTGCCAGAACCGGACGCGGGAAAAGAACTGGCTGCGCTCGAACGGCTTCCCCCACGTCCCCTTTGCGGAAGTCGAGGCCGGCGGCGATCTCGCGGCGGCGGTGCGGGCCATCGGCCTGCCCTGCGTCGTCAAGACCGCGGACTTCGGCTATGATGGGAAAGGGCAGCGGAAACTGACGGACGAGGCGGGGATTGCCGCGGCCGTATCCGCGTTTGCGGGACAGCGGGCGGTGGTCGAGAAGTTCATTCGCTTCGACTGCGAGGTCTCGGTCGTGGTCGCGCGGTCCAGCACGGGCGAGATGCGCGCGTTCCCCGTCGTGGAGAACATCCACACCCGGCACATCCTTGATTTCTCCATCGCCCCGGCCCGCGTGCCTGCCGCCGTCAGCGGCGCCGCTGAACTGCTCGCGCGGAGCATCATGGAGCGGCTCGACGTCGTTGGGCTGCTGGCCATCGAGCTCTTTGTCACGCCGGGCGGCGGTCTGCTCGTCAATGAGCTCGCGCCGCGGCCGCACAATTCCGGCCACGTCACGATGGACGCGTGCGTGACCTCGCAGTTCGAGCAGCACGTCCGCGCCGTGGCGGGCCTGCCCCTCGGCGACCCTCGTCTCGTCTCCCCCGCCGTGATGGTGAATATCCTCGGCGATGCGTGGACGTGGCGGGAGGGAGAGTGTGTGGGCGAGCCGGATTGGGCGGCGCTGCTCGAGTCGGGTCAGGCCAAACTGCACCTTTACGGCAAGCGCGAGCCGCGCGTGGGAAGGAAGATGGGCCATTTTACCCTCTGCGCGGCGACAGTGGAAGAAGCCTTCGCCCAAGCGCAGGCCCTCAAAGCTAAATTGCACCGGACGTAGCGGAAGGCCGGAGGGCCGGAGGGCCGGAAGCCCGGAGGGCCAGAGGGCCAGAGGGCCGGAGCGCCCAAAGGGCGCCGGACAAGTCGGGGCCCTTTGGGCCCGGGCCCTCCGGTCCTCCGGCCCACCGGTCCCGCTCAGCCCCAGCGCGTCAGCGCGTCGAAATCCGCCGGCGTATCGAGGTCCTGCGCCAGCTCGGGCAGATCGATGTGGGCCACCGCGGCCGGATTCTCGATGATCAGCGTGCGCGCGCCCTGCTCGCCGGTGAGTGCCGCGAGGGCAGGGAAGTGCGGTCGCAAGAACAACGCCGGAGGTCCGGCGTGGCCTTCATAACGCGCGGCCACGATCGTCGCCCCGGTCCGGCCCTGGGTCTGCCGTAGGGCGTCGATCGCGGCGGGCGAGAAATGCGGTTGATCGCACAGCGCGAGCACGACCCCGTCCATCGCCCGCGAAAATTGCTCCAGCGTCTGCACCCCGGTGCGGATCGAGGACGCCATGCCTTCACTCCAGGCCTCATTCTCCACCACCAGGACCGGGTGCCGCGCGAGTCGGGGGCGGATCTCCTCGGCATGGGCCCCGAGCACAACGATGACCGGCCAGACACCGCCCGCCAGCGCGGCGTCCACCGCTCGGACGATCATTGGCCGGCCTTCAAACTCCAGCAGTTGCTTCGGCCGACCCATGCGGGTCGAGGCACCCGCGGCCAGCAGGATGAGACCGCACCGCGGCGCGGGATGATGGGCGGCGGGCTCGTTCATGAAACCGCCTTGGCACCCGCAACCGACGTCACGGCTTCGGTGTGAATGGGGAGGGTGCGTTCCCGCAGCGGTGTCGCGTCGCGTCCGGCCAGGACGGCCTGGATCTCGGCGAGGATGGAGAGAGCAACCTGTTCGGCGCCATCAGCGCCCAGATCCAGCCCGACCGGGGCGTGAAGCCGGGCCGGTTGCGCCTCGGGGAACACCGCTCCAGCCGCGGCCAGATCGTGGAGGATCCGCTCGCCGCGCTTTCGCGGACCGAGCAGGCCAATGTAGGGCACCGGGCTCGGGAGGAGGGCGTGCAGGATTGGGACGTCGTGAATATAATGGTGGGTCATCACGACGGCCACGCTCCGGGCATCGAGCCGGCATCTGGCCGCGAGCGAGTCGGCGGGGCCGCAGTGGACCTCCTGTGCGGTGGAGAAGCGTGTCGGGGTCGCCATTGCGGGCCGCGGGTCGGCGACGACCACATCCCAGCCGAGTTCCGAGGCCATCCGGGCAAGAGGACGAGCGTCGTCTCCGGCGCCGAAAAGGACGAGACGCACCGGCGGCAGCACGGTTTGGAGAAAGACCGATTTGCCGGTCAGGGAGAGCGCCGAAGACCGCAATTCGGACTCGATGAGCGAGGTGCCGAGCCTGACCTCCGCGGTCTCCGCCGCGTAGGTCGTGGCCAAGGTGCACACGCGCCGTTCGCAGAACGCCCGTCGGGCCGCGTTTACCCACTCCGGCCGCTCGGGCACCGGCTCGAGCAACACGCGGACCACGCCGTGGCAGCCCAGCCCCACGCCCCAGACCAGGTCGTTTTCGCTCGTGGTATCGTAGGTCACCAACTCGGCCGTCCCGCTGCGGGCGACGCGTACGGCCCGGCCCAGCACATCTTCCTCCAGACAACCCCCGCTGATGTTGCCGATCGCCCCGCCGTCCGGCCGGAACAGGAGACGGGCGCCAGGCCGGCGGTACGACGAACCTTCGACCGCAACAAGCGTGGCCAGCACCGCGGGACCCGCCGGATCCAGGGCCAGGGCATCGACGATCGCGCGTAGTTCTTTCATCGCTGGAGCACCGACGCTACCGGATCGACCCACGGCGACAATCTCAGACCGCCGCCAGTCCCGCCGGGAAGGGACCTCAGGCCCTGCCCGGCGGCCAAATCGCGTGCCAAGCGCAACGGCGATTAGCGGAATTCATGTGCGGAGGGGGATTCCTTCTTCCCGCAATGGAAGTGCTGTATTCAACGTTTTGGCACACACTTAGCTCTTTTTTACCACGCCCGATCATGGGAAAAATCCCTAACCTCCTACCGTTCAATATGACACAATTGTCTTGCCCGCGGGTGGAGGTGCTTGCTGGCTAAATCTAAGCGACTGCGGCGCAAGCCGCTTTGGCTGACTACCACACAAACACACACAACTAACATAAGCTATGAACCTCCCTCAGCGGAAGTTTACGGCCGCGCTTGCTTTGTTCGCAGCAGCCAGCGCCGCCCTTGCTCAACCTGCCGCCCAGACTACGACCGCCACCCCGGCGCAGGATGAGCCGCATGTCCTGGAACAGTTCCAGGTCACCGGGTCGATGATTCCCCAGGCCGCCGGCGCTCTCGCGAGTCCGGTGACCACGCTGGATCCCGACCTCCTCGACAAGTCGTTCGTTACGACGAATCCGTTGGAAGCCCTGCGCAAGACGGTCCCGCAGTTCCACGGCAATGCCAACCTCGGTTCGAGCAACGCCAACATCGGCTCCGGCTCGACGGGCGGCGGTTCGCAGGCCTCCCTGCGCAACCTTAACACCCTGACCCTGATCAACAGCCGCCGCGCGGCGGTCTCCCCGATCTCGGGCACGGGTGGTTTCCAGTTCGTCGACATGAACATCATCCCGATGGCGGCGATCGACTCCATCGACATCCTCCTCGACGGCGCGTCGGCGACCTACGGTTCGGACGCGACCTCGGGCGTGATCAACATCAAGTCGAAGCGCAACTTCTCGGGCGCGCAGATCGGCGGGTTCTATGAGTTCGCGCCCAACGATGGCCGGGTGTGGGAAAACCGCGGTGGTACCTTCGTTTTCGGTACCGGCAGCGGCAACACCAACATCACCGTGGCCGGCGGCTACGCCCGCCAGGATCCGCTCTGGCAGTATGAGCGCGACTTCTCTGCCGTGTCCTATGGCACCCCGACCTACGGTGGCGTCATCAACATCGGCTCGAACTACTTCGTGCTGAATCCGGAGCTCACCGCTCCGCCGGTCGGCACCACCAAGCCGACGCTCGCCTTCCCGATGGCGACCGGCGCCGTGCCCGCCGCTCCCGGCGGCCGCCCGTACTTCGGCGCGGTCGGCAGCAACGCCGTCTACTGGGGCAAGGTCACCGGCGGCAACGTCACGGGCTTCGGCTCGGGCGAAATCGCCGGCGCCACCACTCCGGAAGCCGAGCAGGTCGCGTTCAACCTCTCCCAGTACGTGACCCTCCTCCAGCAGCGCGAATCGCGCGGCGCGATGGTCACCTGGGATCACCGCATCGGCGACGCGGCGACGTTCTTCGGCGATATCCTGGTCTCGAAGATCGACACGTTCTCGCAGATCAACGCCCAGCCCGTCGGCACCACGCCTGACTTCAACGTCACCGGCGCCCATCCGAACAATCCGTTCGACGCCGTCGTGCGCGTGCGCAACCGGTTCGTCGCGAGCCCGCGCCAGTACACCTACAACACGAACTTCGGCCGCATCGTCGGTGGCATTCGCGGGGACATCAATGACCGCATCTCATACGAGACCGCCGTCAACCTGAACAAGTCCGAGCTCGAGTACCGCAACCCGGGCGTCATCGACGCGGCGGGCCTGCTCGCCGCCGCGGGCATCGACCCGGCCGCGACCACCGCCGCGCAGGTGCCGATCAACATGTTCCAGGCGAACATCCCCTCGTCCGCGATCGCGGCCGGCAACTTCATCGGCACGGCCTACAACAACTTCGAGAGCGTGCTCAACAGCTGGGACGGCCGCATCATCGCGAAGGCCTTCCAGCTCCAGGGCAATGACGTCACGTTCGCCTTCGGCGGGGAGTACCGCAAGGAAGAGCTCTCCGGCGAGGCGGATCTGAACTCGATCCCCGACGCCGACGGCAACATCGGCTGGACCGGTGCGACCTCGGTCAATCCGTTCTCGGCCAGCCGGACGGTCACCGCCGGCTTCGTCGAACTGCTCGCGCCGATCTTCACCCCGAAGAACAACGTGGGCGGCTTCCACACCCTCGAGTTGAGCGCCGCGGTCCGGCACGAGCGTTACAGCGACACGGACGATCCGACCGTGCCGAAGATCTCGCTCCGCTGGCTGCCGTTCAACGACGAGTTCGCCGTGCGCGCCACGTACGGCGAGTCGTTCAATGCCCCGACCCTTTACCAGGTCTTCGGGCCGAGCGATGTCGGCTTCACCAACCCGGTGAACCTCCTCCCCGCCGGCGCGGCCGACCAGCCCGGCAACTACGTTGAAGGCCAGGCTCAGATCCGCGGCGGTTCCAATCCGACGCTCAAGCCGGCCACGTCCGAGGCCTACACCGCCGGCATCGTGTGGTCGCCCAAGGGCGTCCGCGGCTTCTCGGTGGAGCTCGGCTACTACAACATCAAGGAGAAGGACGTCGTGGGCGTCGTGTCCGAGCAGACCATCCTCCAGTCCGTCGAGGATCTCGGGCCAAACTCCCCCTACGTGCGCAATCTGGCCAACGGCCAGCCGAACCCGGCCTACATTGGCAACCGCGCCAGCCCGGTCTCGTATGATGTCCGCGTCGAAGGCTTCGGTGACGCCGGTGATCTGATCACCGCGCCCGGCCAGGTCGCGAACAACATCGACATCATCTACATGAATCGTCCGCTGGTGAACCTGGCGACCCAGAGCACCGACGGCTTCGACCTCGCGCTCAAGTACAAGTACGATTGGGCCGGCGTGGCGAAGTTCGATATCGTGTCGAACTCGACCTACACGAACAGCTACGAAATCGATGGCGAGCAGGTCGGCGGTCGCGCCACCCTCACCGCCGGCACGATTCCGCGCTGGGCGAACTACACCTATGTCAGCGCCCGTCGCGGTCCGTTCGAGTTCTCGGTCGGCAATCGCCACATCCCGAAGACGTTCGCGCCCGACGAGACCAGCGGCAAGACGCACGCCGAAGCGTACAACGCCATGGACGTCGGCATCGGGTTCCAGTTCGGCGATACCGGCCCGCGGTTCTTCCGCGGCCTGAAGGTTTCCTTCGCCGTGACGAACGTGACCGACGAGAAGCTCCCGCTCCTCCCGGACACCTTCTCGGAAGCGAACGCCGACACCGCCACCTACGATCCGCTCGGCCGCCGCTACCTGATCAAGGCCGACTACAAGTTCTAAGCGCAGGCCACCCTGCCGCTCACGAGGCCAGCCCCACCCCGGGGCTGGCCTTTTTCTTGGCTGCCCCGTTGACGACCCGCCCGAGAGGTCATTAGCGATTGTCGCCATGATCCGGATCTTGCTTGTGCTCGCCAGCCTGATGCTGGCTGTCGGCGCAGGGGCGAATCCCGCCGGCGCGGACACGATCCCCCTGGAGGATTTCTTTGCGCCCGCCGCCCTCCGCGCGCCACGGCTGTCGCCGGATGGGAAATTTATCGCCTACATTGCCCCGATGGAAGGGCGCCGCGGCATCGCGTTGCTCGACGTGGCCACGGCAAAGTCCGACGTCCTGGTCCGCACGTCCGACGAGAACATCGATACGTTTTTCTGGAAGGGGAGCGATTACATCGTCTTCGGTGCGGACGTGGGGGGCAACGAGGCTTTCGCCTGGCAGTCGATTCATGTCGGGACCCGCAAGGTGGTCCGGTTGATCGAGTCGTACGGCGAAAACAACTACCTGCGCCAGGGGGGCGATCATGGCTCAGTGCTGGAGATCTGGCCGGCTCAGCCGCGGGAATTCGTGGTGTATGGCTCCGGGGGGGCGGCATCGCGTAGTTCGGACTATCATGCCGTCAATGTGGTCAACGGCTCGCGGCGCACAGTGCTCGGAGACTCGTCGGCTGGTCGCGGCGCCGTGCTCGACTCACTGTGGGACCAGGCCGGCCGCATGCGTATCCGCGTGGTCGCCGAGCGCGACGCGGTCGTCGTGCAGGCACGGCTGGGGTCGTCGAACGCCTTCCGCACGCTGTTCACCCAGCCCGTCGACCTGTTGCTGAGCGGCCTGCCCAAGGGCGCGATCCTGGCCGACAATCGCACGCTCGTGTTCGTCGACTACCGCGCCCACGACCGGGGCGCGCTCGTTTCCTGGGATCTGGACGAGGGGCGCCAGACCGCGGTCCTTTTCGAGCCCCCGGAAGGCGAAATCTCGGCGGTCCGCCTCGATCGGTTGAAGTCGAGGGTTCTCGGCGTGCAGTGCGAGGCGGCGAAGACAACGAACCATTGGTTCGACGCCGACTGGGCGCGGCTGCAGCAGGGGGTCGACCAGGCGCTGCCGACGACGTTCAACCAGCTCCTTAACGCTTCCGACGATCTCCAGCGGGTCGTCGTCCATGTGGGTTCGGACCGGGAGCCGGGCGGTTACTTTCTGCTGGATCGGACGGCGCCGAAGCCGCGGTTGATGCCGATCGGAGCGGTAAACCCCAGGCTTGATCCGAAGCGGCTTGCGCCGATGGAGCCGGTCACCTTCACCGCGCGCGACGGCCTCGTGCTGAATGGTTACCTGACCCGTGCCTCCGACCGTGGGCGTCCCGGCCCGATGATCATCAACCCCCATGGCGGACCCTACGGGATTCGGGATGGGTGGGGTTACGTTCCGGAAGTCCAGTTCCTGGCCAGCCGCGGGTACTCCGTCCTGCAGGTCAACTACCGCGGCTCGGGTGGCTACGGGCGCCGGTTTCTCGAGGCCGGCCGCCACGAATGGGGCGGCCGGATGCAGGACGATCTCACCGATGCCGTCAGATGGGCGGTCGAGGAGGGGATCGCCGATCCCAAGCGGGTCGTCATTTACGGGGCGAGCTATGGCGGTTACGCCGCGCTGGCGGGCGCCGCGTTCACGCCTGATCTGTATTGCTGCGCGGTCAACTACGTGGGCGTCGCAGATCTTTCCTTTCTCGGAGACCGGGACATGGGAGGCTCCGCGCTTTTCAACCGGCTGTACTACGAACCGTGGCTCCATGCCGATCGCGAAGTCCTGCACGCCCGCTCGCCGCTGCATGCGGTCGCGGCGATCCGGATTCCCACCCTGCACGCGTACGGAGAGAATGACCCGAGGGTCGATATTCGCCATTGGAAGGCGCTACGTCGCGAACTCGATCGGCATCAACGACCTTACGAATTTCTGCGCGAGGGCGACGAAGGACACGGATTCGAGGCCGAGAAGGCGCAGTACCGCTTTTACCGCCGTCTCGAGACGTTCCTGATCCGCCACGCCCCACCGGGGTGACGCGTGCCCACAGTGGGCCTGGGCGGCCCCGTGTATCCACGCTGCGGATCTACTCGTTCGCCCCACGATCGTGCATCCCGCACTCCACTGCCGCCACAAATTCGCAACAGGGGTCCGCAAATTTCCGTTGCTAAGTGGGGGTGATTCCACGTGTCATAAACGCGTCCAGGAACTTTCCCCGGCAGCGCCAGCTGGCCGGGGACACACAACACACACTACCGTAACTATGAACAAGTCGCTGCTGCATGCCGCGTCCACGGCACTGCGTTTGGCTGCATTGATGGGGGTGACCGCGGGCATCGTAATCGCCCAGCCGGCCCCGAACGCTGATGATAACAGACCCCAGAACGACGAGCCGCAGAAGCTCGATCGCTATGAGGTGACCGGTTCGCGCATCAAGCGCATCGATTACGAGACCACCGCGCCCGTGAACGTCTTCGTCAACGAAGACATCCAGGCGAAGGGTTATAACAACTTCGGTGATTTCATGCAGAGTTTGTCCTTCAACTCTGGCACCTCGAACTCCATCTACCAGACGTCGAGCTTCCTGCGTGGCGCCGCCACCACGAACCTTCGCGGTCTGGGCTCCCAGCGCTTCCTGACCCTGATCAACGGGCGTCGCGCCATCCAGTACGCGCTGCCGAACAGCGGCAACCGCTCGGTGTTCGACTTCAACAGCCTCCCGTCCGCCGCCATCGAGAGCGTTGAGCTCCTGAAGGACGGCGCTTCCGCGCTCTACGGTTCCGACGCCATCACCGGTGTCGTGAACATCAAGCTGCGGAAGAACTTCACGGGCCTGTACCTCAGCGCGAAGTACAGCAACACCCTGAAGAGCCAGGGCGGCGACACAGGCCGCACGGAAATCGGCCTCGTCGCCGGTGCCGGCGGCAATGGCAAGACGAAGGTCGTCACCGCGGTCAGCGCCGCGACGGCGAATTCGAACTTCATCAAGGACTATGGCGTCACCACGACGGACTACAGCAACCTCGGCACGAACAAGGGTCTCAACCAGAACTCCGGCTCCAACTGGCCGGCCAATCTGACCCTCACGCGCGCCCAGGCCGCGTCGGTCGGCCTCCCGTTCCCGAACGTGGCCAGCTCCGTCGGCAGCTGGACCTATGTCGTCGCCGGTGGCAAACCCACCCCGAGCCCGAACCTTTCGGCCTTCGTTCCCGCGCCCGCCAATCCGGCGAGCCCGAACGCGGTGCTGATCGGCAACGAAAACCGGTACAACTTCGCGGAGACCTTCGCCCTCAACCCGGCGTACGACTACCTCTCGAACTACACGACGTTCGAGCACGAGTTCAACGACAACATCTCCGCCTTCGCGGACGTGATGTTCACCAAGAACTCGACGTACTACGCGTTCACGCCCGGCGTCATCACGTACTCGACCGAGGGTCTCACGATGCCGGCGAACAACCCGTACAATCCGTTCGGGATTCCGCTCACCACCCTCAGCGCCCGCGCCAACTTCGGCCCCGTCCGCAAGTTCGACACCGAGTCGACCAACGCGTACATCCTGGGCGGCCTCCGCGGCAATCTGATGGATGCCTGGGACTGGGAAACCGGTGTCAGCTACGGCTGGAACAACGTGTCCACCGTCTCGCGCAATGCGATGCGGGCCACCACCTACCAGGCCGCGCTCAACGGCACCCTCGCTGGTCACGTCGGCAAGTTCCTGAACCCGTTCGGCGGTTCGGATGCTGATCTCACCCGCGCGCTGTTCACCATCTCCACCGCGACCAACAAGCAGGAGAATGCGGCCTGGGATGGTAACATCTCCGGCAAGATCTTCACCCTGCCCGCGGGCGACGTTGGCCTGGCGATCGGCGGCGAATACCGCGACGAGCGCCTGCAGACCAACCCCGACACCGCGGCCTACCTCGGTTCCGGCGGCGGCAGCCCCCTCAGCGGCAAGCGCACGGTGGTCTCCGGCTACGCGGAACTCAGCGTCCCGGTCTTCAACGCCACCAACGTCGGCAGCGGCGAAATCCAGCTGGCCGGCCGTCACGAGCGTTACAGCGACTTCGGCGAGACCACCAAGCCGAAGTTCGGCGCCAAGTGGCGTCTGCCGAACAACCGGTTCACCAACGTCGTGCTCCGCGGCTCCTACTCGGAGTCCTTCCAGGCTCCGGCGCTCGCGCTGCTCTATGCTTCGCAGACGGTCGCGTTCTCGTCCACGGTGCTGCAGGATCCGCTGCGTCCGCAGGACGTGCCGGTGCAGCAGCGCATCGTCACCGGCGGTAATCCGGGCCTGCAGCCGGAAACCGGCAAGGTGAAGTACGCGGGCATCGTGCTCGAGGACATCGGCGGCATCAAGAACCTGTCGTTCACCTTCGACTACTTCGACATCCGCATCGAGCAGGTCATCGTCACCCCGAGCGCGCAGTTCCTCCTCTCGCCCCGTGGCCTCGCGCAGTTCCCGAACGCGATCGTGCGTGATACGACCCTGGGCAACCCGGGCCCGATCCTCCGCATCGAGTCCGTGCCGCAGAACAATCCCGACGCGTACCAGATGTACCGCGGCTTCGACTTCGGCGTGAAGTACCAGATCCGCAACACCCGCTGGGGCAACTTCGCCTTCGCGGCGGACGCCACCCAGATCAAGAAGACGGGCTCCGACTCCGGTCTGGGCAGCGGCTTCTTCGACAACACCGGGCTGTACTACAACCCGGAATGGAAGGCCAACGGCAGCGTCTCGTGGCGCTACAAGGACTTCGGCGCGAACTTCGGCGTCGACTGGACCGGCGAGTACTTCAACGACAACTACACCGTCGCGGGCTGGGGTGAGAACCCCTACACCCTCGTGAACGCCAGCGTGACCTACGCCGGCTTCTGGGATACCAAGATCACCGTCGGTGCGAACAACCTGCTGAACAACCGTCCGCCCGCCAACGGGCGCGAGTCCGTCGGCTTCGACCCGAATGCGTACGGCCCCGGCGCCATCGGCCGCGTGCTGTATGTCTGGGTGACGAAGGAGTTCTAAGGTTCCGGTCAGCCCATGTCTCTCAGCGCGCCCCTCCGGGGGCGCGCTTTTTTATTGTGGCCCCCCGGGCCACCGCCGCTCAGGGCACGAGCAGGGCGGCGTGCGTGTTCTGCGTCCAATCGATCACCGGAAAGCCTCCGCGCGGCGCGGGCTGCCCGAGGATTTTCGTTTTTGGACGCAGCGGGATGACGGAAGGCGGGCGGGCCGCCCGCGGTCCAGTGACGGGGTGGACCGCGGGC
>JAEWKR010000052.1 GCA_023457715.1 Verrucomicrobiota bacterium
CCGCCTACGCTACCCGGCGGCTCTGTGCCTCTTCGTCGCGTTGGCGCCCCGCCTGCGCACTCAGGACTTGGGACGGCGCTCCTTTCCCGTTATGGCTTCGGCGCGGGCGTCGCCGCCGGGGCGGGGCTCACCGCCGGAGCCGCATTTGCTCCGCCCGCTTCCGCCGCCGCCTTCGCGGCTGCGGCGGCTGCCGCTTTCTTCGCCTGCATCTTTTGCGCGAACTGCTGGCCCATCTGCTGCACCTTCGGCATGTTGGCCAGCATCCGGGGCATCATGACCTCGTTCATCTTCTGGGTCAGTTCCGGCGTTTTTTCGGAAAGCGTCTGTCCCAGCGGCGACGCGTAGAACGACGCCAGACCCTGGAGCTGCTCCTTCGAGAAGATTTCCGCGTACGCCTTCGCGATGTCGTCCTTCATCTCGGCGGCGGTGAAGCCCGCCATCATCGTATCCATGACCTGCTGCTGGAAGGCGACGACGTCGTCGCGATCCTCGGGGCTGACCGTTCCCATCCGGGACATCATCTGGTTGACCAATCCCGACTGCTGCTTGCGCACGCCGGCGAGGGTCTGATCCATCATCTTTTCAAAGTTCATCGCCTCGAGCACCGCAGTCGCCTCGGCGACGGTGGCCGGAGTCGTCGTCCCGCCGACGCCCATCGCGGCGTCGGCCGCGATCGCGACCTTCGACGTCTGTCCGCCTTTTTCCAGCTCTAGGGTGCTGGTCTTCGCATCGTAGCTCTTGAGGGTGTAACCGGCAAACGACTCGCCGAGGCTCAGCCACGAGCTCGCCTTGCCGCTCGCATCGACCAGGACAAACCGGCTCTCCTTGCCGACCGTCAGGGTGGCATTGAAGACCGGGAGAGCGTCAGCCGCAAAAACGGCCGTCGCAGTTAACGCAGCAACACACAACGCGCGCAGGGTTTTCATGGGTGTAAACAGGGGTGTACGCCGTGAAGGTGCACGAAACCAGCGGGGTGAGCGAGCACTTCCTGATGAATGGCGCCACGGGGGTGTGGCCGAGGCGCCGATTTCGAATCGCTGGCGCTCTTCGCTACACTAAGGCCCTTCGATTCGCTGGCGCTCTTCGCGGTGGCCCGGCCGCGTTTGGGCGTAGCGAGGAGCGCCAGCGAGTCGATCGGGCGGGATTCGGAGTGTGGCCATGGCGCCGTTTCGAATCGCTGGCGCTCTTCGCTACACCCAAGGCCCTTCGATTCGCTGGCGTTGTTCGCGGTGGGCCGGCCGCGTTTGGATGTAGCGAGGAGCGCCAGCGAGTCGATCCAGCGGGATAAGCGGGATTCGGGGATGGCCGGCGGTTGCGAGGGGCGGAACTCTCAGATTTCTTCAACCCGCCACCGCCCAATCGCCGGCGTCCGCTCTGCAATCTGGAATTTGAAATCTGAAATCCCCGGCCTAGCCGGGGCTCACTTCTTCCAGTCCGCCGTGATCCGCGACGTGAACCCGCCGCGAGCCTTCCAATCGGCAATGATCGTCAGGTTGCGGGGCTGCAGCACGCCGCCGAGATCGTCACAAATCTTGTTGGTGACCGCCTCGAAGAAGATGCCTTCGTTCCGATACGCGTGGAAATAGAGCTTCAGCGACTTGAGCTCCACGCACGTCTTGTCCGCGACGTAGCGCACCGTGATGGACGCGAAATCCGGATGCCCGGTGATCGGACACATCGAGGTGAACTCATGGTGCGTATGCTCGATGACGTAGTCGCGTTGCGGCGCCGGGTTGGGAAACGTTTCGAGGATCTTCAGGTCGGACATGGAGGAAGCGGTAAGCAATACGCTGTAGGCGGTGAGCTTCAATACCTCAAGCTGTCCGCAGGCTCGAACCCCTACTGTCTGCGGCTTAACGCCTAAACCGGAACTATGCATACGGATTAACCACGAATGCACACGAATGAACACGAATAGGAGAGGAAACTCGAATGCAGCCAGTCCATAGTCCCGCTCACTGTTTTGTGCCTGCGCGGAAGTGATGATTTTCCCAGGTCTTCATTCGTGTCGATTCGTGTCCATTCGTGGTTAACTGAATCGCACCGCCTAAAGCCTATAGCCTACAGCCTAACGCCTACAGCCTACCGCCTACCGCCTACAGCCTAACGCGCGCGGCGGCCGCGCTCACGTCGCCGTTTCCGTGAAGCGGCTTTCGCGGATCACGGTGATCTTGATCGTGCTCGGGTACTGCAGCTCGGCTTCGATGCGGGCCCGCAGCTGTTTGGCGATCTCCCGGGCACGGTCGTCGGTGACTTCGCTGGGCGAAACCACGACGCGGATCTCCCGCCCGGCCTGGATCGCAAACGCCTGCTGCACCCCTTCCAGCGACAATGCCAGCTTCTCCAGCCGGCCGAGTCGCTGGATGTAATTGGTCATCGATTCGGCGCGCGCCCCCGGCCGGACCGCCGACAAGGTGTCGGCGAGAATCACCAGGCCGGCGTAAACGGTCTCGGGCTTCACCTCCTCGTGGTGCGCGGCGACGGCGTTCACCACGATCGGGGTCTCGCCGTAGCGCTTGATAAACTCCGCGCCGATCATCGCGTGACTGCCCTCGAGCTCGCCGGGAACGGCCTTGCCGATGTCGTGGAGCAGCCCGGCGCGCTTGGCCACGTTGGGATCCAGGCCCACTTCGCTGGCAACCAGCGAAGCGAGGAAGCCCGTTTCCACCGAGTGATCGAGCACGTTCTGGTTGTAGGAGAACCGGTACTTGAGCCGGCCGAGCAGCTTGATGATCTCCGGGTGCAGTCCGTTGATGTTCAGCTTGGCGACCGCGTCTTCGCCGGCCTGCGTGGTGACAAGATCGATCTCCTCCTTCGCCCGCTTCACGAACTCCTCGATCGAGGCCGGATGGATGCGGCCGTCCTTGATCAGCGCCTCCAGGGCGGACCGCGCGATCTCACGGCGTACCGGATCGAACGACGACAGCAGCACCATCTGCGGCGACTCGTCGATCAGGAGAGTCACCCCCGTGGCCGACTCGAAGGCTTTGATGTTCCGCCCCTCGCGGCCGATGATCCGGCCCTTCATGTCCTCGTTCGGCAGCTGAATGATGGTGGCCGTGAGATCGTTGTTCGGCTTGCTCGCGATCCGCTGCATCGAGGCGACAAGGATGCGGCGCGCTTCCGTCTGCAGCTCCTGTTCCGACTTCTCCATCGTGGCCCGGCGCAGGGCTCGAAATTCATCCTGACATTCGAGGAGCACCTCCTCGCGCAACTGGCGGCGGATTTCCTCGGCATCCATCTGCGAGACGCCTTCGAGCCGCTTGCGCACACTCTTGGACAGGCCGCGAATGGCATCGCGCGCCTGCTTGATGGCCGCATTCTCCCGGTTGAGCCGTTCCTGCCGCTGCTCGAGCTGGTAGTCGAGCAACGCGAGCGATTCCTCGTGCGCCCGGATCTCGCGCAGCCGGACATCGATCTCGATTTCCCGGCGGTCGAACTCGCGGTTGAGATCCGCCCGCTTGTCCTGAATCTCGGCCTCCGCCTTCTGCTTCAATTCCTCGGCCGCCACCGCCGCTTCGCGCCGGGCGACCTCGATCAGTTCGGCCGCCTGCTCATGGGCCACCCGGCGCGTATGGCGGGTGAGCACCCACACGAGGACGAACCCGACCGTCCCGCCCACGACGAACGACGCCGCCGCGAGCGGCCAGCTGAACTGGTCGCTCTCGGCGAACAGAAACGCGAAGTCGGCTGCGCTCGCTGTCGTCAAGGAGCCGGGAAGCTAGGTGGCGGCCGGGAAACGCACAAGCCGTAAGCTGAGGCACCAAGCGGCAGGCGGTAGGCGGTAGGCTTTAGGCGGTAGGCTTTAGGCGGGAGGCTCCGAACCAATGGCCGCAAGAAAGCGCAGAAGGCGCGAAAAGAAAGCCCCTAGAGCCGGGCTCTGTTTCCTCCGTTATCTCCTGTAAAATGATTGGGTTTCTTGCGCCTGTTGCGCCTTTTTGCGGCTCATTCTCGGGCGGTTCGTCATGAGCCTAAAGCCTACCGCCTAAAGCCTACCGCTTTCCTCCTTCAGTCTTCTGCCTTCCGCTCTCCGCCTTCCGCTTTCTGAAACGCCGGTAGTGTCCCATTCAGTACCGATTGCAACCGCTCCAGCGCCGCGGCTTCCCCGTCGGTGGCTTCCGTCTGCATGAGCACGTAGGCCCAGCGGTCGGCGCGTCCGCGGAACACGCGGCTCGTGGCATCGGCGAGCACCCGTTCCCAATGCGTTGCCACCACGCGATCTCCACCCACGAACCAATACACCACGAGGTGCGGGACGGGGTCGCCCCCCCCTACGGACTGCCGCGCCACCCGCAGCACCGTCGCCGGAAACTCCCTTGGACCGCGGGCGGCCCGCCCGCTTTCACCCGGCGGCCACACGAAACGGTGCTCGAACGATCCCTCTATCGTCCATCCCTGGCCGACCAGGCACAATTCGGGCCGGTGAATCGACGTGCGATCCCGCCCGCTCAGCACGATCGAGAGGAACACCGCCCGGGTTCCCCGCGAAGGGACGTAATTCATCCGCGAGTACCCCGTATCCGGAGGCAGGATTTCCCTTTCCACCGCGCTGACGGGGGCGGGCCATGCCACCCAGTCGCGCCCGAGAAACGCCGGCAACTCCACCGGATTGCGGCCGTCCGCGCTCAGGTAGACGCCGACCTCCCCCCGCGCCGGCTGCCGCTCAAGCCAGTGCAAAAACGTCGCTTCGATCACAACCAGGGCGACGACCGCAGCGGCCACCCCCCACGCCGAACGGGATGACTTCGGCGGAACCGCCGCGTCGTCTCGCTGGCGCTCCCCGCTACGTTCGGGCC
>JAEWKR010000053.1 GCA_023457715.1 Verrucomicrobiota bacterium
CACTTCCGCGGAGGCACAAAACAGTGAGCGGGACTACGGACGGGCTGCATTCGAGTTTCCTCTCCTATTCGTGTTCATTCGTGTCCATTCGTGGTTAATCCGTCTGCATAGTTCCGGCTAAAGCCTATCGCCCAAAGCCTGCCGCCATCCGCCCATGCCCAAGCCACACCTCGCCCTTCTCGTTGCGCTCGCCACGGCGTTCGGGCTGTCGTTCGTGGCCGACCGGATCGACCCTTACTTTCTCGACGTGCTGATCGGCGTGGGGATCAACGTGATCCTCGCCGTCTCGCTCAACCTGGTCAACGGCTACGCCGGCCAGTTCTCGCTCGGCCATGCCGGCTTCATGTCGATCGGCGCCTATCTCTCGGCCGCGGTAACCCTGTACCTCGGTCCGACAGTGCTGGGCGAGAGTGGCGGCACCGCGCCCCAGCAGAGCGGACTGTTTCTGGTCGCGCTGCTGGCGGGCGGGCTGAGCGCGGCCGTGGCCGGGCTCTGCGTCGGCGTCCCGTCGCTGCGGCTCAAGGGGGACTACCTCGCGCTGGTGACGCTTGGGTTCGGGGAGATCATTCGCGTGATCTTTCAGAACGTCGAGGTGCTCGGCGGGGCGCTGGGCCTGAACGGGATCCCCCCCTACACCACCCTCTTCTGGGTCGTCGCCGTGGCCGCAGTCACCGTTTTCGTCGTGCTCTGCCTCGTGCACAGCACGTATGGGCGCGGCTTCCTCGCCACGCACGACGACGAGATCGCGAGCGAAGCCGTCGGGCTCAACACCACGCGCTACAAAATTGTGGCCTTCGTGGTCGGCGCCTTCTTCGCCGGCGTGGCGGGCGGCCTGTACGGGCATTTCAAGATGACCATCACGCCCACCGGCTTCGATTTCACCCGGAGTATCGAGATTGTGGTGATGGTCATCCTCGGCGGCATGGGCAACACCGTGGGCGTCATCCTCGCCGCGGTCCTCCTCACGCTTCTGCCCGAAGTGCTGCGGCCGGTCGCGGAGTACCGGATGGTGATCTATTCGTTCCTGCTGATCGTGCTGATGCTCGTGCGCCCGCAGGGGCTTTTCAACTTCCGGCGGTCCGCGCGGACCCGGACCTGACGCCATGGCCGCGCCGCTGCTCCAACTCGACCACGTGACCATCCGCTTCGGCGGACTGACCGCCGTCAACGCGGTCAACTTCGTCGTCAACGAGGGCGAACTTTGCGGGCTCATCGGCCCCAATGGCGCGGGCAAGACCACCGTGTTCAACCTCATCACCGGCGTGTACCGCCCCACCGAGGGCACGGTGCGCTTCCGGGAGCGCGACCTCACGGGGCTCAAGGTCAATGAAATCGTCGGCCTGGGCATCGCCCGCACGTTTCAAAACATCCGCCTGTTCGGTTCCTTGTCCGTCCTCGATAACGTGCGCGTCGCGTGCAACCTGCACCGGCGCACCGGCGCCTGGCAGACCCTGGTCCGGCTCGGCGCCTTCCAGGCCGACGAGGCTGCCATCACCCGGCGGTGCGAGGAACTGCTGGAGATGTTCCATCTGCTCCGTTTCCGCGATGCGCCGGCCCGCAGCCTGCCGTACGGCGAACAGCGCCGTCTCGAAATCGTCCGCTGCCTCGCCACGTCGCCGAAACTGCTGCTGCTCGACGAACCCGCCGCGGGCATGAATCCGACGGAAAAGACGGAGCTGGTGCGATTGATCCAGCAGGTGCGGCAGCAATTCTCCCTTTCGATCCTCCTGGTGGAACATTCGATGAAAGTCGTCATGAGCTGCTGTCAGCGGATCGCCGTGCTGGATTACGGGATCAAGATCGCCGACGGCACGCCCGTGGACGTGCAGCGCGATCCGAAGGTCATCGAGGCCTATCTCGGCGAAGACCACCAGCAGAACCTCGCTCACCACTGATGCTGACGGTCACCGATCTTCATGTGGCGTACGGCGCCATCAGCGCGTTGAATGGGATCTCGTTCGAGATTCCCACCGGCGCGATCGTCACGCTCGTCGGCGGCAACGGCGCCGGCAAAACCACCACGCTGCGCACCATCTCCGGGCTTCTCCGGCCGCAGCAGGGTCGCATTTCCTTCCTGGGGGAGGACATCTCCGGCCTGGCCGCCCATAAGATCGTGGCCCGCGGCCTCTGCCATGTGCCGGAGGGTCGGATGATCTTTTCGAACCTGACCGTGCAGGAGAACCTCGCGATGGGGGCGTACCTGCAGCACGACGCGGACGTGATCGGACGCAACCGGCAGTACGTCTTCAGCATTTTTCCACGGCTGGAGGAGCGATTGCACCAGACGGCCGGCACGCTTTCGGGCGGCGAACAGCAGATGCTGGCAATCGGCCGCGCCCTCATGGGCAACCCGAAGTTCCTGATGCTGGACGAGCCGTCGCTGGGCATCGCGCCGCGGCTGATCAGCACCATCTTCGAGAAGATCGTTGAGATCAACCGCGAGCGCGGGATCACCGTCCTGCTGGTGGAGCAGAACGCCAACCTGGCGCTGGAAATTTCGCGTTATGCCTACGTGCTCGAGACCGGCCGGATCGCAATGGAAGGCGAAAGCCGCAAACTCCGCGCGGACCCCCAGCTCAAGGTGACCTACCTCGGCGGGTAATCGCCGGCGCAATCTCGGAATACGTGGCCTGAGTACGTTGTCCCGCCTTCAGGCGGAAGGTTTGGACGGTACGACCGCGCGGCGCCACTCTCCGTTTGCGCCGTGCGAGCTTAGCCGCACCCTGCCCCCATGCGCCACCCCGCCCTTGCGCTGCTTGCCGGTATGTTCGTCGCGACGCTGCTGGCCGCGGATCCATCGTCCAATCAGGGAGTGAAGTCCCCGGCCCCCGCGGTGGCGCCCTGGCCGGACGTCGGCAGCACCGCGAAGCCGTGGACCCGCTGGTGGTGGCCGGGAAGCGCGGTCGACGAGGTCGGGCTCACCCGGCAGCTGGAACAGCTGGCCGCCGCCGGGTTCGGTGGCGTCGAGATCACGCCCATCTACGGCGCGAAGGGCGCGGAGGAGCGTTACGTGTCGTTTCTCTCCCCGCGCTGGGTGGCGTTGCTCGCCCACGTCGGCCGCGAGGCGCAACGGCTCGGGCTCGGGGTGGACATGGCGACCGGGACTGGCTGGCCCTTTGGCGGCCCTTGGGTGCAGCCCGAGGATGGGTCGCACAAGCTCGTCCTCGAGGAAGGCCGCCTCACAGGCGCGCCGACCGCCATGAAGGTGAAGCGCGCCGCGCCCGGCGGCGAAGGCCTGGTCCTGGACCCGTACTCGCCCACCGCGCTCGACCGCTATCTTCAGCCCTTCACGGACGCGTTCGCCGCCCTGCCAGCTGGAACGGTGCGCGCCCAGTTCCATGATTCGTTCGAATACTACGAGGCGGGCTGGACCGCGCGCCTGCCCGAGGTTTTCCGGGAACTGCACGGGTACGACCTCCAGGACCACGCCGCCGAACTGCTCGGCGAGAAGCCGCTGGAGGAACGCCGGCTCGCGCGGCTGAAGGGCGACTACCGCAGCGCCCTGGCCGAACTGCACCTCGACTACCTGCGCGCGTGGGTGGACTGGTCGCACCGGCACGGCTGGCTGGTGCGCAACCAATCGCATGGGGCGCCAGCCAACCTGCTCGACCTCTACGCCCACGTCGACATCGCGGAGACCGAGGTCTTCGGCTCAACCCCCTTCCCCCTTCCCGGCCTGAGACGGGACCCCAAGGACGTCCGCCACGATCAGGACCTGCCGGACGATCTGGTGATCCAGCTGGCCGCCTCTGCCAGCCATGTGGCCGGACACCGGCTCGCCTCGAGTGAAACCGCCACCTGGCTGCGCGAACACTGGAAGGAGTCGCTCGCCGCCCTCAAACCCGAGATCGACCGGCTCCTGGTCAGCGGGATCAACCATATCTTCTACCACGGCACGGTGTACTCGCCGCCCGCGGCGGCGTGGCCCGGCTGGCTCTTCTACGCCTCCACCCAGCTGAACCCGCAGAACCCGCTGTGGGAGCACGTGGAGGCGCTCAACGCGTACGTCGCCCGCGCCCAGTCCGTCCTTCAGTCCGGCGCCCCCGACCAGGACATCCTGGTGTATTGGCCGATTCATGACGTGTGGGACGATGCCCGGGGGCTGATGAAGCAGCTTGGCGTGCACCACGTCGAGTGGCTCACCGACCAGCCCGCAGGCCGGCTCGCGCGCCGCCTGCTGGACGAGGGCTATGGCTACGACTTCATCTCCGACGCCCAGCTGACCCGGGCCCGCGCGCTGCAAGGTCGCATCGTCACGACCCCGCCGGCCGCCGGCACGGCGCCTGCGGTGGCTCTCGCACCGGCGGCGTCATCCTACAAGATCATCCTCGTCCCCGCCACCCGGCGCATGCCGGTCGAGACCTTCCGGCAGCTCGTCGCCTTGGCAACCGCCGGCGCCCGGGTCCATTTCCTGCAGCTGCCGGAGGACGTCCCGGGTCTCGGGCGCCTGGAAGCGCGCCGGTCGACCTTCAAGGGCCTGCTCGACGAGGCGCGGAAACTGGCCGAAGCCGGGACACCCACGCTCTCTCTCGGCAGTCCCGCCGCCAACGTGACGACGCTGCCCAAGGTCCTCGCCGCCGCCGGCGTCACGCGGGAGACGTTCCCCGACCATGGGCTGCGGCATCTTCGCCGCCGCTCGGCCAGCGGTTGCGATTATTTTGTCGCGAACCTGACCGCGAAACCGGTCGACGAATGGGTGGTCCTCGGCGTGCCCGCGCAGCACGTGGCGCTGCTCGACCCTTTGTCCGGTGGAGCCGGCACCGCCGCGTTGCGCCAGCGGGGCGGACACACGGAGGTGTACCTGCAACTCGCGCCGGGGGAATCCATCCTGCTGCGCACAACGGCGGATGACCCTGACGGTCGCCCTCCGCTTGAGCCTTGGTCGTATGTCCATCCCAATGGCCACCGCCCGCACCGCCTCGAGGGCCCGTGGACGGTCGACTTCCTGCGGGGCGGCCCGGAGCTGCCGGCAAGCGTCACGACGCCGCGGCTCGAATCATGGACCGAATTCGGCGGACCCGCGGCCGAGCGTTTCGCCGGCACCGCGCGCTACCGGCTCGAATTCACGGTGCCCTCCACCCCGGCCGACGACTGGCTGCTCCAGCTCGGCGACGTGCGCGAAAGCGCCCGGATACGTCTTAATGGCGTCGATCTCGGCACGGTCTGGGCGATTCCGCTTCAGCGGCGCGTCGGTCGGCACCTCCAGGCCGACGGCAACGTCCTGGAGATCGAGGTGGCCAATCTCGCGGCCAATCGGATCCGTGATCTGGACCGGCGCAAGGTGCCCTGGAAAATCATGCGCGAGATCAATTTCGTGAACATCAATTACAAGCCCTTCGACGCGTCCGACTGGGACCTGACGCCCTCGGGCCTGCTGGGGCCGGTCATATTGGTGCCGCTCGAATCCGTCCGCCCGTAAGGATCGAACCGTACCCGCGTGCTCCAATACCGTCCAAACCTTCCGCCTAAAGGCGGGACAACCTACTCAGGCCACGCATTCCGGCTTTGAGCCACGTATCCGGGTTTGAGTAAGTTGTCCCGCCTTTAGGCGGAATGCCTTGAGATGCGGCGTTGCGGCACCCGCGCACGTTCCTCTTGTGCTGGGGCCACTTACAGACAGGTTATAACGATCCATGAACGACTTTGTCGGCGCTGCAGTGGAGTTTCTTGTGATAGCGTTGCTGGTGGCGGCCAACGGTTTCTTCGTCGCGGCGGAGTTCGCTCTGGTCAAGGTGCGGACGAGCCAGCTGCAGCCGCTCGCGAAAAAAGGCGGGTGGCGCGTCAAGCTCGCGTTGAAAGCGACCCGCCACCTCGACGCGGCCCTGTCCGCGACCCAGCTGGGCATCACGCTCGCCAGCCTGGGTCTGGGCTGGGTCGGCGAGCCTTTCATTGCCCACCGGCTTGAACCGGTTTTGGGGCGCTTCGGGATCACGGACCCGGGCGCCATCAAATCCATCTCCTTTGCCGTGGCTTTCAGCTTCGTCACGTTCTGCCACATCGTCTTTGGCGAGCTGGCACCCAAATCCCTCGCCATCCAGCGACCCCGCGCCGTGACCCTCGCCTTTGCCGGTCCGCTGATGGTCTTTTACTGGCTGCTGTATCCGTTCATCTGGTCGCTTAATGGCACCGCCAACGCCTTTCTGCGGTGGGGCGGCCTGCAACCGGGGGCCCATGGCGAGCATGACTTCACCGCGGAGGAGTTGGAGCATGTCTTCACCCATGCCCGGCATTCCCACCCCGGCGATGCGTTGATCAACCGGCTCATGGTCCGGTCCCTGCGCCTCCGCTCCACCACTGCCCAGATGGTGATGCGCCCGCGTGAGCAGATCGTCGCCCTCTGGGCGCGGCAGCCGGTGCAGGACAACCTCCGGCTCGCCCAAACCGCGGGGTTCAGCCGGCTGCCGGTGTGCGGCGAGTCGCTCGATGACGTCCAGGGCGTCATTCTCGTGCGCGAATGGCTCTGGCAGGCGCTGGCGCTGGGGCCGGACGCTTCCTTCGAGCCGCTCATGCGTCCCGCGCTGACCTTCACGCTGCGCACGCCGATCCACGCCATGATCGAGCATTTCCGGGCCTCCCGGACCCATCTCGCGATCGTGCTGGACGAGAACCAGAAGACCGCCGGCATCATCACGTTCGAGGATGTCCTGGAGGAGATTGTCGGCGACATCCGCGACGAGCTCGACCTCGGCGCCGGTCCGGTGTTCGCGCACACGGAATCGTCGATCGAGGTCAGCGCCCGTTTCACCATGCGCGAACTCCAGGCCGAAACCGGCTGGAACCTGGAATGGGTGCCGCGCGAAAGCGTCGGAGACTGGGTCGAACGCCGCCGCGGCCGGCCCCTGAAACGCGGGGAGGTGTTTGAAGCCGGCGAGTACCGCGTGACCGCGCAGGAGCTGAGCGGCGAACGCGTCCGGCGGGTGAAGATCGAACGGCTGCATACCACGGCGGAGCCGTGAAGCGGAGGCGTGCCGCCTGCGTTCCCAGGCGCATCCCTCCGCTTGATTTTTTCCTCCGGCTGCTAGAATAGCCGACTCTTTTCCTAGATCCCAGATCCCACCTTCACCATGACTGCTCCGCAAAAATTCGAGTTCCGGGCCGAGATCAAGCAGCTGCTGGATATCGTCATCCACTCGCTCTACACGGAGAAGGAAATCTTCGTCCGTGAGCTGGTATCGAACGCGTCCGACGCGCTCGAAAAGCTCCGTCACGTGCAGCTGACCGAAAAGGAGGTTCACGACGACAACGCCACGCTCGAGATCAACGTGACCACCGACGACAAGGCGAAGACGATCACGCTGCAGGACTTCGGCATTGGCATGACCCGCGCCGAATTGGTCGAAAACCTCGGCACGATTGCCCACTCCGGGTCCAAAGCCTTCGTCAAGGCCCTGGGCGAAACCGGCGCCAAGAACGCGAACCTGATCGGTCAGTTCGGCGTCGGCTTCTACTCCGCCTTCATGGTCGCCAAGTCGGTCAAGGTCTACACCCACTCCTGGCGGAAGAACGAGCCGGGCCACGTGTGGACGAGCGACGGCAGCGGCAGCTACGAAATCGAGGAATCGGCCGACGAGCGGCGCGGCGCCAAGATCGTCATCGAGCTGAAGGACGACTGCGCCGAGTTCGCGCAGGAACACCGGGTGAAGGAGATCCTCGAGCGGTACAGCGCGTTTGTCTCCTACCCGATCAACCTCAACGGCAAGCGCATCAACACCGTCCAGGCCCTGTGGCTGCGCAACAAGAGCGAGGTGAAGGAGGAGGAGTACACCGAGTTCTACAAATTCCAGGCTCACGCGTACGATGAACCGCGGCTGCGCCTGCACTTCTCCGCCGACGCCCCGCTCGCCATCAACGCGCTGCTGTTCGTACCCAAGGAGAATACCGAGAAGCTCGGCTTTGCCCGCCTCGAACCATCGGTGTCGCTCTACTGCCGGAAGGTGCTGATCGACCAGAAGCCCAAGGACATCCTCCCCGAATGGCTCCGCTTCCTGAAGGGGGTGGTCGATAGCGAGGACCTGCCGTTGAACATCTCGCGCGAGACGATGCAGGACAAGTCGCTGATCGAGAAGCTGAACAAGGTCATCACCAAACGCTTCCTCAAGTTCCTCGAGGAGGAGGCCAAGAACCGTCCGGACGCCTACACCGAGTTTTACCAGGAGTTCGGCATCTTCCTGAAGGAGGGCACCGCGCTCGACTTCACCCACAAGGACCAGCTCGTGAAGCTGCTGCGGTTCGAGTCGTCGCTCACCGACAAGGGGAAGACGACCTCGCTGGCCGAATACGTCAGCCGGATGGGGGCGGAGCAGAAGGAGATTTATTACCTGATCGGCCCGAGCCGGGCCGCGATCGAGTCGGGGCCCTATCTGGAGGGCTTCAAGGCGCGCAACCTCGAAGTGCTCTTCTGCTATGAGGCGGTGGACGAGTATGTGATGAACAACGTCCGCGAGTTCGACGGAAAGAAACTCACCGCGGCCGACCATGCGGACGTCAAGCTGTCCGACCTGCCGAAACCCGAGGGCGCGCTGAGCGAGGAGGACGTCAAGGCGCTCACCGGCTGGATGAAGGAAACGCTGGGGGAACGCGTCGCCGAGGTGAAGACCAGCGACCGGCTCGTCGACTCGCCCGTGCTCGCGCTCAACGCCGACAAGTTCATGTCCCCGCACATGCGCCGCATGATGAAGGCCATGAACAAGGACGGCGGCGATTCACCCCTCCGGGTGAATCTCGAGATCAACCCGCGCCACACGGTGATCAAGCGGCTTTCCGAAAGCCGCACCGCCCAGCCGGAGAAGGCTCGTCTCGTGGCCGAGCAGCTCCTCGACAACGCCCTGATCAGCGCCGGCCTACTCGAAGATGCCACGTCGATGGTGGCGCGGCTGAACAAGCTCCTGGAAAGCGTGTAACGCGGTCAAACCTTCCGCCCGCTGTCAAATGGACCGCGGGCGGCCCGCCCGCAATGGACCGCGGGCGGCCCGCCCGCAAAAAGCCCGCTCGATGCGCTCGGGCCGCACGCCACCCAAGCCCTCTTCTCGCGCCTTCTGCGCCTTGGGCTGAACACTGAACCTGGATTCCGAAGTAGCCGCAGAGAGCACAGAGCTCCGACACATCCACCTTCGCCGAGCCTACGGCGGACAAGGAGGACACGGAGGCTCGGTCCTCGCGCCAGACCGGTTTATTTGTCGGGGCTTTGGAGGTCAGCCGTCGAATCGCTGGCGCTCTTCGCTACACGAAGGCGCTTGGGCGTAGCGAAGAGCGCCAGCGATTCGAAATCCGAGGAGGGACGTGGCGAAAACGCGGGCTCCGCCGATCGACTCGCTGGCGCTCCTCGCTACGTTCGGATAGCCGCGGACTCGTTCGATGTTCGATGTTCGATGTTCGACC
>JAEWKR010000054.1 GCA_023457715.1 Verrucomicrobiota bacterium
CGCCCCCCGCCATGCCCCGAGCCTGGCGGGGTAGGGGGGAGCGCCCGCGAGACGATCCGAGGGTCGGGCGCGGCGGTAACGTCGCCGTTACCATTTCCGGACTGCGGCGTCCTGCCGTGCAGCGCTCAGATTGAGCCTGCATCCCCGCGGGTTGCCCCGCACCGTCTTCTCTTTCACCGTACTTCACCATGCTCCGCGCGGTCCGCTTCCTCCTCCTGCTCGCCCTCACCGTTTCCGCTCCGCTGACCGCGGCGAATCTCTCGTTCGGTGGCGCGGAGGAGTCCCACGCCCGGGCCTCGCTCGTCGCCGCCGACACCGCCGTCCAGCCCGGACGCGAGCTGGTGGTCGCGCTGCGGCTGGTGCACGAACCGCACTGGCACACGTACTGGGTGAATCCAGGAACCGGTTACGCCACCAGCCTGACCTGGAAGCTGCCGCCGGGCTGGAAGGCGGGGGAAATCCAATGGCCCGCCCCCGGCCTGATCCGGGACCGCGCCGGCACCATCACAGGCAACGGGTACGACGGCGACCTGCTGCTGCCCGTCGTGCTGACGCCTCCCGCCGATCTGAAACCCGGCGAGCGGGTGACGCTCGCCGCCTCCGCGGCATGGCTGGTGTGCTCCGAGGTCTGCATCCCGGGCGAGGCGGAGGTCGAGCTGGTGCTGCCCGTGAGCGCCAACCCGCCCGCGGCCCATGCCGAGTGGGGGCCGAAAATTCGTGAGACGGTGGCTCGCCTTCCCCGGGGGCTCTCCGGCTGGTCCGTCACCGCCACCCGCGAGGGCAAGGTGGCCCGGCTTCACGTGACCCCACCGGCCGGAAACGCAGCCGCGCCGAAGGATCCGTGGTTCTTCTCGACGGAGGGCGTCATCGCGTTCGACCAGCCCCAGAAAGTGACCGCGGACGGCCGGGGCGGCTTTACCCTGGAGATGACCCTCGCGGTGGACGCGCCGAAGGATGCCAACCGGCTCCTCGGCGTCCTGACCTCGGAGCAAGGGTGGAATCCGGAAGGCACGCTGCGCGGACTCGCGGTGGATGCGCCCTTCGACGGTTCCCCGGCAGGCGGCGGCACGGTCACCTCCGGCCCGACGAACGGCGTCGCTGCGACCGGAACGTCCGCAGCCGGAGGACTCGGCGGCACGCTGCTCCTGGCGTTCATTGGCGGGTTGATCCTCAACCTGATGCCCTGCGTTTTCCCCGTCATCGGGATCAAGATCCTCGGGTTTGTGAACCAGGCCGGTCACGAGCGCGGCCGCGTCGTGGCCCACGGATTGATTTTTGCCCTGGGCGTTTTGCTGTCGTTCTGGGCGCTGGCCGGCGTGCTCGCCATCCTGCGCGCCAGCGGCGATCAGCTCGGCTGGGGGTTCCAGCTGCAGTCGCCCGCGTTTGTATACGCGCTGGCCGTGCTGATGCTCGCGTTTGGGATGAACATGAGCGGGGTCTTCGAGTTCGGACTTTCCGCCACGGCGGTCGGCTCGAACCTGCAGATGAAAAGCGGCTACGCCGGCTCCTTCTTCAGCGGCGTCCTGGCCACCGTCGTCGCCACGCCCTGCAGCGCGCCCTTCCTGGCGCCCGCGCTGGGAGCAGCCCTCGCGGTTTCAACCGTGGCCTCTTTCGCCATTTTCACCGCCATCGCGATCGGCCTCGCGACGCCGTACCTGCTGCTTTCCATTTTTCCTGCGGCGGTGAAAGCGCTCCCCCGGCCGGGAGCGTGGATGGAAACGTTCAAGCAGTTCATGGCGTTTCCCCTTTACGCCACCGCGGCCTATCTGGCCTGGGTGCTCGCCGCCCAGACCACGGAGGAGGGTTTTCGCGGGGTGCTCTTCAGCTTCGTGCTGATCGCGCTGGCGATCTGGATGTACGGCCGCTGGACCGCTCCCGGCGCGTCCGCCGGTCGCGTCCGGTTTGGCGTGACCAGCCTGATCCTGGTCGGCGCGCTGGCGCTCTGGGTCGGCTGGCCGCGCGCCCTGCCTGCCGCCACGACGGGCGTGGCGCCCACCGGCGAGGTGGTCTGGCAGCCCTGGAGCAAGGAAGCGGTGGCCCAGCTCCGTGCGGAAGGACGCATCGTCTACGTGGATTTCACCGCCCGTTGGTGCGCCACCTGCCAGACCAACAAGAAGCTCGTGTTCGGCAACGGTGAGGTTCTCCGCACCTTCGCCGAAAAGAAGGTCGCCACGCTCCGCGCCGACTGGACCAACCGCGACCCGCGCATCACCGCCGAGCTCGCCGCCTATGGGCGCTCCGCCGTGCCGTTCAACCTCCTCTGGCTCCCGGGAAAGGACGATCCGGTGGTGCTGCCGGAGTTGTTGACGGCGGGAACGGTGCTGGAGGCGATGAAGGGGGGGAAAGGGACGTAAGGGACCTAAAGGACCTAAGGGACCAAAGGGACGCCGCTCCGGTGTAGCTACGAGCGTGAGCGAATGGATAGGGCGCTTCCACCACTCGCTCACGCTCATAGCTACAGCCGCGTCCCGAATTTCCGCACGTCCCCTTTCGTCCCTTAGGTCCTTTGCGTCCTTTAGGTCCCTTTCTTCCCTTTCTTCCCTTTCGTCCCTTTCGCGACCCGTTCAATTGTAAGTACCGATCCAAACGTCGCTAACGCATCGAGCCCCTCCTAACGCTTTACTCGGACGACCCGGTCGGAACGATCGACCGTCCGACGCATGAAGCCCGTCCAGCCTCCGACACCGACGCTCCTCAGCATCGCGTGGCCGATCTTCATTGAACAGACCCTCCGCATCCTGATCGGAACGGTGGATACGTTCATGGTCAGCTATGTGTCCGACGGGGCGGTGGCCGCGCTGGGGATCGCGCACCAGTTCGTGGTGCTGGCGCTGATCTGTTTCAACTTCATCGGCATCGGGGCCAGCGTGGTGATCACCCATCACATCGGCGCCGGCGATCGCGCGGGCGCGGAGAAGATCGTCACCACCGCCATCGCGGTGAACACGTGGATCGGGCTGTTCGCCAGTCTCGTGGCGTTCTTCTTCGCGGAACCGCTGCTGCGTCTGATGCAGTTGCCCCCGGAACTGATGGGTTACGCCCGGCCCTTCCTGGTGTTCATGGGCGGGACCTTGTTCATGGAGGCGATGAACACCGCCATCGGCGCTTCCCTGCGCGCCCATGGCTACACGCGCGATGCCATGGTGGTGACGGTGATCCAGAACGTGCTGAACCTGGCCGCCAGCGGGACGCTGCTGTTCGGCTGGTTCGGCGCGCCGAAGATGGGCGTGGTCGGCGTCGCCATCGGCAGCGTGTTCAGCCGCGTGGTGGCCAGCATCATCCTGTGGATCCTGCTGGACCGGCGCCTGCACCTGATGCTGCGCGCGCGCGATTTCGTGGCCCTGCCCCTCGCCCGGCTGAAACGCATCCTGCACATCGGCCTGCCCGCTGCCGGCGAACACATGAGCTACTGGCTCTCGCTGATGGTGATCACCAGCTTCGCCGCGCGCCTCGGCGGGGCCAGCTTGGCGACGATGACGTACACGCAAAACGTGCAGCGGCTCGTCATCCTGTTCAGCGTCTCCCTCGGCCTCGGCACCGAGATTCTGATCGGGCGGCTGATCGGGGCGGGAAAGTTCGACGAAGCGTATCACCAGACGATCAAGAGCCTGCGGATCGGGCTCGTCCTGTGCACCGTCGGGATCGTCATCGTCGCGGCGGCCGCGCACCCCCTGATCGACCTGTTCTCGCACGACCCCGTCATCATCGCGGGCGGCGTCCTGCTGCTGCGGCTCTGCGTGATCTACGAGCCGGGCCGCGTTTTCAACATCGTCATCATCAACGCGCTTCGCGCCACCGGTGACGCGCGTTTTCCCGTCTACGTCGGCATGATTTCCCAATGGTGCTTCAGCGTGCCGCTGTGCTGGTTCCTGGCGCATCGGATGAATCTGGGACTGCCGGGCATCTTCGTCGCGATGATGGTCGAGGAATGGTTCCGCGGGCTGATCATGTGGCGCCGCTGGAAGAACCGCACCTGGATGAAATATGCGAAACGGAGCCGGGCGCAGGTAACGGGGGATGTCGTCCCGCAGGGGATCGAGGGCTGAGGGTATTTATGAATTACGATTTATGATTGGGCCGGCACAGCCGGCTCTGGAAATCATAAATCATAAATCGTAAATCATAAATCGTAAATCACCCATCCCTCCCCAGCTCCCCCTCCCACTTCGCCACGACTGCGGTGCCCAGGCAGTTGCCGAGCACGTTGATCGCGGTGCGGGCCATATCGAGCAGCGCATCGACGCCGAGAATCAGGAAGGCGCCCGCCAGCGGCAGGTGAAACGACTGGAGCGCGGCGATGAGCACGACGAACGACGCGCGCGGCACGGCCGCGACGCCTTTCGACGTGATCGCCAGCATGGCCATGAGGGCGATCTGCTGCTCCAGGCCAAACGCCACGCCCGTCGTGGTCGCCGCCGCCTGCGCAACGAACAGCGAGGCCACGGCGAGGTGCAGCGTGGAGCCCGCGAGATTGAACGAGTAGCCGGCCGGCAGGACGAAGCCGACGATGCCCGGCGGCACCCCGAACCGCTCCATGGCCGCAAAAGCCTTCGGCAGGGCCGCTTCACTGTTGGCCGTGGCGAAGGCGATCGTGAACGGCTCCCGGACGGCGGCGAGAAAGGGGCGCAGCGGTATCCGGAGCGCCACGACCAGGCCGCCCAAGACCACGAGCGCAAACGCCGCGAGGCCGGCGTACAGCGTGAGGACCAGCCGGCCGAGGTCCGCCATCGAGCCGATGCCCTGCTGCGCCACGGTCACCGCAATCGCCGCCCCCACGCCGAGCGGAGCGAAGCGCATGATCAGGTCGGCAAACTTGAGCATCACCTGCGCCAGGCTGCCACAAAACGCCAGCACGGGACGCCCCGCCTGGCCCGCCGCGATGACTGCCGCCGCAAACAGCACCGAGAACACCACGATCTGGAGCACGTCGTTGCGGGCCATCGCATCGAACACGCTGGTCGGGAACATGTGCACCAGCGTTTCGGCCATGGTCTTCGGCCGGGCGAGCCCTGCCGTGGAGGCTTCTGCCGGCAGGACCACGCCGGCACCCGGTTGAAAGAGATTCGCCGCCAGCATGCCGATGGCCAGGGCGAGCACCGTCATGGCGGCAAAATAGACGACGGCCTTGGCGCCGACGCGGCCCACGCGGCGCGCGTCGCCGGCCCCGCCCATGCCTTGCACCACCGTCGCGAAGATCAACGGCGCGATCATCGCCTTGATCAGATGCAGGAAGATATCGCGCGGAACGATCAGCCAGGTGATCCACCGTTTGGCGGTTGCGGGCTCGAGCCCATGCACCCACCAGCCGACGAGCACGCCAATCACCAGCCCGATCAGGATCTGGTGCGTGAGCGAAATCCGGATGCGCGACACCGGTGCGGCGGGGCCTGGCGTGGGGGAAGACGCATCCATGCGGAGACGTTTGATACGGACGCAGCCGGGGTGGCAAGACGAGGGAGGCCGTTCCCGGGGTTGGGTTTGGGGTTTTGGGTTTTGGGTTTTGAGTTTTGAGTTTGGAGTTTTGGGTTCCGCTGCCAGCGGCGTTCTCGTGAACGCGGTTCGGATCCCCCAAACCCAAAACCCAAAACTCAAAACCCGAAACCCCAAACCCTACTCCATCCCCTCCAGCCGCTCGATGACCTCCAGGCAGGCGCGTGCGTTGTGATACGGGCACTTCCAGGGGGTCAGCTTGGGGCGCGACGCCGGCTTTCCCTCACGCGACACCGTCTCGTGCCAGTCGCCATGCCGCCGATCGATGAAGGTCGACTGGATGTACGACCACGTTTTGCGAGCCTGGGCATAGAAACGCCCCTCCCCCGAGAGCTGATACGCGCTCAAAAAGCCCACCACCGCCTCGGCCTGCGGCCACCAGTCCTTGTTCGCGTTGGTCACGCCATGCGGCCCGCCTTCGTTCAACACGCCGCCGTCGGGATCCACGCCCTCGGCGAGGGTCACCCGCGCCATTGCCAGGCCCATCTCCCGCGCGCGCCGGAGCAGCGCCTCATCGCCCAGCACGGTCGCCGCCTCGACCACGAGCCAGCTCAACTCGATGTCGTGGCCGTATGAATACTCCTCCGACACGAGAGTCCAGTCATCCTGAAAGAACAGTCCGAGATGGCGGGTCCGGGGGTCGATGATCTTCGTGAGCATCAGTTCCAGCAGCGCCCGCAGATCGGATTTGAGGCCCTCATCCGGCCAGACCCGCAAAAGGTTCGTGTACGCCTCCAGCACATGAATGTGCGTGTTCTGCGATTTCGGTCCGGTCCCGCCCAGGATGCTGCCCTTGCCGTGGGGGGCACGCCGCCAGTCTCGCGTGAACTCCTCGAAATAACCCCCGTGCCGGTGGTCGCGGGCTTTCTCCTCCACGAGTCGGTAGAGCGCGATCGCCCGTTTCAGCGCCTCCGGATCCCGTGTGGCGCGGTGATATTCCGCCAGCCCGTAGATCGCAAAGGAATGATTGTAGACATGCTTGGTCGCGCTCACCGGCCTGCCGGTGGCGTCGACCGTCCAGAACACGCCCCCCTCCTCCTTGTCCCAGCCCCGTTCGAGCAGCTCGCGCAGCGCCCATTGCGCCATTTCGAGATAGTCCGCGTTTGGCCACCGGCGGTGGGCAGCGGAGAAGGTCCAAAGCAGACGACTCGTCAGCAGGACGCCGCGCGGCGCATCCGATTCCACTTCCAGTTCGGGTCCGATCCGTCCGTGGAACCCGCCGCGCCGGCGGTCGCGAGCGTGCTCGAGCCAGAAAGGGAGAATGTTGTGCCGCAACTCGCGCTCGGCGTCGTGCGCCCAGGCCGCGCGGTCGGCGGTGGTCGACGGATCGCTGCGCGAGGCCGGACGCTCCCCGCCCGGAAGGGATGGCGCGGCGCCGGAAGGTGCGACACCTGCCGCCAAAACCGAACCCGCTGACGTCAACCCCGCAATCACGGCCGCTTTCAACATGAGGGGACCAGCGCAATTCACCCCCGCCCGCAAGGCAAGCCGGGGCCCACGAGAACAACGGTGAACGGCCGGCTGACTTCCCCGCAGCCCTGCTCGAGAGAACATGGATTGGGCGCGGTCGCCTCCCGCCAGCCAGTGAGCCTCGTTCTCGCGAACGAGGCCCCGCGGGCGCTTACGTACTCCGCCGCGTCGCGTCCGTGCGGGGGTGGTTTGCCTGGCCTTCCCGGATCGGCCGTGCCGCCGGCGCGCTGTAATAGCTCAGCCGGCCGCGATAAAACTCGATGTACCCGCGATGGTCGTAGGTCCATATCTCCGCTCCGCCCTTGCCGCGGTTCTGCAGGATCGGATGTCCGACGCAGCGGCGCACGGTGCTCTGATCCATCCCGGGCCTCAAGTCCGCCCAGCCGGCTTGCGCCGAGGCGCACACCAGGAGGAAAAGACCGCAGACCAACGCTTTCATACCTGTCAGATCGACCGCGTCGGCCGCCGCTGCAAGCCGCGCGGCAGGTAGGCGCATCTCTTATGTTCTTTTAACCAAAGCTCATGCGATTCCCGCGGCGCCAGGGCGTCGCGACCGTTTGACGCGGGAAAATCCCGGGGCACGCTACCCGTGTGCTCTCCGACGCATTCGCCGGCCTGCAGACGTTGATGCTTCCTGACAAGTGGCAGGCGCTCGCGTTGACGGCCCTGCGCGAGGGCAAGGATGTCATCGTCGACGCACCTACGGGCGCGGGAAAGACTTACGTCTTTGAGCGCTGGGCGGAGCAGACCAGTTTCGGCCGGCGGGCCTTGTTCACGGTTCCCACGCGCGCGCTCGCCAACGACAAGTACGCAGAGTGGCGCGCCCGCGATTGGAATGTCGGCATCATGACGGGCGATCTTTGCGTCAACCCGGAGGCTCCGATCGTGGTGGCGACCCTCGAGGCCGTGCAGGGCCTGGTGATCGATGCGCAGGCGCCCAGACCCGACGCGCCGGCGGACGGGGCGCGTCACCGGCCGTTCAGCCTGCTGGTGATCGATGAATACCACTGGTTGGGTGACGCCCATCGAGGCAACCACTACGAAGGAGTCCTCCTCGCCGCTCCCCGCGCGCTGCAGCTGCTCCTGCTTTCCGGCGCCGTGGCCAATCCCCACGACGTCGCCGGATGGCTGCAACGGCTGGGTCGCCGGGCCGAGGTCATCCAGCATCGAATCCGGCCGGTGCAGCTCGAGGAGGTCGACGTCGACGATCTCGTGCACGGGCTTCCCCGCTGCATTGAAGGCTTCTGGTCCAAACGCGTCGCGGGCGCGCTGCGCGAAGGGATGGGACCGGTGCTCGTCTTCGCTCCCCACCGACGCGATGCCGAACGCCTGGCCCGCCAGTTTGCCCGCGAGCTGCCGCTGCCGGATCTCCTGACCCTCACGCCCGAACAGGAACAGCTTTGCGGTCCCGCGCTCGCCAAGCTGCTGCGCAATCGTGTCGCCTATCATCACAGTGGACTCAGCTACGCACAGCGCGCAGGCGTCATCGAGCCGCTCGCGAAGGCGGGCCAGCTGCGCGCGGTGGTGGCAACGTTGGGACTGAGCGCCGGCATCAACTTCTCGCTCCGTTCGGTGCTGATAACGGCGTCCAGCTATCGGCACGATCACCTTGATCGGGAGATCGCGCCCCACGATCTGCTGCAGATGATCGGCCGCGCGGGTCGGCGCGGCCTGGACGATGTCGGCTACGTTCTCGTCAGTCACAGCACGCCGCGGATGCGCCGGGCGGAGCCGCTGCGGCTCAAACGGGCCGCTGCCCTTCCCTGGGCGTTCTTCCTGCGTCAGCTTCGCCAGGGCCGTGACGCGCTGGAACTCGCCGGCACGGAGGCGGGACGCTTCTACACCCACGAGCATCTCGTCCTCGGCACGGAGCAGACCGCGCAGCTCGACCCCACCACCCTCCCCTGTGGGGAACATACGGATACAGGACGCGCGCGCCTCGTCCGCCGCGTCCGGAACCCCTTTCCCGGCTGCCGGGGATGCCCCCGGCGCGACGAGTGTCTCGCCTTCTCCCCCGGCCCGACCCTGTTGTGGCAATGGCAGCGCACCGGGGTGCTCGACCGTCAGTTGCGGCTCACCCCCCGCGGCGAGATCGTGTCGTTCTTCCTGGGACCGGAAGGCCTCGCCCTGGCCGCCGCGCTCGAAGACCGCCGTTACCCGCTGGACGACCTGCTCTTCGACACCGCGAACCTGTTTGCGGGCGATCGATTCTCCGGCACCAATCCGCGGTGGCTGGGCCGCCTCGCCGCCGCCTGTACCCGGACCTATCATCGGCTGACCATCGACGGCTGGATGCAGGACGGGGTCCCGCCGCAATACGGCTCGGGCGCCAGCGAGGCGGTTCGGGCGCTGGTGGCGGAGGGGGCGCGCGCCCGCGAGGTGATCGATGAGGTGGAAACGGCGGGACGGGGCGATCTCGACCGGCTGTTGACGGAGTGGCGCAGCCTGCTCCGCCAGGTCGCCCACGCGGCGCCCCTCGGCGGCGTCGGCCGGCCGCTCACCGAACGCGACTACTTCCTGGCGGAGCGTTGGGACAACTTCCGGGCGCTGGCGCGCGACCGGCTGCGGGACGTCCGCAACGATTCGCTGCCCGACCTTCCGCCGCTGTCGGTCGATCAGCGGCGGCCCGTGAACCACAGCGTCCTGCGACCCGCGCGAAAGGAATTCCCGCCGCGGGCGACCGCCGCGCGGTAGGTTGGCGCTCGAGGAAATCGGTCGTCTCGCTGGCGCTCCCCGCTACTTCCCGAGCCTCAGGAGGGAGCGGGGAGCGCCAGCGAGACGATCTGGTCAGTCCTCTGCCGTCACTCCGCCGTCCCCGGTCGTCCGTCCCCCACTCTCCGGCTGGGCGACAATCTCGATGTAAACCTGAGTGCCGCCCCCACGGACGACGTCGTCGATTCGCCCGGTGATCTCCGGCAGGGTGCACGGCGTCGCCGCCTCACGTTCCGCACCGACGGCACAGGCAAAACCCCAGCGCGTGGCCCCTTCCGGCAGCTCCTTCCGCCGCTCGCGCTGCACATATTTGCGGACGTCGTTCTTCACCGCCTCGACGACGCGCGCATCGACCCAGCCGGGTTGCTGCAAGGGAAACACTTTCTTCATGAGCCCGGCACTATCGTCTGTGCCCGCCGTTTTGAACAGGAAGAAGGGAGTGGGGCATGAGGGAGTGAGGGAGTGAGGGAGTGGGGGATTGAGGGGCGCCGCTTTCGGCGTCGAGTCCCTCATTGCCTCATCCCCCCACACTCTCATTCCCTTATTCCCTCATTCCCTCCGTTCCGGTGAATCCCGCGCATCCGCGTTCCATCCTCCTGCTCGTCATTGCGGCGTTGTGCTGGAGCCTGGGAGGCTTGCTGATCAAGGCCGTGCCGTGGTCACCGCTCGCGGTGGCCGGCGGACGCGGACTGATCGCCGGGATGTTTCTGCTCCTCACGAATCGCGGCCTGAACTTTCATTTTTCGCGCGTGCAGGTGCTGGGCGCGGTGGCCTACGCGGCGTGCACGGTCACCTTCTGCACGGCCACCAAGCTGACCACGGCGGCAAACGCGATCCTGCTCCAGTACACCGCACCCGTCTGGGTGGCGCTGCTCGGCGCGTGGTTCCTGGGCGAGAAGGCACGCCGCGCAGACTGGATCACGATCGTCGTCGTGCTTGGCGGCATGGCGCTCTTCTTCGCGGATGCCCTCGAGGTCCATCATCTGCTCGGCAACACGATCGCGGTCCTGAGCGGCGTGTTCTTCGCGATCATGACCGTCGCCCTGCGCAAGCAGAAGGAGGGCTCCGCCGTGGAATCGATCATCCTCGGCAACTTCCTGGCCTTCGCGGTGGGCGCCTGGTGGATCCTCGACGCTCCGGCGATGCCGATCACGGGTTGGGGTTCCCTCCTCGCGCTCGGCGTCGTGCAACTCGGCATTTCCTACTGGCTCTACGCGCGCGCGATCAAACATGTGACCGCGCTGGAAGCGGTGCTGATCCCGGTGATCGAACCGATCCTGAATCCGCTGCTTGTACTCTACGCGCTGGGCGAGCGGCCCACGACCCTCTCCCTCATTGGCGGAGGGGTCGTGCTCACGGCCGTGACCGCCCGCGCGGTGATATCCGTGCGGCAACGCGGCGGCACCTCTCAGGGGTAGCTGCCGTGCTTAAGCCGGCAGGATTGGCATCGCGCCCCGCCGCCTCCGGCCAGTTCACCAACCCACCGGCTGAAGCCTGGGTGCCGCCGTCGCGGAAAACTCCGCTCAGCTCTTATTCTCGTCGAGGAACTTCAGGATCACGTCCGCCTGTTCCTCGGTCGTGCCCTTGTAGTCGGTGTACACGACCTTGCCGTCCTTGATCAGGTAGGCGGAGCGGTGGGTGATGCCGCCGGGATAGGTGGGAACACCGAAGGCGTTGCTCGTCTCGCTCTTCTCGTCGGCGATGAGCGTGAACGGAAGATTGTACTTTTCCTTGAAGGCCTTCTGGTCGGCGACCTTGTCCTTGCTCACCCCGATCACGGCGACGCCGCGCTCGGTCAGCTTCTCGTAGCCGTCACGCAGCGAACAGCCCTGCTTCGTGCAGCCGGGGGTGTCCGCCTTGGGATAGAAATAAACCAAGGTGTAAGGCTGTTTCTTGTACACCGCGCCGAGGTCGATCGGCGTGCCGGCATCCGTCGTGGCGGTCACCTGCGGGGCCGCGTCTCCCACCTTGAGCGGTTCGGACTTCGCGCCGTCGGCCTTGGCGAAGGCGGAGAGAAGAAGGGACAGGAGCGACATGGTAAGGAACTTAAGCTTCATGGGGACAGGACCCTACACGCATGCGGGCCGGACTGCAACCCGGCTGTCGTGCTGCGCGCGGGCCCCCGCCTCCTGCCCCGCGCCGAGTCCGCCGACGAAGGCCTCGATCCCAATCCTGCAGGCTGAAGCACGGCAGCTACCGACTCAGACCAGGGCCGCGTCGGTAGCACCAGAGCTTCAGCCTGGTGGGTTGTCCGTTAATCCGGATGGGGGCCGATCCGCCTTACTCGCCCGACCACGTCGTCACGGAAGCGCTCGACCACCGCGCGGATGAACGCCTCGGGTGCGAGCGAATCGTCCTGGACCAGGGGCGTGAGATCGATCGCCCAGGTGACGGCGTCAACCCGGTCCGTGGCGTGAGAGGTGTGGAACGTGGCATTCGCCGCCCGGCGGCCGATGGCCGCGACGTCGTACCGCTTGCCCCCGCTGATTTGGGAATCGAAGACGCGAATCAGCTCGAGCGCCAGGTCCGGACGGGCGCTGACGTCGAGCGCAACTTTCTCCGCATCTCCAAGCCAGTCGAGATCGCGCCACACCTCGCACCCCAGCACGCGCCCCGGACGATCGCTGCGCGGGAGGGAGCGGATTGCCTCCAGACAGCGCAACAGCACGCCGATGTGGGTGTCGTGCTTGTCCGCCGGTTGATGCAGGTACACCACCTCGGGCCGGCAGCCACCGAACAAGGCGCGCAGATCCGCCTGCACGCCGGCGTGACCGGGCCGTTTCACGTCGGCACTCGGATGCGCCAGCTGGACCTGGAGATTGTAGCGACCGATTTCCGCCGCCCGCCGTTGCTCGTCCCGCCGCACCCGCTGCATCTCCTGGTCCGTCAGGTGGCCGTAGGCACCGGTCCGCGGGGAGCCAGCGCCATTCGTCACCACCACCCCGGAGAAGAACCGGTCGGTCCGCTCGTAGCAGGCAGCGATCCCGTGATAGGCCATGATCTCAATGTCGTCCTGGTGGGCGGCGACGCACAGGTGGGTCGTCCGGGCCAGTGCCGCGGAGGGGTCGCCACCACCCGGGACCAAGACGTCAGCCTCAACGCGGGAGAAGTTCATGGCTCAGAAAAGCGTGTGCGGATACTCGCCCCGCCTCACCAGCTCCGCAATGGCGGCGGTCACTCGTGGCTTGTCCTCCCGGTAGGTCACCCCGAACCAGCTGCTTTCGGTCGGCAATACGGTGACCGTGGCCTGTCCTTGTTGGATCAGCGTCGCGACGGCCGCGGGAAGGTAGAATTCGGCTTTGAGCGGATCGCCCTTTGCGCCCACCGCCGCCGCGGAGAGGAACTCGCGCAGTTGGGTTTCGAGCTTCGCGAACAGATCAGGCGTGAAGCCCCAACAGTTCATCGAGACGACTTCTTCACCGCTGAAGTGGCGACCGAGTCCTACTTGGGCCGGCGCAATGCTGGTCTGCTCCACGATGCCAATCAAGTGGCCGTCCGTGCCCAGCGAACACACGCCGCGCGAGACCGAGCCGTGCTCGGACAATGTGTTGGCCAGTCGGAACCCGACCATCGCGTACCGCGGGATCCCGGAGCTCCGCGGTTCGCGCAAAAAGGTCGCCAGGCGTTGGAAGGAATGCGTGCCGTAAAAGTCATCCGCATTGATCACGGCGAACGGCCCCTTCACCGCTTCGCGCGCGCACCACACGGCGTGGCCGGTCCCCCACGGCTTCTCGCGTCCGGGCATCGCCTCGATCCCTGCCGGCAGGGTGTCCACTGCCTGAAAGGCATAGTCCACCTCGACCTTGCCGGCATACCGCGCGCCTACCTTTTCCCGAAACAGCGCCTCGAAGTCCCGGCGAATCACGAACACCACGCGATCAAACCCCGCGCGCACGGCGTCGAACACCGCGTAATCGAGCACCGTTTCGCCCGCAGGCCCGACGGGATCAATCTGCTTCAGCCCGCCGTAGCGGGAGCCCATACCGGCAGCGAGAACGACAAGGGTGAGAGACATTGGGAAGGAAAAGGGAAAGTGAGGGTGAAAGTGAGAGTGAGCGCGACTCGGAAGTGCGGTCGATGCCGCGCCCGCACGATCAGACTATACGTCCGCGCGAACTTGCATTAGACCGCACGGTGCCGTCCTCCGCCATGAAGCCACTTGTCGTTCGCGTTTTCCCCCTGCTCGTTGCCACGCTGTTCGCGGCGCCGGCCTGCCACAAGCAGTCCCCGGGGGATGCCGGCCTCGTTCTCTCCGGCAACATCGAGACGACCGACGCCCAGCTCAGCTTCAAGATTGCGGGCCGGATGACGGAACGGCCGGTGAGGGAAGGACAGCCGGTGAAGCGCGACCAGCTCGTGGCGCGATTGGACGACGTGGAGCAGCGCCAGCAGCTCGCCATTCGTGAAGCCGAGTTGGCCGCCGCCGAGGCCACGCTGGCCGACCTCGAAGCCGGCCCCCGACGGCAGGAAATTGCCGCGGCGGAGGCCGGGCTGCGCAGCGCGGAGGCGGAGCAGCATCGCGCGCAGGTGGACTTCACCCGGCAGACGCATCTCCTCAAGCAGGCCGCCATCTCGACGCGCGAGTTCGACGCGGCGGAAGCGCAGCTCAAGGTCGCCGCCGCGCGGGTCGCGGAAGCAGCGGAGCGCCTCGCGCTGCTCAACGAAGGGGCCCGACCCCAGACCATCGCCCAGGCCCGGGCCCGGGTGGGCCAGGCTCGGGCCGCCGTGGCGCTGGCGCAAACGCAGGTCGAGAACACGCGGCTGCTGTCGCCGCTCGACGGCGTGGTCCTCTCGCATGTCGCGGAGCCCGGGGAGTTCGTTGCGCCCGGCACGCCTGTCATCACGGTCGCCGATCTGGCCCACGTGTGGGTTCGCGCCTACGTCGACCCCCTCGCGCTCGGCCGGCTCAAGCACGGTCAGCGGCTGCCCGTCCGCACGGACGCCTTCCCGGGCCGGACGTTCGAGGGCACGGTGGGGTTCATTGCCTCCGAGGCAGAGTTCACGCCCAAGTCCGTCCAAACGACGCAGGAACGCGTGAAGCTGGTTTATCGGATCAAGGTCGACCTCGAGAATCCCCAGGGAGATCTCAAGCCGGGCATGCCGGCGGATGTGGTGCTGGGGACGGAGGGATCGTGAGCGTTTCAACCCTGGCGCGACTGGACGCCGCCCGGCTGATGCGGGCGGGCCGCCCGCGGTCCACGGGGACGGTTGGGTTGAACCGCGGCCGGCCCGCGCGCCTCCTGGCATGATCACCGCCACCGAACTCAGCCGTTCCTTCGGCGCGACGCGCGCGGTGGATGGCTTGTCCCTGCAGGTCGAGCGCGGGGAAATCTTCGGGCTCGTCGGCCCGGATGGCGCGGGCAAGACGACGACGATGCGGTTGCTGACGGGGATCCTCGCCCCCACGTCCGGGCATGCGGTGGTGGCAGGCTGCGACGTGCAGAAGGAGGCCGAAAAACTGAAGCAGCACGTCGGCTACATGAGCCAGCGCTTCGGCCTGTACGCCGACCTGACGGTGCTCGAAAACATCCATTTCTATGCCGACATCTACGGGGTGCCCCGCCGGACCTTCGCCGGCCGGCTGGCAGCGCTGCTGGCCTTCAGCAACCTGACCCCGTTCCAGCACCGCCTCGCGGGCAACCTTTCCGGCGGGATGAAGCAGAAACTCGGTCTGGCCTGCGCCCTGATCCACACGCCGAAGGTGCTTTTTCTCGACGAGCCGACCAACGGCGTCGACCCGGTTTCCCGCCGCGACTTCTGGCGGATCCTGTATCAGCTCGTTCGCGACGGCGTGACGCTCTTCGTTTCCACCGCTTACCTCGACGAGGCGGAGCGCTGCACCCGGCTGGCCCTGATCGATCATGGGCGCGTGCTTGGGCTGGGCACCCCGGCCGAGGTCAAGCGACTGATGGCGGGAGCCCTGTACGAGGTGCGCTCGGCCAACCCGAGGGCGATGGCAGCGGCGCTGCGCGAACAGTTGTCGGAAGCGACGGTGGGTTTGTTTGGCGATCGGGTGCATGTGGCGCTGCCCGAACCCGGATCGTCTCGCTGGCGCTCCCCGCTCCATCCGGACGGGGACCGGCGAGACCACGAGGCCGAACGCCAGATCCGCGCCGCCGCCACGGCGGCCGGAATTGAGATCACCGCGTTGGCGCCGATTCAGCCTTCGCTCGAGGACGTGTTTGTGTCGGTGCTGGCGGGCAGCGTCCCGGCAAACCCCACCCCGCCATGACCCCGCCCGACGATATCGCGGTCGAGGTCACGAATCTCGAGAAACGCTTCGGCGCCTTTCGCGCGGTGGCGGGCGTCTCCTTTTCGGTCCGCCGCGGGGAGATCTTCGGATTTCTTGGTCCCAACGGCGCGGGCAAATCGACCACCATCCGCATGCTCTGCGGCTTGCTCAAACCCACCGCGGGCTCGGGTCGCGTCGCCGGGTTCGACATCGCGCGCGAAACGGAACGGATCAAGACGCGCATCGGCTACATGAGCCAGAAGTTCTCGCTCTACGACGAATTGACGGTTGAGGAGAACATCGACTTCTACAGCGGCATCTACCGGGTGCCGGTGGCACGCAAGGAGGCCCGCAAGGCGTGGGTGCTCGACATGGCGGGGCTCCAGGACCAGCGACACCTGCGGACCGGCGAGTTGCCCGGCGGCTGGAAGCAGCGCCTCGCCTTGGGCTGCGCGGTGCTCCACGAGCCGCCGATCCTCTTTCTCGACGAACCCACGTCGGGGGTCGATCCGAACAGCCGTCGTCAGTTCTGGGACCTGATCTATGCGCTGGCCGCGACCGGGGTCACGGTGTTCGTGACCACCCACTACATGGAGGAGTCGGAGTACTGCGACCGGCTCGGCGTGATTTATCGGGGCGAACTGATCGCACTCGGCACGCCGCGGGAGTTGAAGACCCGGCACATGGCCGGCACCGTGCTGGCGATCGCGTGTCCCCGGCCGAGCGACGCCATGGCGGTGATCGAGCGGCTGCCGGAGGTCAGCGAGGTGGCGCTTTTCGGCGCCGGCCTCCACGCGGTGGCCTCCGACGGCCCGGGGGCGCAAAAGGCCATCTCAGCCGCGCTGGACGCCCATGGTTTCCGACCCGCCCAGGTGACGGCCATCCCCCCCACCCTTGAGGACGTGTTCGTGTCCTTGATCGAAGCGCGCGATCGCGGCGACGTCCTGGAACCGGGGAGCGGAATTCCCGCGCTGCCGAAGATCGGCTGGTCCGCGAGTCAGGAGGACAGCGCGCCATGAGCTTTCGCCGCCTGTTGGCCATTGCCCGCAAGGAGTCGCTGCATATCCGCCGCGACCCGCGCAGTCTGATTCTGGCGATCGGCATCCCGATGCTGATGATCCTGATGTTCGGGTACGCTCTCACCCTGGATGTGGACCGCGTGCCCCTGACCGTCTGGGACCAGGGCAACTCGGTGGCCAGCCGGGAACTGCTGAGCCGGTTCCACGGCTCGCGATACTTCAATTTTGTCGGCGCCTCGACCAGCCCGGCCGAGATCGAACGGCGGATCGATCGGCGCGAGGTGCTGATCGCATTGGTCCTCCCGCCTGACTTCGAGGCCCGTTTGAACGCGCATCGGCCGGCGGCGGTGCAGGCGATCATCGACGGCTCGGACTCGAACACCGCGGCCATCGTCCTCGGCTACACGCAGGCGATTGTCACGGGCTTCAATCAGCAGCTCCGGGTCGAGCAGTTGGAGCGGCGCGGCGTGACGCACGTGCCGGCGGGTGCCGACCTTCGTCCGCGGGTGTGGTTCAACGCGGACCTCCAGTCCAGGAATTTCATCATTCCCGGCCTGATCGCGGTCATCATGGGCCTGATCTCCGCGCTGCTGACCTCGCTGACCATCGCGCGTGAGTGGGAGCGCGGGACCATGGAACAGCTGATCTCCACGCCGGTGAAGCCGGTCGAGCTCATCCTCGGCAAGCTCATCCCCTACTTCGTCATCGGGATGCTCGATGTGCTGATCGCCGTACTGATGGCGGTGTTCTTCTTCGCGGTCCCGCTGCGGGGCAGCGTCGTCCTCCTTTTCGCGATGGCGGCGCTCTTCATCGTCGGCACCCTGGCGCAGGGCCTCTTCCTCAGCATCGTCGCCCGTCAGCAGCTGCTCGCCAGCCAGCTCGCGATGGTGACGACCTTCCTGCCGGCCTTCCTGCTTTCGGGCTTCATGTTCGCCATCGCGAACATGCCTCCGCCGGTGCAGGTGATCACCCACCTCATTCCCGCCCGCTACTTTGTTTCCCTCGTGAAGGGCATCTACCTGCGCGGCGTCGGGCTCGAAACGCTGTGGCGCGACGCGCTCCTGCTCGCCGCCTTCGCCGTGCTCGTGCTCGGCCTCTCGATCGCCAGATTCCGCAAGAAACTGCGATGAAGGCGCCACCGATCACACGCCGGGCTCGGTTCTCAACTCTCAACCTGAATACCGATTTTGCCACAGAGGTCACAGAGGCCCAATCAGAGCCGAGCCGGAGGCGGGCGCTGCGACTGTCTTGGGCGTTACGCGATGAACAGGTTTGTCCAAGGACCGAGCCTCCGTGT
>JAEWKR010000055.1 GCA_023457715.1 Verrucomicrobiota bacterium
CTTTCCAGCAAATCTACCGCCCGCGGCAGGACTAACCCCGAACCCACCGGCGAGTCGCGGAGCGCGAGACCGGGCCAAACTGCTACCGCAGTCTTCCCACTTTGGTTGCGGCTCCGCCGCGCTATGCATTCTTGCGGCCAATCGGATCACGACGTCAGGCCTCACCGCGGCAGCAGGAAATAAAACTCACTGCCCACGCCCGGGGTGCTGTTGCAGGCGATGGCGCCGCCATGGGCCACCACCAATTCACGGGCGATCGCCAGGCCGAGGCCCGCTCCCGGTTTTGGCTGATCCCCCGTCCGGAAAAACCGGTCGAACACGCGTCCGATGTGCTCGGTGGCGATGCCGGGTCCGTTGTCATGCACGGCGAACCGCACAAAGCCGCGCTCATCCGCCCCCCTCGCCTCCAGCCGGATCAAGCCGCCCGGCGGCGTGTACTTCGACGCGTTCGTCAGAAGGTTCATGAACACGTGTCGCGCCCGGCCTTCGTCGACATTGACCGTGACATTCGCCACCTCCGGGGCGATTTCCACCGTCAGTTTTTGCCCCGCGCTCTCGATCACACTTCGCGCTTCCGCCACGACCCGGGTTACCAGTTCGGTCACGTCCACCGCGTCGCGATCCAGCGCCGACGCCCCGCTTTCGAGCCGCGCGAGGTCGAGAAGGTTGTCGAGGATCCGCAGGAGCCGGTCCGCATCGTCGCGCGCGCCTTCCAGCAATTCGTTCTGCTGTTCCGTCAGCCCGCGGATCTTCTGCTCGACCAGGAGGTAAAGCGCCATCCGCAGGCTGGTCAGCGGGGTCTTCAACTCATGGCTCACGGTGCCCACGAGGTTGGTCTTCGCGTCATCCAGCAGGCGGAACTTCGTGACGTCCTGGAGGATGATCGCCGCCCCGCGAAACTCCGTCAGCTTGTCACCGATCGCGAGGATGCGCGGGAGATAATGCCGGTCCTCGCGTTCCACCCGTGCCGTCACCAGCCGCGAATAATCCGCCGGCAGGAAGTGCTCGCCCGTCGCCAGGACGCGGGCCAGGGGTTCGGCGAGCGCCGGGGGAAAGCCGCTGGTGAAGTCGGGGGATTGCGCCAGCAGCTCCGCCGCCGGGTTGCGGACCTCGTGGGTGCCGTCGCGGGCGATGACGAAGACGGGGTCGGGCGTGGAGGTCAGCGTGGCCTCCATGGTGCGCTGGGCGCGCAGCACCCGCGCGAGCGTCGCATCGCGGTAGGCGCGCAGCTTGGCCGCCATCGTATTGAAGGCGCGGGCCAGCTGGCCGAGTTCGTCCCGGGAAAACTCCGGCACTTCACGGTCGAGGTCGCCCTCGCCGAGCGCCATCACGGAGGCCGTGAAGGCGGTGATGGGTTTCAACAGCGACGCGGCCAGCCGCCAGGCGAGGAACAGCGAGAGCAGCACCGCCGTCGCCATCGTCACGATCATCAGCCGCTGGGTCGACATCGCGAGTTCCTCCACGTGCACCGCGGTCTGCTGCGCGGCGCTGAAATCGCGCCGGCTGAGGTCGTCGATCGCATCCAGGACCGCGCCGAGTGCCAGGGAACGGTCCTGCACCGCCGCGATCTGCGAAGGTCCGGTGTCGCCGCGGAGCGTCCGCTCCCCGACCTCGCTCATCCGGGTGAAGGCCGAGTCGAGCGACTCGACGAAGCGGGCGCGATGCGTGCCGGCGGCCGCCGCCGACTGCGCCATCAATTCGCGGACAAAGGCCTGCCGCGCATCCTCGTAGGCCCGGCGGTCGGGCTCGGGTTCGGCCGTCAGGGCCGTCAGCATCTGGCGGGCCGACTCGCGCATGTCCTGGCACGCCACGATCGCCCGATAATTGCTCACGAGGTCATGCGCCATCGTATCCGCGAGGTCGCGACACACGTGGATCGCGTACCCACCCATCGCGATGACGAGCAGGACCAGCGGCAGCAGCCCGAGGTAGAGGCGGGTCCGAAGCATGCCGGCCGGCGTTCAGAGGAGCCCGAGCCGCTGCCGTTTGCGGTAGAGCGTCGCGGGATCGATCCCGAGCGTGCGCGCGGCCTCCTCCAGGTTGCGCGAGATCGCGAGCACGCGGCGGATGTGCTCGGCCTCGAGCGCGTCGATCGTCACCCGGGCGCCGACCGCGATTCCCGGCTCCGGCCTGGCCCCGAACTCCTCCGGCAGGTCGCACATTTCGATCTGCTCGCCGGCGCACAGGATGACGGCGCGCTCGATCACGTTGCGCAGTTCGCGCAGGTTGCCGGGCCAGCGATAGCCGGAAAACGCCTGGAGCACGGCGGGACTGAAGCCGGTGACGCGCTTGCCGAGCCCGGCGGCGAAAAACTTCCGGTAACTCTCGGCGAACCGCGCCATGTCGGCCGGCCGGTCCTTCAGCCCCGGCAGCGCGACGCTGATCACGTTGAGGCGATAAAAGAGGTCTTCGCGGAATTTCCCCGCCTTCACGTCCTCGGCGAGATTCCGGTTGGTCGCGGCGATCACCCGCACGTTGGCGCGGCGCACCTTCGACTCGCCGATCCGCTCGTACTCCCGTTCCTGCAACAGGCGGAGCAGCTTGGGCTGGATCTCGAGCGGCATCTCGCCGATCTCGTCGAGAAACAAGGTGCCGCCGTCCGCCGCCGCGACCTTGCCCATGGTGTCCGCCACGGCGCCGGTGAAGGAACCCTTCACGTGACCGAACAGATCGCTCTCGAGCAGCTCGCGCGAGAGGCTCGGGCAGCTGACGGTCACAAAGGCCGCGGCCCGCTGCGCGCTCCGCTTGTGAATCTCGCGCGCCAGGACGCTTTTGCCCGTGCCACTCGGTCCGAGAATCAGGATGTTGGCCGGAGTCTCCGCCGCCTTGAACGCGATCTGCAGCGCCTGCTGCGTCTGCGGCTCGACCGACTCCAGGTCCACCGGTGGCGACTCGGCGGCAAGTTCGCTCTCGAGGGCGCGGACGCGGGTCTCCAGGGCGCGGGTCTTGTCGATCTTGGCGAGGATGCCACGGATCTGCTCCGGCGTGAAGGGCTTCGGAACAAAGTCGAAGGCTCCCCGGCGCATGGCCTCCACGGCGGTCGCGATGTTCGCGTAGGCGGTGAACATGACCACCGCGAGACCGGGCTGGGCCTTGAGCAGCTTGCCCAGAAGCTCCAACCCATCGTCGGCGCCGAGCTTTAAATCCAGGAAGGCGGCGTCGAACTGCTCGTCCTCGACGGCCTTGAGCGCACGGGACGCGTTGGGCGCCTCGGCGGCCTGGTGCCCGGCGGTTTCCACCGCGATACGGGTGGTGCGGCGAATGCCGATTTCATCATCTATGATGAGGATGCGCATGGACGGCTCTAGTGAAGCCGATGCGACAGAAGCATTAAAGGGGGGCAAACACCCCAAAAAAGCCAAGGCGGGGTCGCTTGCGCGACCCCGCCAGGTCCAGCTTCAACTTAACAATCCCGCAGGCTAAGCCTACGCGGATTGCTGCAGAATTGACCCAGCCGCAAAACCGCGGTTCCCGCGGTTCGGAAAAAAATGGACGAGCGCGTGGCGCCCGCGGGAGGCCTGACGTCGTAATCCGATTGGCCGCAAGAACGCGCAAAAGGCGCAAAAAATGACGGAGGCTTGGGTACGTTGTCCCGCGTTCACGCGGAATGCCTTGTTTCACGAGGTCCGCACGAAGCTTCCGCGTAAACGCGGGACCCAAGCTTCAACCAAGCTCCTGATTCTTGCGCCTTCTGCGCTTTTTTGCGGCCATCCTCTGCGGCTGAGTTCTATTTCCTGCGCCCGCGGTGGCCTGACGTCGTAATCCGATTGGCCGCAAGAACGCATAGCGCGGCGGAGCCGCAACCAAAGTGGGAAGACTGCGGTAGCAGTTTGGCCCGGTCTCGCGCTCCGCGACTCGCCGGTGGGTTCGGGGTTAGTCCTGCCGCGGGCGGTAGATTTGCTGGAAAG
>JAEWKR010000056.1 GCA_023457715.1 Verrucomicrobiota bacterium
CCCCCATCCTTGCCGCTTATCGCTACCGCCCAAGCCCTCCCGCCTTTCGCCTGCCCGCAACCTCCGCGCAGGCCTCCGCTATTTATGCACAGAGAAAACCCTTGCGATGGAACAAAGGGCGCCGGAACGTGCACGACGTCTATTTACGCCTATGATCGTAACCACCGCGCAGCTCTTCAAACATGCCTACGGCAAATACGCCGTTGGGGCCTACAATATCAATAACGCCGAACAGGCGATGGGCCTCTTCCGTGGCTGCATCGATTCGCAGGCGCCGTTCATCATCCAGATTTCCAAGGGCGCGCGCAAGTACACCGACAAGAAGATGTTGGAAGCGATCATTCGCTCCGCCAACGACATCTTCCCGGAGGCGATCTTCGCCGTCCACCTGGATCACGGTGACGAAGAGACCTGTTACGACTGCATCAACTCGGGCTTCTACAGCTCGGTGATGATCGACGCCTCGCACGAGACCTACGAGAAGAACGTCGAGATCTCGAAACGCGTGGTCGAGGTCGCTCACAAAAAGGGCCTCTCGGTCGAGGCTGAGCTCGGCATGCTCGGCGGCGTCGAGGAAGACATCAAGGTCGAGGACGGTCACGCCACGCTGACCAACCCGGAAGAAGCCCAGGACTTCGTCAAGAAGACCGGCTGCGACTCTCTCGCTTGCGCCATCGGCACCAGCCACGGCGCTTACAAGTTCAAGGGCAAGCAGTCCCTCCACTTCAGCGTCTTGCAGGACATCCAGAAGCTGATGCCGGGCTTCCCGCTCGTCATGCACGGTTCGTCCTCGGTGCCGCAGGACGAGGTGGCCCGCATCAACGCCGCCGGCGGCAAGCTCGGCAGCGCGGTCGGCGTGGACGTCAACGAATACCTTCCCGCCGCGAAGCTCGGGGTGACCAAGATCAACATCGATACCGACGGCCGTCTCGTCTGGACCCGCGTGCATCGCGAGTACTTCCGCGACAAGCCGGAGGAGTTCGATTTCCGCCCGCCGGGCAAGGTCTTCATGACCGAATACGCCAAGTTCATCGCCAGCCGCAACCAGCTCCTCGGCAGCGCCGGGCAGCTGAGCGATCTGCGCAAGAACCTCGGCAAGTAAACCGTCTCGCTCGCTTTCCAGGCCGCCCCTTTTCCGGGGCGGCCTTTTTTATGGCGGTGACTCGCCTGGGACGCTGTCCGCGCTCCGCCGGCCCGGAATCCCGATCTCCGGTGGCGTCCAGCCGCGTTCGCCTCCCCCGCTGGCTCACCCGCCGGGTTTCGTGGCCAGGGACCACGCGCCCTTCCCGTCGCACTCGGCGCACTCCTTCGTCAACTGCACCCGGCCCGCCGTGCAGGCCTGACACCGAATGTGCCCGCCTTCGCAGTGGGGACAGTCCTGCTTGATCACCGAGCCTTTCCCCTTGCCCGTCCCTCCGCAGGTGCCGCAGGTCACGCGCTTGCGTTCCTCGACGAGCGTGCCGCCCCCACCGCACGTCGTGCAGGGAGGAATTCCGGCCGTCTGGATGGTCCCCTGGCCGCCGCAGTACGTGCAATTCTGATGGCCCTTCCCCCCGCACGTGGGACACGCCGCGGAGTCCGGCACCCGGCCTTTGCCGCCACAGGTCGGACACGGCCTCACCGTCGTCAGCTCGGCGTGCCGCTGCGCGGCGGCCGGGTCCTGCGCCGCGGCGTAATAACGCGCGGCCTCTCCGTACTGCCCCATCGAATCCAGGTACCGGGCGAGCTGTGCCTTGAGTCTGGCAACGCCCGGTCCCTCTGTCTGCTTCTCCGTGTACGGAGCCGCCGCCGCGGTCTGAGGATCGAGCAGCCGGGCCAGCGCCGGCGCCGCCCGCTCGGGAGCCAGCCGCAGAAGTTCGGCCAGGAGCGGCGCGGCCTGCTCCCGCTCGCCCGCGCGGAAGGCCGCGACCGCGGCATCGCGCGCCACCTCAAGATTCACGGGACCACCGGCACCCTTCAGCGCGGCCCGCGCCACGGCCAGGTGGCCCGCCGCCGACCCCTTCGCCGCCGCATGGGTGTAAGCGTCCAACGCCTTTTTCGCGCCCGCCGGCCCAGAGTTTTCCCGTTCGTACAGCCGCCCCAGCAGGAGATCGGCTTCCGCCGGCGCGTCGCGCCGGGCGGCAATCTGCTGCAACACGCCGATCTGCCGGCTGGCCTCCGCGGGGGACGTGGCGCCCGTCCGCTGGTAAAGATCCAGGAGCAGCGGCACCGCCGTCAGATCCCCCTCGGCCACGGCTGGCTCCAGCCAGCGCTCGGCCTGCGCGAAGCGCCGGGCGCGGAGGTCTTCGCCCGCCACCCACCGGCGCGCCGTCCGATCACCCGCATTCGCCGCCTCGGCCAGATGAGGGTACGCCGCATCCGGCTCATCGGGTCGGTGCCGCAGCAGCGCCCGTCCGTACGCCGCGCGAAACGGCTGGCGGGTGCGGACGCCGGAATCCAGCAGCGCGCGCATTTCCGCGGTCGCGGCGGCCCAATCGCCCGCCCGCATTGCGGCCTGCGCCCGCTCCCATTTTGCGAGAGTGGCGGGTTCCGGGCCTTCGAAGTAATCCAGTGCCGATACCAGCGCCGACCATTGCCGGGTCAATGGGTCGTCGGCCGCCGCCACCGCCGCCAGCAATTCCAGCCGCAGCATCAACGCCGGAGTCGGCTTTCCCGGTTCCGAGGAGGCGATCTCCTGCCGCAGCGCCGCTTCGTCGCGGCGCGCCACGTCCGGTTCAAACTGCTTCAGCGTCCGATAAAGCGCGGGGGATTGGCGGCTGAAGTCGGCCAACGGCCGCTCGTACTGCTCCCGCCGCAGACGTTCCAACTCGGACAACGTAGGAAAAGCCGGCGGAGGTTGACGCTCCAGCAGCGCTCGCGCCGCGTCGGACCGCCCTGCCTTGAAGAGCGCCCGCGCCTGCTCCGCCGCCCGCTCGAACGCCGCGGCCTCGGTCGTCTGGGTCAATCCCTCGACGAACGCGCTGAACCGGCGGAGCCGCTCCCGGGACCAGGTGCGCAACGGCTCGGTCGTCTGCTGTTCCGACCACCGGCGCATCCGTTCCTGTTCGTCGCGGAGCTGTTGCAGGCCGTCGCGGTACACCTCGCCTGCGTCCTCTGCAATCGCGAGGTGGACGCGGACCTCGTCCGCGTCGTTCGCATCCCTGGAATCCCCCTTCAACCCCCACCACGAGGCGATGGCGAGCACCGCCACCGCGACGCCCGCCAAACCCAGCTCCCGCGGCCCAAAGCCCAGAAGAACGCGGCGGGCGACCGCGCGGGTCGGCTGAACAGGGGGAGGCTCAGGATTCGCTGACATTCCGCCCCCCATGTATCGACCGCAACCCCCCAACCTTCAACGGGAATAGCATTTTGCCACCGAGTTCACACCCCCGCGGGGCATCATCCCGTTTTCTCAGCGGGTGCACGTAGCGAGGAGCGCCAGCGAGTCGACCGGCGCATCCCACGTGTTCGCCATGCCACCCAGATTTCGAATCGCTGGCGCTCTTCGCTACGGCGCAAAGCCCGGGGCGAGGTGAACGTGAGCGTCACCCATGGGGTGACAATTGCCTGGCTCCCTTCAGGTCCTCCGCTCCGCCTTCGCCATTGGCTTTCCTGGGAAAACTGCTACGTCCCCACCCTTCCTCGATGGCCCTCCGACTCTACGATTCGCTCGCCCGTGCCGTACGTGAACTCACCGCCTCCCACGCCGATGGCGTCTTCCGGTTCTATAATTGCGGCCCGACCGTCTACGCCCCTGCGCACATCGGCAACTTCCGCACGTTCATCGTCAACGACGTGCTCCGCCGGATGCTCGAGCTGCAGTTCGGCCCGGACAAGGTGAAGCACGTGCGCAACCTGACCGACGTCGACGACAAGACGATCCGCCGGTCGCGCGAGGAAAAGCGCCCGCTCGGCGAGGTGACGAAGCAATGGACGGCCAAGTTTCACGCCGATTGCGCCGCGCTCAACTGCCTCTCCCCCCACGTCGAACCCGCGGCAACCACGCACATTCGCGAGCAGGTGGACATGATCGAGGTGCTGATGCGCAAGGGGAACGCCTATCGCGCGGCTGACGGCTCCGTCTATTTCAAGGTGTCCTCATTCAGCGGTTACGGCCGGCTCTCCCGTGTCAAGGAACGCGAACTCCAGCCCGGCAGCGCGCTCGCGGGCAAATCCCAGACTGCGGACGCCGACGAGAAGGAGGACGGGAGCGATTTCGCCCTCTGGAAAGCGTGGAAGGCCGAGGACGGCGATGTGAAATGGCCGGGGCCTGCCGACGCCTCCGAGGGCCGTCCCGGCTGGCACATCGAGTGCAGCGCCATGAGCAAGAAACACCTCGGCGACACCATCGATCTGCACACCGGCGGCGTTGACCTGCTCTTTCCCCATCACGAGAACGAAATCGCCCAGAGCGAGTGCTGCAATGGCACCGCCTTCTCGCGCCACTGGTACCACAGCGAGCACCTGCTCGCTGACGGAAAGAAGATGAGCAAGTCGCTGGGTAATCTGTACACGCTCGACGAACTTGTCGCGAAAGGCTTCACGCCGATGGCGCTGCGCTACGCCCTCCTGACCGGCCATCCGCGCAAGCAGCTCAATTTCACGCTGGAATCCCTGCACGCCGCGGAGAAGGCGCTGGCGACCTTGCGCGCCTATCGCGCGACCCTGCCGGCCACCGGTGGCGACGCCGCCGTGTTCGCACCGTTCTTTGCCGCCTTGGAGGACGACCTGAACACGCCGGCCGCGCTCGGCGCGCTGTTCACGGTGGTGAATCGCGGCCCCGCCGGCGTCGATGCGGCCCTCTTCGATCGCGCGATGTTCGCCCTCGGCCTGACTCTCGACGCGCCCGCGGCCGCCAAGGCTGAGGCGCCCGCTGAAGTAAAGGCGCTGGCGGACCGCCGCTGGGCCGCCAAACAGGCCAGGGACTTCGCCGCCGCCGACGCGCTGCGCAAGGAAATCGCCGCGACCGGATGGACCATGCTCGATCGCAAGGACGGGTACTCGCTGGAGAAGGCGAAGGGGTGAGGGCGATCCATTTATGATTTATGATGTATGATTTATATTTATGCTTTGGCGGCCATCGGCCGCAGCTTCGGACCAATCATAAATCATAAATCGTAAATCATAAATTGCCCACGCGGCGGGCTCACATGCCGCCCTGGCGCCCCAACACCACTCGTCCCCTTGACACGCGCCGCCTTTCCCGGCGCTGTTGTCCCTTCCCGGCCCTGCAATCGTACGCAGGACCACCTTCATCACTTCCATGGCCATGACTCCGCTCGAAGAAATCCGCCACTCGTCCTCACACGTGCTGGCGACCGCCCTGCTCCGCGTCTTTCCTGACGCCAAACTGGATATCGGGCCGCCGACCGACACAGGTTTCTACTACGACGTCGACCTGGAGCATAAACTCACCACGGACGACCTCGCGAAAATCGAGGCGGAGATGAAGAAGGTCATCGACGAGAACCAGTCGTTCCAGCGCAAGGAGGTCTCGCGTGAAGAGGCCGCGGAGATCATCCGGAAGATCGGCCAGGAACGCTATAAACTGGGCCGGTTGGCGGACATCCCCGAGGGCGAAAAGATCTCGTTCTATCAGAACGGCGAATTCATCGATCTTTGCGCCGGCACGCACGTCCGGTACACGAAACAGATCAAGGCGTTCAAGCTCCTCTCCATCGCCGGCGCCTATCATCGCGGCGACGAGAAGAACAAGCAGCTCCAGCGGATCTACGGCACGGCTTTCGCGTCCAAGGACGAACTGGCGCAGTACCTGAACCAGCTCGAACAGGCAAAGCTGCGCGACCACCGGAAACTCGGGCGGGAACTGAAGCTTTTCCACATCGACGAGGACGTCGGCCAGGGACTGATCCTGTGGACGCCCAATGGCGCGACCCTGCGCCAGGAACTCCAGACCTTCATCAGCGAGGAATTGCGAAAGCAGGGCTACTCGCAGGTTTTCACGCCGCATATCGGCAAGCTCGAGCTCTACAAGACCTCCGGCCACTTCCCCTACTACAAGGACTCGCAGTTCTCGCCCGTTTTCGAGAACGACTCCCTCGCCCAGGCGATTGGCGAAAACTGCTCGTGCGCCGAGGCGTTCGCACGACTTGATGCGGTCTCCTCGAACCTGCGCGACCAGATCAATGCGCGCACCGGCCGCGAAACCATCGCCGCCGATCGCGTGCGCCCGGACGACCAGTTGCTCAGCGGCTTCATGTTGAAGCCGATGAACTGCCCCCACCACATCAAGATCTTTGCGTCCCAGCCGCATTCGTACCGGGACCTCCCAATCCGCCTCGCCGAGTTCGGCACCGTGTACCGGTGGGAACAGAGCGGTGAGCTCAATGGCATGACCCGCGTCCGCGGCTTTACGCAGGATGACGCCCACCTGTTCTGCACCGAGGAGCAGGTCGCCCAGGAAGTCCTCGGCTGTCTGTCCCTCGTGCGGATTGTGCTGACCACGCTCGGCATGCAGGACTATCGCGTCCGCGTCGGTCTGCGGGATCCGGACTCCAACAAGTACACCGGCACCAAGGAGAATTGGGACAAGGCCGAAAACGCGTGCCGCGAAGCCGCAAAATCGCTGGGCGTGCCGTTCACCGAAGAGCCCGGTGAGGCCGCGTTCTACGGCCCCAAGATCGACTTCGTCATCAAGGACGTGATCGGACGCGAGTGGCAGCTGGGTACCGTGCAGGTCGACTACAACCTGCCGATCCGCTTCGACCTGTCCTACATCGGACCGGACAACCAGCCGCACCGCCCCGTCATGATCCACCGCGCCCCCTTTGGCTCGATGGAACGCTTCTGTGGCGTGTTGATCGAGCACTTTGCCGGCGACTTTCCGGTGTGGCTCGCGCCCGAGCAGGTTCGCCTCGTGCCGATCTCTGACAAGACGATGGAGTATGCCCGGAGCCTGCTCGGCAAACTGAAGTCCGAGGGCCTGCGCGCCACGCTTGACGAACACAGCGACAAGCTTGGCGCCAAGATCCGCCGCGCGGAACTGGACAAGGTCCCGTACACCCTCGTCATCGGCCAGAAGGAGGCCGAGGCGAACAGCGTGTCCGTACGGTCGCGCGCCCGCGGCGACGAAGGGGTGATGACTGCCGACGCCTACCTCGCGAAGGTGAAGGCGGAAGTCACGAGCCGCGCCCTGCCGGAGAAGAAGAAGACGGAGGCCGCGCCGCCAGCGAAGGACTGATTCTCCAAGCCCGGCCACAAAGAACACAAAAAAGGCACGAAAAGGATCTCTCCCTTTTCGTGCCTTTTCGTGTTTTTCGTGGCCAGGCTTCGAACGGCTATTTCGCCGGCGTTGCCTCCACAGGTTCCGCCACTCGCACCATCACGTCCTTCACCAAGACCGGTTTCAGGGGCTTGCTTTGATTCCCATCTGGCCCGCGCGTCAGCGGTGCATCGGCGATCGCGTCAACCACCTCCATCCCGCGCACCACCTGGCCGAAAATCGTGTAGCCGGGGTGGAGCGGGAAGTCTTGGTGCACGATGAAGAACTGGCTCTGGTTCGTATTCGGTCCGGTGTTCGCCAGGGCCACCGTGCCGCGTTTGTAGCCGCCACGGTACAGCGGGGAAGTCTTGTCGATTTCGTCATCGAACACCCCACCCCACGCACTTTCGCCGCCGGAACCGTCGCCTTTAGGATCACCGCCCTGGATCATGAAGCCCTTGATCACGCGGTGGAAGGGCGTGCCCCGATAGTAGCCGCGTTGCGCCAGGAGCCGGAAGTTTTCCACCGCCTTCGGCGCCACCCCGGCCAGCAGCTCGATCTCGATTTCTCCCTGATCAGTGATGAGGGTGGCGAGCAGGCGCGCGGGGGCTTGGCTCGCCACTCCCGCCTTCTCGCCCTTTCCGCACCCAGCAAGGAACAGGCTTGCGCCGATCAGCCACACCCAGCCAAAGCGAGGAATCGTCATGCTCGGGGATTTCCGCCCGGCGGCCGCGCGAGTCAAGGCTGCAGGTCGGATGGCGGCCGGGCCGGCCGCGGTCCATCAAGCCGCCGAGCCGCAAGGTTCCGGTGGACGGCGGGCGGCTCGCCCGCCTTCCGGGCCGGCGACCGCCCTGCTCGGCCCTTACTTCCGCTTCGGCTTTGCTGATCCGTTGGTTTTGGTCCCGTTCGGCTTGGCGCCGGCCGCCTTGCTGCCATTTCCCTTCCGTTTCGCGGGAGCGGGCGGCACGTCTATGGACTCCAGCGTCGAAAAGAAGGCCGACAGCGAAACGTCGATCGCATCGACCAGCCGGGCAATGCTGGAAAGGGACAGGTTGCGCACGCCGCGTTCCACGTCGGCGAGATAGGTGCGATGCATGTCGGCACGCCAGGCCAGCTCCTCCTGGGAAAGGGCAAGCTTCTGGCGATATCGACGAACGGTGGCGCCAAAGCGGCGCTTGAGCGAGGTCTCGTCTGCTGGAGTAGAAGATCTTTTGGCCACGGGAGCGGAATCGTAACAAGCGCAGCAATAGTCGATAAGTGACACTGATGCAGACCCTACCCGGGCAGGTTCCGCCGAGAGCCACTGCGCAAATCTTTCAACTGGAACCCCTTCCGCATCACCCCAGCGTTCCGGCCCGTGGTCCCCTGGACTCCTCGCGGCCCCGCTCGGCGTATTGAAGATTATGACACACCGGGGGGATTCGCAACCGCCCCGGGGCGGATTTTCCGCCGGAATCGCCTATGTGCGGTGGGAAATCACGACTTGCTAAGCACGAGGGCCGACACTGTGCTCTCGCTCTTATTCGCCGCGCATGACCTCCGCCGAGATCCGCCAGTCGTTCCTCGATTTCTTCCAGCAGCAGGGCCACACCATCGTCCGCTCCTCCCCGCTTCTGCCGGAATCCCCCGGCCTCCTCTTTACGAACGCGGGCATGAACCAGTTCGTGCCCATCTTCCTCGGGGAGCGGGCGCCGGACGTCTCACGCTGGGGGGATCGCGTCCTGGCGGCGAAGAAGGACACTCGGGCCGCCGACACCCAGAAATGCATTCGGGCCGGTGGCAAGCACAACGACTTGGAAGACGTGGGGTTCGATACGTATCACCACACGATGTTCGAGATGCTCGGCAACTGGTCGTTCGGCGACTACTTCAAGCGCGAGTCCCTGGAGTGGGGTTGGGAGCTCATTACGAAGGTGTGGGGCATTCCCCCGAAGCGTCTGTTCGCCACCGTTTACTCGCCCGACAAGGCGAAAAAGGACCCCTCCGAGTTCGACCAGGAGGCGTATGACATCTGGGCGCGCATCTTCACGAAGGAGGGTCTCGATCCCAAGGTCCACATCGTCCACGGCAACAAGAAGGACAATTTCTGGATGATGGGTGACACGGGGCCCTGCGGTCCCTGCTCCGAGATCCATTTCAATCTCCTGCCCAGTGATGACGAGGCCGAGGGCCGCACGCTCGTCAACTCCAGCTCGCCGCGCTGCATCGAGATCTGGAATCACGTTTTCATCCAGTTCAACGCGAACGCGGACGGCACCTTCTCCCCCCTCGCGGCCAAGCACGTCGACACCGGAATGGGCTTCGAACGCGTGGCCGGCATCCATGCCACCACGAAAGGCTTCAAGGACTTCACTGCCGATCCTTCCAACTACAACGCGGACGTGTTCGCACCGTTGTTCCAGAAGGTCACCGAGCTGTCGGGCAAGACCTATCGCGGCACGGTCCCGACCCGGCGCGAGGGGCTGTCCGAACAGGAGAACATCGACGTCGCGTTCCGCGTGCTCGCCGATCACGCGCGCTGTGTCTCCTGCGCCATCGCCGATGGCATTCTGCCCGGCAACGAGGGCCGCAACTACGTCATCAAGCGGATCCTCCGCCGCGGCATTCTTTACGGGAGCAAGCTCGGGCTGCAGGCCGGCTTCTTCCAACAGCTGGTCGCGCCGGTGGTCGAGTCACTCGGGGCGGTGTTCCCGGAACTCCGGCAACAGCAGGACATCGTCCGCCGGGTCATCCGCAGCGAGGAGGAAAGCTTCGGTCGCACCCTGGACCGCGGTCTCCAGATCTTCAACAAAGCCGCCGCCGCCGGCGCCATCACCGGCGCCGCCGCCTTTGAGTTGTACGACACGTACGGCTTCCCGCTGGACATGACCCAGCTGCTGGCCACCGAACGCGGGCTCACCGTCGACACGCAGGGTTTCGAGGCCGAGATGGACAAGCAGCGCGAACGCGCGCGCGCCGCGCATAAGAAGGAGATCATCGTCGCCGCAACGGAAGGCGGACCCGCGGCCACCTTCGAGGCCACCGTCTTCACCGGCTACCTCATCGATACCGACAAGCCGGTGGATGCCGTCCTCACCGACGTCGTCCGCAATGACAAGGATCTCTTCCTCGTGTTTGATCGGACGCCGTTTTACGGCGAAATGGGTGGTCAGGCGGGCGACGCCGGCACCGCGATCGTCGCCGGCCAGACCGTCACGATCGTCGATTGCATCAAGGACAAGGCAGGCCGCCACCTCCACAAGGTCGATCCGGCCGCCGCCGCGCAGCTGGGAGACCTGGGGAAAGGCGTGGCCGCGCATCTGTCGATCGATCTCGTCCGTCGCCGGGCCATCTCCCGGCACCACTCGGCCGCGCACCTCATCCACTGGGCGCTCCGCAAGACGCTGGGGACGCACGTGCGCCAGGCCGGCACCTCCAAAACGCCGGACCGCATGCGCTTCGACTTCTCGCACTTCGAGGCGGCGACGCCGGAACAGCTGCGCGAGATCGAACGCCTGGTGAACGAAAAGGTGATCGATAACGCCCGCGTGGATACATATGAAACCGATTTCGACAAAAAGCCCGCGGATACGCTGGCCTTCTTTGGCGACAAGTACGGCCGCACCGTTCGCGTGGTCGATATCGGCGGCTACAGCCGGGAACTCTGCGGTGGCACGCACGTGACCACCACCGGTGAGATCGGGCTGATCAAGATCGTCGCCGAAATGGCCATCGCGGCCGGCACCCGCCGCATCGAAGCCGTGGCCGGTGCCGCGGCGCTGGAGTTCGTCGCCGAGCGCGAGGCTGCGCTCAGCGCGGTCAACGCGAAGTTGCACGCCGGGACCCATGACGTGGCGCAGAAACTCGACGCGGTGCTGGCCCACTCCCGTGAGCTCGAGAAAAAGCTCAAGGCGTTCGAACAGAAGGCCGCCGCCGGTCTCGCCGACGAACTGGCCGCCAAGGCGGTCGCGCGCGACGGCCTGAAATTCGTGCACGCCATCGTCGCCGCCGATGCCCCCGAGGCGCTTCGCTCGCTCGGCGCCCAGGTTCTGTCCAAGGTCGGCGAAGGCGTGGTCGTGCTCGGCGCGGTGCTGGGCGACAAGGCCAGCCTCGTCGCCCTTTGCTCCCCGGCCGCGATCAAGGCCGGCCATCAGGCCGGCAAGATCATCAGCGAGCTCACCCAGAAGCTTGGCGGCAAGGGCGGCGGCAAGCCCGACTTCGCCATGGGTGGAGGCAAGGATGTCAGTAAGCTGGCCGAAGTCGTCGCTGGGTAAAATCCCAAAAGTCCAAACGTCCAAATCCCAAATAAATCCCAAATCCCAGGGTCCAACCCTCTGGAGTTTGGGTTTTGAGATTTCTTTGGGATTTGGACGTTTGTGATTTGGGATTTGCGACGGCAGAGGCCCAGTTCAGAAACAATTTGCGCGCGACGCCGCCGGCCTGGCTCGCTTGCAAAACGGATTCCCCCGCGAACACTGCGCCCATGTCCGATTTCACTTCCATCATCAACGAAATCGCCGACCAGGCCGATGACTTCCTGGCCGGAGCCCGCGACCGCGCCCAGGCCCGGGCCGGCATCTCCGAGATGATCACGATGGAGTACCCGGACCTCTCCCCGCCCGAGCGCACGGAGGTCATTGCGGGCGTGATGAAGGTCCTGGAGGAAGAGGACTTCTTCGGCGGCGAGTTTGTCGGCGACCCGTTCTCCGACGACGAGGAAGAAGAGTAGCTCTATCTCAACGTCCAACACTCAACATCCAACATCCAACGCCCAACCGAACGGCTGTAGGATGTTGGATGTTGGTATTGGATGTTGGACCTGAATACCGATTTTGCCACAGAGGCCACAGAGGCCCAATCAGAGCCGAGCCGGAGGCGGGCGCTGCGACTGTCTTGGGCGTCACGCAATGAAATCTCAAATCCCCGCCGCAGGCGGGCTGCGCGCTTCCCCATTTCAAATTTCAAATTTCAAACCTCAAATCCCCGCCGCAGGCGGGGCACTACCCAAGCCAGGCGGCTCGGGGAGCCCGGCTTTGGTACGTTGTCCCGCCTTTAGGCGGAATGCCTTTTGTCTGACGGGCGTCCCTTTGCGGTATCCGCGTTCCTGCGGTGTCCTGATGCGCCCGGCTCCCGCAGGGACTGTCCCAAACCTTCCGCCTAAAGGCGGGACAACATACCGCTTCCCCATTTCAAATTTCAAATTTCAAATTTCAAATCCCCGCCGCAGGCGGGGCACTACCCAAGCCAGGCGGCTCGGGGATCCCGGCTTTGGTACGTTGTCCCGCCTTTAGGCGGAATGCCTTTTGTCTGACGGGCGTCCCTTTGCGGTATCCGCGTCCCTGCGGCGCTCCTGCGGTGTCCTAATGCGCCCGGCTCCCGCAGGGCCCCAAACCTTCCGCCTAAAGGCGGGACAACATACCCAAGCACCCCGCCCCTCTGAAGGTTTGTCCAAGGACTGAGCCTCCGTGTCCTCTGTGTCGGAGCTCTGTGTCCTCTGTGGCTACTTCGGAATTCAGGTTGGATGTTGGATGTTGGATGTTGGATGTTGGATGTTGGATGTTGGATGTTGGATGTTGGATGTTGGGTCTGAGCCGGTTCGATGTTCGACGTTCGATGTTCGATGTTCGATGTTCGACGTTCGATGTTCGATGTTCGTCGTTGGCACCCGCGCTCCGCCCCTCGATACTCGACGCCTGTCATGACCGCGCCCGCCGTATCCGCGCCGCCCTCACTCTTTGCGCTGCTCGCCTTCAACGGCAGCAACCAACTCGCCGTCCGGAAACTCGGCGGCAAGATGGGACTGGCCTTCACCGGCAGCGACTTGGCCATGGCGACGGCGCGGCTGGAGTCCTCCTTCCTAACCCACACGCCGCCAGCCGAATACTTCACTCTCGAGGCCGGCGGTCGAGGCTACCGCGTGCACTTCGCCCAAGTCGCCGGCGAACCCGCCGACCACGAGGTGGTGTTCCAGTCCATCGACGCGCTCCTCGCCCGGCCGGACGCCCTGGCGCCATCCTTGGCCGCAATCGTGGCCGGCCTCGAGCCGCACCTGGTCGAGATTCCGTACCTCCACCTCGGCGAGAATGATTTCATCTACAAGTTCCGTCCCGCCCAGGAGCGGAACGTTTCGATCTACGCGCAGGACGCCGCGGCCGACGCGTTGTACCAATCGCGCCTCTGCGCTGCGATCAAGGCGCTTGCCCGCCAGCACGAGCGTTCCGCGGCGGCGCCCGTCACGCTCGATTTCGGCGCCGTCCAATATGTGATTCCCAGCCATTTCGGCTTCTGCCTCGGGGTGAAGAACGCCATCGAGCGCGCCTACGAAACGCTCGCGGAGAACCCGGGGAAGCGGGTGTTCATGCTCTCCGAACTGATCCACAATCCCTTTGTGAACGAGGACCTGCTCCGCCGCGGGCTGCGCTACCTGCAGACGGAAAAAGGCGCGCCCTACACCGCCTCCGGCCGCGTGGCCGCACCCGTCGCCGGCCAGACGCCGGGGTGCGACGGCAAACGCTACGTGCACGACCCCGCAGATCCGATTCTGTGGGACAGCCTGACGCCCGAGGACATCGTGATCATCCCGGCGTTCGGCGCCACGGACGAGGACAAGCGCAAGCTCGTCCGCAAGGGCATCTCCGTCTACCATTACGACGCGACCTGCATGCTGGTGGAGAAGGTCTGGAAGGCGGCCCGGGCCTACGGTCGCGAGGGCTTCACCGTGGTGATCCACGGCAAGCACGAGCACGAGGAAACCAAGGCCACCTTCTCCAACACGCGGCGCTATGCGCCGGCGGTCATTGTCCGGAATCTCGAGGAGGCCCGGCTGCTGGGCGAGATCATCGCCAGCGACGATGCGACGGTGCACGCGAAATTCTATGAGCTCTTCGCCGGCCGCCACACCCCGGGCTTCGACGTCGCGCGCCATCTCGAACGCGTCGCGATCGTGAACCAGACGACGCTGCTGATGAACGAGACGCTTTCGATCATCGAGCACCTCCGGGACGTTTACCGCGCCAAGTTCGGTGAGGAGTCGCGGGTGGGCGGCAGCAGCCGGCGCGACACCTTGTGCTATGCCACCCAGGTGAACCAGGATGCCCTCAGCCGTGCCCTGGCCGATCCGCTCGATGCCGCCTTCGTCATCGGCGGCACGAACTCCTCCAACACCTATCAGCTTTTCCGGCTTTGCGAGCAGGCCCTCGGTCAGAAGGCGTTTTTCATTCAGTCGGAGGCCAGCATCACCTCAGCCGCCTCGGTCCAGCACTACGTGTACGTGGGCAAAGGCAGCGGTCGCTGCGAACCGCGCCCGCTTTGGCCGACGGATCTCGTCACGCCCAAACGCGTCCTGATCACCGGCGGCGCGAGCTGCCCCGACGGGATCATCCAGCAGGTCATCACCCGCATCAACGCGTTCTTCCCGGCCGGTGCACTCAAGAGCATCGACGAGGTGTTGCTGAATCTGACGAAAGATCCGGCGTGAGCGGCCCGTGAGGGCCGGGTCCGCCGATCATCCCGTCACGCGTGCGGCAAAGACGAGCACGCCGATGCTGGCGAGCACGCACAGGACGAGCGTCACGCGCGCGCCGCGTGCATTCCCGGTGTAGGCCTTGTCGCCGATCGCGGCGCCGGCGGCGATCGCCTCGCCGGCGCGCTTCCAGCCGTACCAGGTCAGAACGAACTTGCCGACGGCGAAAAGGCACAGCCAGTAGAACTGCTTGCTGCCGGTGCCCGGCTCCGCCCCCTGCAGCGAGCCCAGCGCCGAGGCATCGAACGTCAGGAGCGCGATGATGTGCAGCATGGCAAACATCGAGGCCTGCCCGGCCAGACGCTGCACCCGTTGCTGCGCGACCGACAACCGGCTGGGATCGTCCGCGGTGATATGCGCGGTTTCGTCCGTGGCGCCATCCTCCTCGCGGGGGAACGGCGCCTTGAAGGCGGCCCAGGCCGACGGAATCGACGCAAACATCACCACGATGAAATAAGTCTGGAAGCCCAGCCAGTCCGCCAGCGGTCCGGACATCATGTTCGTCGGCACCAGCATCAGCTGCATCAGGGCGGTCGCGAACGCGTAATGCGTCATCGTCGACCGACCCGGAGCGATCTGCTGCATCATGTAGATCATGTTGCCGACGAAACCGAACCCATAGCCGAACTTCTCGATGCTCACGAGCGAGACGATGCTCCAATACCCCAGCCCGTGCCCATCCGCGGCGAGCTGGCTGAGGATGACGAAGGTCAGATGCGGCACGTTCAGGGCGAGTCCGAGGATCCACAGGCAGGACTTGAGCCCCAGTTTCCCGACGAACAGTCCACCCAGTGTCGTGCCCACGACGAAGGCGATCGTGCCCCAGATCGACTCGATCTCGCTGACCTGGCCGACCGTCAGCCCCAAGCCGCCCTGATCGGTCCCGCTCTGCAGGAAGAGCTGGCCTTCGATGATGATCAGACCCTCCCCGAGGCGGTAGAGAAACACGAAGGCGATCATGCCCCAGAACGCGCGTTTCTGGAAAAACGTCTCCGCGGTGCCCAGGAAGCTGCGCACCACGGCGCGGGCGCTCGCGGGACGCTCCTCGACACTCCCCGCCGGCAGGTAGAAGAGGTGATACACCGCCAGGCCGATCATCAACAGCGCGACCGCCCCAAACACCCCGCCCCACATGTGCTCATACGTCCAGCCCTGGCTCTGACGCACCCGATCGAGCACCGTCACGATGATTCCCGTGGCCACGACCTTGCCCAGCGTCCAGAACATGCCCTGCACGCCGGCATACTTCGCCTGGTTGGCCCGGTTGAGCGCGGTAAGATAGATGCCGTCACCACAGATATCCTGGGTGGACGACGCGAAAGCAGCGATGCACAGGATCGCGAGGCTGACGCTGTAGAACCCCGGCAGCGGCAGCGAGAGCGCGACGCCACCCATCAGGACGGCAAGGAGGATCTCCATCGCCAGGACGAAAAACTTCTTCGTCCGGTACATGTCCAGGAACGCCGCCCAGAACGGCTTCAGCGACCAGGCCAGGCCGATGAAGCCCAGCGGCACGGTAATCTGGCTGTCGGTGTATCCGAGCGATTTATACATCCGCGCCGCCGTGCCGCCGACGATCGCGTTGTAGGGAATGCCCATCGCCAGGTACAGCGAGGGCACCCACATGAAGGGGCGCACGCGATCAATCGCTTTGCCCAAACCGGACTTGCCGCCGGACGGATCTGTCGCGGCCGAGGAGGAGGCTGGAACGCTCATGAATGGGGGGACGAGAGGGGGTCGGATCTGGGGTCTGGCGTCTAGGGTCGGAAGTCCGGGCGGCACACGCAAGCGCGGCCCGTGGCGTCTGGTTTAGAGTTTTGGGTTTTGGGTTTCGAGTTGTTGCCCAAACCCAACCCAAAACCCAAAACCCAAAACTCAAAACCCAACACCGACCCCCGAATCTTTCGCGCCCCCCCGATCCCAGCCGCTGGACCCCGTGCGAGCGAGGCGAAGTTTTGTTGAGTGTTACACAAAACGATAGAGTAATCGCTCGCTTGTTGGGGCGGCGGGGGACTGGATTACTCCGCGCGCCGGTCGGCCAGGCGCCCGGTTCATCCCCTGTCCTCGCTTTCGCCCCTTCCGCTTCATGGCTGACCCAACCCCAGACCCCAGCGGCCGCGTCCCGCGGCTGAAGGATATCGCGCGGGAATCCGGCTATCACATCACGACCGTTTCGCTGGCGCTGCGCGAGCATCCCAGCATCCCCGAGGAAACCCGCCGGCGCATCCGGGAGATCGCCCAGCGGCTGGGGTATCAGCGCAACCCGGTGTACTACGCACTCAGCCGGTTCCGGCAGCAGGGCACGGTGCGCGCACCGTCTCCCAAGATCGGATACCTGGAGAACTTCGGCGCCGGCTCCGGCGTGGCGCGGCCCGCCCATCTCCAGGCCATCCTCGACGGCGCCCGGCGGCAGGCCGACGTGCTCGGTTATCAGGTGGATCCCATCCCGGTCGGCGAGGACGACCATGATACCCGCAGCCTAACTTCCTATCTGCGAGACCAGCAGATCCGCGGCATCATCATCGGCTCCTTCACGCCCGGGCGGGCGGAAATTGCCCTGCATTGGGACGACTATGCCACCGTTAAGATCCACTCCCGCCACACCCAGCCCGACGTGACGGTGGTCGGCAACGATCAGTTGCGGGAGGTCCGGGAGGCGTTTCGCCGGCTCTCCGGCCTCGGCTACCAGCGCGTCGGCCTCGTGGTGGGTCGGGCGGATGAGGACGGGTGCGGCCACCGGCACACCGCGGGCTACCTGATGGAACAGGCGGACCTGCCGCCCGACCGCCGGGTCCCTCCCCTGCTGTTCCCCTACGCCATCACGCGCGATGAACTCGGAGCCATGATCGCGCGGTGGATCCGGCGCCACCACGTGGATGGGCTGCTCACCAACTACGGGGATATCGAAACCATGCTGGCCGGCGCCGGGGTCTCGGTGCCCCAGCACGTCGCCTGCGCCCACCTGTGCCTGTGCACCCCGGCCGAAAGCAACGCCGCCGGCATCATGCCCCGGCTCGACGTGGTCGGGGAACGGGCGGTTTCCATCGTCGTCACCCAAATGAAATCGGGCGAGCACGGGGTGCCCGCCTTCCCTTCCTCCATCTATGTCCAAAGCGTCTGGAAAGACGGCGAAAGCGCCCCGAGCCGCGGCCGCCGCTAAACCGGTGCCGCCCCCGGTGCCCGCCACGGCGGGAGACGGACCGGCCCCCGGTGCGGCGCCGGCGACGGAGAAACCGTATCATACCCTCGCGGACATCGCCGCGAAGGCGGGGGTGCACGTCACCACGGTCTCGCTGGCGCTGCGCGACCACCCGAGCATCCCGCCAGCGACGCGGGCGAGGATTCGCGCGGTTGCGAAGGAACTCGGCTACCGTCGCGACCCGTTGCTCGACGCGTTGAACTTCCACCGATCGCGGCAGATCAAGCACGTCCGTTCGGTCAGCTCCGCCTTCGTCGTGCACGCCAACACGACGCGACTTTTCTTCGGGAACCACTACCAGCCGCTGGTGTACGCAGGCGCCAAGGCCGCCGCCGAGGCGCACGGCCACTCGCTCGAGATCTTCGTCGTGGGTCAGGGGCATCTCGCCCCCGCCCGGCTCAACACCATCCTCACCGCGCGGGGGGTGACCGGCGTGCTGCTCTCGACGTTCGACATCGACATCGAGCAGCTCGATCTCGACTGGCAGAACTTCTGCGCGGTGAAGATCGAGTGCCTTCACCTCAAACCCCACCTGGATTCGGTCTCGAACGACCAGCTGCAGGTCGCACGACTGGCCATGCAACGGCTGCGGGCCATGGGGTACAATCGCATCGGCCTCGCCACCGCGCGGGAGGACCAGATGCGGCTCGCGGAATCGTTCGGGATGGGCGTGCTGCTCGAGCAGGCGCACCTGCCGGAGTCGGAATGCGTGCCGCCGCTCTACTTCGGTCTGAACCAGGTGCCGCGGCTGCGCGAAATCGTCGCGCAATGGGTGCACGAGCACCGGGTCGACGTGATCATCTCCAACTGGAACGAGCTGTTCGACATCTTCGCCTCGGCCAACATCAAGCTGCCGGACAATGTGGCCTTCTGCTCGCTCGACGTGCAGCCGAACATGCCACACGCCACCGGCGTGGTGCAGAATCACCAGCTCGTGGGCCAGCGCGCGATGGAGCAGCTGGCGATCATGACCGATAGTTATCAGCGCGGCGTCCCCGAGGCCCAGACCATCACGTTCATCCCCGGGTACTGGCAGGACGGGGATACGGCCCCGCCAAAACACCGCCGGTAGCGGCGGCGGGGGGCTGGCGCGAGATGAGATTTGAAATTGAGATTTGAGATGGCGACGGCCGGCACGGCGTCCCAGATCTCAAAATCTCACCTCACTGTCGGGCCTCGCCGAGCACGGCGGATTCGAGCTGAGCCACGTATTCCTCGAGTTGGACGGCCTGCTCGTGCAGCGAACTGGCGGACGCAGCGCATTGCTGCGCGGCCGCCGCCGTGCTGTGCGCGATCTGACCGACCCGGACGGCGGCCTCACTCATCTCGGCTGTCGCGAGGTCCTGCTTGCGCGCGTGCTCCTCGATCGAACGGATGCAGTCGCTCACCTCGCCGGTGCTGGTGAGGACCTTGCCGAGCGAGGCGTTGGCGCGGCCGGCCATCGTGGTCCCCTGCTCGATGCAACCGGTGGAGTTCTCCACCAGCGTATCGGTGCTGGTGGCCGCGCTGGCGGATCGCTGGGCCAACGAACGCACCTCCTCTGCGACAATCGCAAAACCGGCGCCTTGCTCACCGGCCCGGGCGGCCTCGACCGCGGCGTTGAGCGCGAGAATGTTGGTCTGAAACGCGATCTCGTTGATCGAGTGCAGGATCTTCTTGGTCTCCGCGCTGTTGACCGCGATCTGCTGGATCGAGGTATCGAGCTGGCCCATGAGGGAATTCGATTCCGAAACGATGACGGAGGTGCTGCTGATGGAGGTCGAGGCCCTCCGGGCGCTGGAACTCGTGGCGTCGGCCATTGCCTGGATCTGGCGGATCATCGCAGACGTCTCGTCGACGTTCGCCACGAGGGTATTGGAGTTCTTTGCGAGGCTGTCGCTCGCCTCCGTGATCTGGCGGGCGGCGGCAAACACCTGCCGGGCGCCTTCGGCGATTCCTTCCGTGATCCGGATGACCATCCGCGACAGGGTCGCCGCGAAATAAAGCGTCAACGCGAGCGTGAGGCCGATGACGATGGCGGTGATGACCACGGTGACATTCCGCTTGAGGGCGAGGGCCTCGATCTGCGCGTTGGCATGGGCCACGAGATCCGCGCGCATCCCGGTCATCAGCTTCGCCAGGTCGGCATTCCGGCCTTCACCCTTCTCCTTGAACTCAGCCTCCAGCTGCTTGTGGGGCGTGAAGTCGTGGAACGAGTTTCCATTGGCAGCCAGGAAGCTCCGGACCTTCTCCTCGACCCAGCGGCCCCGCTCGTCCTCCAGCAGCGCGTCAACCCCCGCCACGATCCCCGCCGGGGCGAGGTTGCGGAAATGTTTCAGCAGGGTCTCACTCTCGCGGTAGTGCGCCTCGTAACGGGCATAACCGTTGGCGGGCAGGGTTGGGACCTGGTGCGCCCAGACCAGCACCCCCACGTACTGCACGCAGGCGGAGTGAAAATCGAGGAAGACATTGTACGCCTGTAACCGCTGCGCCAGCTGCTTGTCGTCGGTTTCGTTGAGGAGCGCGGGATAAACGGCCTGGATCTGGGTCTTCAGCCCGTCGTAGGGTTCGATGATCTTCGTGTAGTCCATCGTCTCCCGCATCCGCTGCCGATGCTCGGGCAGGATGCCGTACGCCGCATCCACCCGATCGAGGATCTCACGAATTCGGGGATCATATTTCCCGAGATCCATCCCGGCCCGGACGGCCTGCATGTTGGCGTAGGCGCGGTCGAGCGTCTGGCCGTGCTGCTCCCATTGCGCGCGCATCCGGTCCACCACCGCCTGACCATTCTCCTGGACCGCATTCAAACTCCAACACCAGGAGGAGCCGAGTTCGTCGGCATTGGCTTCGGTGACGTCCGCCAAGGCGTTCACGAGATCCATGGCCTCGCGGAAGGATACAAAGCGGTTCATCTCGCGGACCCGCTCCAGCGTAAGGTAGCCGCCAAATACAGCCGCGCATGCCAGCGGAATGGCGGCGAGAATGAAGATCCTGAGTTTGAGGGAGAGGCTCGAGTTCAATGGGGGGGAAAGAGGGTTCGGGCCCTGAATCAATCGGCTTCGCGCGACGGATCTTTAGGGGCATTCCCTCAGCAGGAACGGTCCCGTTCCGGGGCGCGCCAGGCAAGGGCGCCCCCCGGGCGGCGCCATCGGCTCGGGCGTATCCGCCCTTAACGCACTGTCCCCGCGCTTCCAGGGCGCGTTGAGACGGGGTGCGAGGCCGGGTTTGCGCCCCCCGCCTCCCGCGCATCCAGCGAGACTCAGCGATTCGCGGCGTACGCCTGCTGCTGCCGATAGACTTCCAGCGCCTTCGGCATGAGTTCCTCCAGCCGCCGGACGCGCGTCTCATGGGCCGGATGGGTCGACGCGAACTCCGGCGGTTGCCGACCGTCGCCCGCGCCCGCCATCCTCTCCCAGAAGCCGATCGCGGCGCGCGGGTCGTAGCCGGCGCGCGCCATGTAGAGAAGTCCCATGGCGTCCGCCTCGTTCTCGTGATCCCGACTGAAGGGCAGGATGAGGCCGTACTGGGCTCCTGCGCCCAAGGCGGCCAGCACCATCTGGCGCTGCCCCGGGTCCATGTCCGTAAACGAAAGCTGTGCACCCATCATGACCGTTTGGGCGAGATTGGTGCGCAGCATCCGCTGCGCGCCGTGCCGCGCCACCGCGTGCGCCATCTCATGGCCCATCACCGCGGCAAGCGCGTCCTCGTTCTGCGTATACGGCAGGATCCCGGTGTACACGACGATTTGTCCGCCCGGGAGACAGAAGGCATTCGCGTCCTCGCCGCGCACGAGGCTGACCCGCCATTGAAACTTGCGCCCGGCTTCACCGGCTCCGTCGACCAGTCGGCGCGCGACGCGCACGACCAGGTCATATTCGGGACCGGCGGTGACGACCTCGCTGTCCGCGAGCACCTGCTCATAGCTCTGCAGGCCGAGGGCTTGCTCCTGTTCCTCCGACATGCCCACCCGTGCCACCCGGCCCGTCTCGGGGTTCACCGCCTTCTCCGCCCCGAAATATTGGAACGCGGCAAACAGCGCGGCCAGGATGAGCGGGATGGGAAGCAGGCTGCGACGTCTCACGGCGCACCTTAGTGCCATGCCGTCGGGTCCGGTTCCGGAGCATCGCCAAACTCCGCGCCCACTCAACCCGAACCTCGAAGCCAGAAACGAGAAACCAGAAAGAAACGAGAAACCAGAAACGAGAAACTAAAAACCAGAAACCCCAAACTAGAAACCAGAAACCAGAAACTAGAAACCAGAAACTAGAAACTAGAAACTAGAAACCCCGCACCCCATCACCCGACCGCCAGCACCGTGCCGTAGCCGCGTCGGGCGCCTTCCCACAATTCGAACATGCTGCCGGCGGGCAGGTGCGGGAGCGCATCCGTGGGCTGATCGAAGAGGACGCCGCAGTGAACGGCATGACCGCCGGGCACGAGGGGCTCGTCCGGGTGGATCCCGCAGTCGTAGTGCCCGGTGCCGACTTTCAGCTTCGTCCGAAATGGGCCGCGCCGAGCCGTCGCCTGGCTGCCAGCCAGTAAGGTAAGTTGCACACGAAGATGCGGAGTTGCGGGACGAGTCATATCCGGAGCGATAACCGTCTCACCCGAACGACCGCGTGTAAAGGCTTCGTCGCAACGGTCCGCGCGACCCCGGCAACCCTCCCTTCTTCAACAAGTAACCTCCGCCTCGCCTTCCGGCGGGTCCGTGGCGTGGGGTTTCCACCCGCCGCCGGTGCCAAGAACCCGCCGCTGGAGCAGCTGTCAGCTGTGCACCATGGTCGTGGCCAAACTACTCCTCGCGCTCCTGGCCGCGCTCTTCGTTCTCCAAACCGGGCTTGCCCTCTTCCGCAGCCGCGCCTGGTGGGTGCGGGTGTGCGACTTTCCGCGGCTGCAGATCGCCCTCGGCGCGCTGGTGATCCTGGGCTGCTTCTGGTTCGTCAACCTTGGCGCGGAGGATCCGGCGACGTGGGAGTGGATTCTCTTCGGGGCGCTGGGCGCGGCGGTGCTCGTCCAGACGTACCAGATGCTCCCCTACACCAAGGCCTGGCGCAAGCAGGTGCCGTCCGCCGCCCCGTCCTCGGCGCGCCGGGATCGGCTGCGCGTTGTCATCTCCAACGTCTGCATGAAGAACCGTGACGTGCGGCGATGGCTGGGCGTCGTCCGCAACGCCGAGGCCGACCTGGTGATCGCGGTGGAAGTGGATGCCTGGTGGTGCAGCCAGTTGCGCGTGTTGCACGAGGAGTACCCGCACCGCGTGCTGCGTCCGCAGGACAATACCTACGGCATCGCGCTGTATTCGCGGCTTCCGCTCCGGCACACGGAAATCAAGGAACTCATCGAGCAGGACGTCCCCAGTGTCTTCACCCAGGTCATGCTCCGGTCCGGCCAGCGCGTGCGTTGCGTCGCCCTGCATCCGCGCCCTCCGCGGCCTGACATCCAGCAGGACTCCGATCTGCGCGACGCCGAGCTGGTGCTGGCCGGAAAACAAATTCGCGAGGAGGACACTCCGGTGCTGGTGGCCGGTGACCTCAACGACGTGGCGTGGAGCCATACCACGCACTTGTTCCAACGCATCGCCCGGCTGCTCGATCCCCGGATCGGCCGAGGCCTTTTCTCGACGTTCCACGCCAATCATCGGTTTATGCGGTGGCCGCTGGACCACGTCTTTCACTCGCGGCATTTCCATGTCGTCGAGGTGCGGAGGCTCGGCCACGTCGGCAGCGATCATTTCCCGATTCTGGTGGAACTGGCCCTGCAACCCGCCCCCCTCTCCGAATCGAAGGTCGACCCGGCCGACCATTCCGACTTCGAGGAGGCCCAGGAGGCCGTCACCGAGGCCCGCGAACATCAGGCCGAGGAAACCCCGCAGGAGCGGCGGGAGCGCAGTCGGGCCGACCTGTAGTCGGATGAGTTGCCGCCGCACTGGCATTTCCCGCGCGGCTGTGCATTTTCCGCGGCGTTGATCTTCACGGCCCAATCCAGCGGGGAAATTGCTCCATGAACCCACGCGCGCTCACTCCGCGGGTTCGCGAGGCGCTGCGCCAGCTGGCCGCGGGTCCGCAGGACATGCGCGACGACGCATTGCTGAAACTCATCAACGACGAGCTGAAGCCCCTCCCGGTCAGCGACATTGAGTACGTGCGTGACCGCGTGCGCTACTCCTGCCCGCCCTGCCCCACCGTGCAATCCGTGGTGCTCATGCTGAACGGGCTGATCGAGGTGAAGCAACTCGGGCTGTAGCCTTAAGCCGGAACTATGCAGACGGATTAACCACGAATGGACACGAATGAACACGAATAGGAGAGGAAACTCGGAAGCATCCCGCTCACTGTTTTGTGCCTGCGCGAAAGTGACGATTTTCCCAGGTCTTCATTCGTGTCGATTCGTGTCCATTCGTGGTTAACTGAATCGTTCCGGTTTAGGCTGTAGGCTTAAGGCTGTAGGACGCCTGCCGCCTGCTGCTTACCGCCCCTCGGTCTTCTCCTCCCCGGAGTCGCGCAGCGACAAGACGAGCGTCGGGTCCAACGGATACCGCCCGAACTTCTCGCCGTAGATGGCCAGCCCCCCGGGCAGGGCCGGGTCGACCTCGAATCGGACCACGAACCTTTTCTCAGCCGCCGCGCGCCGCCACGCCTCTGCGGGGAGGGTCACTTGGAGGAGATAGCCGTACGAACCCGCTTCCCGCAGCTTTTTGTCGCGCAGCTGAGCATGCCACGACAGCACCCCGCGGTGATCCGCCGGGTCGTCGCGCAGCGGCAGCGTTTCGGCCGCGATGCCGTTGATCCGCACGCGAACCTCGCTGGGGAAAGGCGTCGTGTCGGTCATGGGATACGAGTTTGGATTGGCAGACGGGTCGTGAGACCCCGCCCCCCGCATGAAATCGGCTTCGGCGTACGTGGCGCCTGGCCGATCTTTCCCGTGGAGGCGCTTGGCGGAGGCCTCGAACACCAGTGTGGCCCCGCCCACCTGCGCCGGAGCCAGGCCGTCTGGCCAGGCGACGTGGTACTCGAAATGGCCATGGCCCGCGCCGTTCACCTTGCGTCCGTCCAGAACCGCCCACTGCTTTTGCGACCAGCGCGCGTCGGCAAACGAAGCGGGCGCAAAGCGCAACAGATGCGTCGACCCGGTACCGGCTAAGGCCGGCGCTACGGCTTTGGACGTGGCGCCGGCTTCAGCCGGTACCCCGCCACCCGCCATGCGCCGCTCTGACCGCGCCGCTTCTCCGCCGCCCACGGTGAACGTCGTAAAGTTGCGATGCAGCACAAGGCCAGCGTCGGTCTCCACCGTCATCGCCAGCACCGCCAGCGCGCGCTTCTCCGGCATCGTCACCCGAAGCGGCGCCAGGTCCCGGGCCATCCACGGCTGCACCCGCAGCCGCTGCGTGGACTCTCCATACGTCTCGTGCCGGCCGAGAAAGTCCCAGCCGTGAAGTCGGCTGCGCAGCACAACGCTGGCACCCGGCATTTCCGACGTCAGGGCGGAAAGATGAATCGGCACTTCGACGGTCGCGCCCGGGGCGGTCTCCCGACAAAGGTCTCCCCCCGGGGCCACATACCACGCGGAGTGGAGATCTCGCAGCGTCATCCCGGGCACGAATTCCTCGAGGCCGGTGAACTTCTCGGTGCGATCATACCGGAAGTAACCGTTCCACTCGTTGATCACATCGTGGTGCTCGGTATAGAGCCAGCCGGCCACCTTCGGATGCCGGCGAAATTCGTTGAGCATGATGTGATAATCCCACGACCAGTCGACGTCGCCCGTGCTGCCGTCGTAGCCCCATACGTTCCCGCACTCGCTGTTCAGGAGCGGTTGCCGGTCCTGTTTTCGCCCCCCGATGAAATTCCACGTGGATCCGGGAAACGTGTCGCGCGTGATCTGATCGAGCTGCTCGCGCCAGGCGTAACCCGGCAGATAGTCGTGCCAGGTGTTGAGGTCGGTCTCCGTATGGTCGCGAAGGTTGGGCGAATTGTCCTCCACCAGCCGCGTCGGATCGAGCGCTTTCGTCAGCCGGTACATGTCGACCACCCACGCCTGCGTTTCCGGGAGGTACACTTTCTGCCCGTCGGGCTGCTTGGTCTGCAGCCCCCAGGTTTCATTGAAGACGACCCAGCTGAAGATCGACGGATGGTTGAAGTCGCGATCGATCATTTGTCGCAGGGTGTAGTCGCTTTCCTGCTTCGCCTCGGCGGACGGTTCGCCCCAGCTGTTCGGCAGGTCCGCCATGATCAGCAGGCCCAGCTTGTCGGCCCAGTACAGCTTCCGCGGCACCTCGACCTTGATGTGCACCCGATTCCCGTTCAGGCCCAGGCGCTTCGACCTGAGAATCTCGTCCCGCATGAACTGATCCGTGGGAAAAGTATAGAACCCCTCCGGATGGTAGGATTGATCGAGGCTGAGCTGCAGGTAGACCGGCTTGCCGTTCAGCGCGACGTAGGGGAAGTCCGTCCCCGGCAGATTCACAACGTTGATCTTCCTAAGTCCAAAGTAGGTCGATACGCGATCCGCCCCCCCGGCTGCGGCGCCAACGCTCACGTCCAGCTCGTAAAGGAACGGGTCCTCGAGCGACCACAGGCGCGGCTGCGTGAGTGAGACGGTGGCGTGCACGTCGGTGCTGCCAGCCGCCACGGGCAGGGTCGCAACGGGCTGGCCACCGGTCTTGAAGTGGAGCCGCAGGGCGGCGCCGGCCGGCGCAGGCTCGCTCAGGGTGGCACGGACGTGCACCGCCCCCCGGTCCACGTCTGGCGTGAAATGCACGCGCTGGAGATGAACCACTGGCCGGGCCTCCAGGTACACCGTCTGCCAGATGCCCTTTGCCGGCCCGTAGCCTTGCTTGCCCTCGAGTTTGAACGGCTGCGGCGTGTCATCGACGCGGAGCACGACCGACTGTGGCTGGCCCCAGGTCACGTGCGGCGTCAGCTCAAACTCGAACGGCGTGTAGCCCCCGCGGTGCGTCCCAAGCTGTCGGCCATCGAGCCACCCCTGGGTGACCCAGTCGCTCGCCCCGACCACCAGGAACACCTTCTGGCCGCGCCAGGCCTCGGGTATCGTAATGTTCCGCTGATACCATGCGATGTCCGCCTCGCTCTTCACCCCCGACAGCGGCGCACCCCAGGGAAAGGGCACCGTGATCCGCTGCGTCCAGCCCTCGGTCCTCGCCGCCCACCCCGACCGTACGCCCTCGTTCGCAGCATCAAACTGAAAATTCCACTCGCCGTTGAGGTTGATCCAAGCCGCCCGTTCGAAGTCGGGCCGCGGGTGCTCCGGCAGCGGAATGCCCCCGAAGCCGATCGCAACAACTGCAATCGAGGCAGCAAACAACCGAAGAGAGCGAAGGCGCATGATGAGAAGCTTTCGAACCATCCAAACGCAGGAACAGTCGGAATGCCAATCCCGATCCCAATCCAGATGGCCGCAAAAACGCGCAGAAGGCGCAAAAAAACATCGTCGTTCGGAAGTAGCGGGGAGCACCAGCGAGACGATCGGCACCGCCCCGTGGGCACGGGCACCGCGGCTCCTCGTAGCGTAGGCGTCCCGCCTGCGTAAGGACGGGCACCCGAAGACCTGCAGTACTACCCCCGTTTGAAGCCAACCCTGCCGCGGGGGCATCCGCTTGCCAAAGCCAAATCGCGCCTGGGCCGTATCGTCTCACCTCTCGAGAGGGGCTGGCGGATTGATGCTCTAGGCTCCATCCTTACGCAGGCGGGACGCCTACGCTACGATGAGCCGCCAGACCGGTTCACACGCGGGACGCGTGCGCCATCGCAATCCTTATCCTACGGGTCTGACGCGTGATGATTCGCTCGCTGGGCCGGCACACTTCCGTGATTTCCGTGTGTTCCGTGGGCACCTGGATTGCAACGTGGGCTCTCCCCTCTCACCTTTCACGGCATGGTATCTTCTTCACCTCGCATTGGTTTTGTCGGCGTTGGTCGAATGGGCGCGAACATGGCGCGGCGGCTGAAGGACTGCGGGTACGAGATCACCGCGGTCTATGACGTGCACGGGCCATCGGCCGAAGCCGTGGCGGCGGAACTCGGCGCGACGGCGCCACGCACGCTTGCCCAGGTGACCGCTGCCGCCGACATCATCTTCACCGTGGTGACGGACGATTCGGCGCAGCTCGCCGTCTACGCCGAAACGGGCGACTCCCTCCTCAGCGGCGCTTCCGGCAAGCGCTTCATCAACTGCGCCACGCTCACCCCGAAGGTCCATACCGAAGCCGCGCGTCGCGCGGCTGCCGCCGGCGCCGCCGCCCTGGAAGCGTGCATGGCCTCTTCCATCCCCCAGGCCCGCAACGGCACCCTCTACCTCATGTGCGCCGGCGAGCGCGCCCTCTTCGACGCCCTTGAGCCGCTCCTGCAACAACTCAGCAGCGCGCTCCGTTACATCGGCCCGGCCGGCACCGCGGCGCAGGTGAAGGCCCTCGTCAACATGGTCATGAACATCAACACCGCCGCGCTGGCCGAAGGGCTCGGCCTGGGCCAGGCGCTCGGTCTCGATTTGGATCTGTTGCGCGAGGTGTTCGGCCAGACCGGCGCCGCCTCGCAGGTCCTCAGGACGGATGGCGAGGACATGCAGAATCGGGCCCACGATTGCTATTTCTCGGCCGCCCACGCCGCCAAGGACTCCACCATCGCCTGGGTGCTCGGCTGCGAGGCCGGACTCACGTTGCCCCTCGCCGCGGCCACCAAGCTCCAGTACGACCGCCTGGTCGCCATCGGCCGCGGCGGGCTCGATAAAAGCGCCGTGGCCGAGCTGACGTTCCGCGGCCGCGCCTAGCACCGGATCGTCTCGCCTAGCATCCCGTTCCACAGCGTCATGAAGATCCTCGTCCCCGGTGCCTCCGGTTTGGTGGGTGCCGCCGTATGCCACGCGGCCGCACGTGCCGGCCACACGGTGGTCGGCTGGCATGGTCGTAATCGTCCACCGTCCGTCGCGGGCGCCGCGTTCTCGCAGGTCGACCTGACGGACGCCAAAGCGGTCGAAACCGCCGCCGCGGAGGCCGACGCCGAGGTCATTGTGAACTGCGCCGCCTTGTCGCAGCCGGCGATCTGTGAGCGTGAACCGGAGCTCTCACGCCGCCTGAATGTCACGCTGCCGGCGGTCCTTGCCCGCCTCGCCGAAACGAGCGGCTGCCGGCTGCTTCACCTGTCGTCGGAGCAGGTCTTCTCGGGCGAAACCGACCGCCCCTACCGACCCGATGACGCCGTCGCTCCCCGCAACGTCTACGGCCGGCACAAGGTGGAGAGCGAGCAACGGGTCTTCGACCGCGCGGGCAGTCTGGCCACCGTGATCCGCCCGCCGCTCATGGCCGGCAACAGCGGCGAAGGCACGCGCAGCCCCCATGAGCAGATGCTTGCCGCCTGGCGCGCCGGGCAGACGCCGAAGGCCTTCGTTGACGAATTCCGTCAGCCTTGCAGCGCCGACAATCTGGCCGCCGTGCTCGTCGAGCTCTGCTCCCGCCTCGATTGCGATGGGCTTTTCCATTGGGGAGGCCGCGAGCTGATTTCGCGTTACGATCTGCTCGTCGCGTTCCGCCGCCGCTTTGGCCTCAGCGAGTCAGCCGCACCCATTGCACGCCAGACCCGCGCGGAGGTGCCCGACGTGGCACGACTCCGCCCGCGCACCCTGCCCCTCGACGTGAGTGCGCTCGCTGCGCGGATCCAGACGAAAGTCGAGACGCTGGACGACCTTCTCGGAACCCTGCGTTGGACCACGCCCGCTGAATAGCCTCGCTTCCACGGAGAAGCCTCACGCAAAGGTCACAGAGGTCGCGAAGGTACACCCTTCGCGACCTTTGCGTGAGGCCATCCGCGTCAGTTCGCACCCGCGGGCCCCGGGACCTCGATCGTGCCGATCTCCAACGAGTCGTCCGATTTCGCCAGGCGTACCGTCATCACCTGCTCCTTCTGCTCTGCGGTGCCATAACCCGTGATGACCCGGGCTTGCGCGGTGATGGGGCCGAGGGCGGTCTGGCGGTCGTCGCCGAAATAGTGGAGCTTCACGACATACTTTCCCGGCTTGGGATCGCGGAGCATGAATTCCTCCGGGCCATAGCCGCGCGTGAAGTCGCTGGACATCCGCCCACCCTGGTAAGTGAGCGCATTCTTGTACGACGCCTGCTCGCCATTGGGATCGTCCACCCAAAGATCGATGTCCGTCGCGTCCGCGTCCCAGGTCAGAACCACCCGCAGGCCCACGGGCAGCGGTTTCAGCAGGCGGGAATCGATGCGCGACAAGTCAAGTGTCTGCCCGCAGGTCGCGATGAGGGCGTTCATCTCCGTGAGGGCGAGTCCCTCGATATTCCGGAAACGCTCGTCCCAGGATTTTTCCGCCAGCTGCCAGAGCAGGTCGACGGCGCGCTGGTAGTCTTTCAGCGCGGCGCAGGCATGCGCCAGGTCGCGCAGGCTTTGCGGCTCCTCGGGACGCAACCGCAACACCTCCTCCAGGATCGGCAGTGCCAGCGCCGGCTCGCCCAGTTCAAGCAGCCGCTGCGCGAGCACCCGCAGCAGCGGCGGATTCTCGAGCTGCAGCTCGGCCAGGTTCGATAGCACCTGCAAACCAAGCGTCCGCTCCTCGTGGCGTATCAGCCAGTCGCTTACGTCGAGGAAGAAGCCGGGTTGCTGGCTTTGCGTGGCCCGTTCCTCGAGATAAACGGCCTGACGTTCCTCGGCCCTGGCCACTTCCAGCCGCTCGAGATAGGCGGCGTTCGCATTCCATCGCTTCAGCGTCACCGTGGTGGCCGGCCGCATGGCCTCGGTGGTCGGCGCATCGTGGCCTGCTCCCGGGGCCCGGAAGGAGGCTCGGGCGCCCGAGGTGACTCGCGACCCCGCCAGCGTCGTGCTCGCCGTGTAGCCGACGTCCGCAGCGGCGGACACTTCGAAGGGCGAAAGCGTCACGATTTCCTCCCCGAGATCCTCGATCACCCCGGGCTGCGCGGGGGCGGGCGCAGGAGCAGCGGAGAACGTCGGCTCAACGCGCTGGCCAGGCAGCGGCGGAATCGGGACCGTCGAAGAGTTGAAGGGCGCCGGGTCTTGGTGCGGTTCTTCCGGACGCGCCCCCTTGGGGAACGCCCGTTTCCACCAGGCGATCCGGTCCTGATACTGCGCCGCCACGGCATCAAGGTGGCTGCGGCGTTCCTTTGTCGGCCGTGCGCGGTTCGCGCGACGCAGCCGCTCCCACCCGTCCCGCAGCTCGGGCGGGGGCTCGACGTCATAGCGAGCATAGTCGTTCACCGTCTCCAGCACGAGCAGCGACGTATCCGCGGTGACGATGCCGAACTGCTGTGCGGTCCGACGGATGTCCGACCGGCGGTCCGTCCGCTCGCCCGCGAGCGCGTTGATCTTTCCCGCCGCCCAGGCGCGCGGTGCGAGGTCTGAAACCATCCGGCCCTGTTCGACCTGCAGCGTGATCGACTCCACGGGACCTCCGGACGTGCCCACTTCCAACCGCACGGTCGCGGCCCTGCCCAGGAGGCGTCCTGTCACGATCACCCGCTGGTCCGACACCGCGGTTCCGATCAATGGAAAGAGCTCGGCAACTTGCTCCGGGTTGCGCTCCACCCGCAGCACACGGGGGCGCTGCGCGCGCGCGGCCTCCGCGGCCGCGAAGGGAGTCGATTGCAATAGATCCAGGACCCCGCCCCCGGTGGACTCCGTGAGTCGGCGCAGCCGGGCGTGGTCTGCCGCGGCATTGCTTACCACCGCCTGCACCGGCCGCGCGAATGTCACGTCGCGGACGCGCCCGAAATTCAGCAGACCATCCGTGAACCATAGCCACTCATCGACGTCGGCGCCCGGGACAAAGCCGTCCAGGCCGGTGGCGCCGTCGTAAACAAGCCCATCCAGGCGCTCGCGGAGCGCCTTCCAGTCGCCGCCCCGGACCTCGACGGTAACGGGTGCGGTGGCCACATGCCGCACCACGACCAGGCGAACGGCGACGTCCGGCACTGCGGCGAACCAAGCGTCCAGGAAGGCGAACTCCCGCGCGTGGTCCCGTGCGGCCCCGGAGGCCGACGCATCCCAGAGCAGTCCCACCACGCGTGGCCGCTCCCGGGCCGCCGGGCGCGTCGCCACCGGCATCTCCGCCACGAAATAGTGGCTCCCCGCGCGTTGGCCGGTGATCACCGCGGGCGTCGTGGTCGGGGGCAGTTCCAACTCGATCACGCCTTCGGCCTGGAAATCCTGTCGGGTCACGACCAGCCGTCGCGCGTTCTCCCACGCCGGCAAAGTGAGCGGCAGCGTCGTCTTGACCTTGGCTGGTTCACGCGCCCCCGTGAGGACGTTGAACTCCAGCCGGAAGGTCTTCACCGGATGCTTGAAGTTCAACGGCAGGCGATAGGCTGCCGCATCCGCGCGGCGGATGTCTTCCTGATAAGCGATCACGACCCGGCGGGTGCCGCGTGCCGGAATCGGAAATACCCGCGCGCGGTAGTTGTTGCCGGCCGTTTGTTCGAGCAGGCCGGGATCGACCCGTCGCCGCTCGATCTCCTCGAAGATGACGCGCCCGCGGTCCTTCTCGATGGGCACCGCCTCCCGCAGCTGTCCGCTGATATCGAGGGCAAAGCGCACCACGGTCTGGCCGGCGAGGAGCGGAAACTCGAAGGTTCCCTCGAGCTGTCGCGCATTGGGGTTGCGGAAGGTCAGGTCGAACGTCGTGAGCGCGACGCGCCCCGCGACCTCGGTGGTGACCGTGGCGGTTTCCACCGTCACCGGCTGTTCGGCCGCGACGCTCATGATCTGACTGCGCAGGGGCAGCGACGAAAGGAGGACGACGCAAAGGGTCCGCGCCAGAAGACGTAGTTGCATAGGGGAAGAGGAGAGCAGTGAGGGGGTACGACTCGTTGGACGTGTCGTGGTTACATCTTTCTGTACGGCGTCGGCGCTTCCTTGGATGCAACGACTGGCGGTTCGCCCCCACCCGGTGACACTTCGCCACCACGGGATTGCGGCCCGGACAGAGATCAGCCGGTCTCCGGCCCGTTCCAGCTTCCCCACCCATGCCCACCCTATCCCGCTGGGCCGTGCTCGTTCTCGCGCTCGGCCTTACCCTACCCGCCCATTCCGCCGTGACCGGCAGCCTAAACGGCGACGTCCGCCTGCGCTACGAAAACGACTGGGACTCGCACACGGCCGCCGGAGCCCTGCGCGCTGATCGCGAACGCGGTCGGGTCCGGGCCCGGCTGCAGGGCACGATCAAGTTTTCGCCCGAATGGTCGTTCGTGGCGCGCGCCCGCACCGGCCATCGCCACAGTCAGCAGTCGCCGCATCTCACCTTCTGGGCCAGCGACGATATCACCGATGATCTCTCCGTGGTGTTCGATCGCTACGCGCTGCTCTTCAAGGAGGGAGCCAACAGTGTTTCGGTGGGGCGCAACTCCGTGCCGTTCTGGCAGCAGAACGAATTCGTGTTCGACGATGACGTGACCCCGACGGGCGTCGCTTTCACCCACGACGTCAAGACGGCCGGCAACACAATCACCATCGCTGCCGGGGCGTTCCTGATGCCGGATGGCGCGGACGAGCTGAACGGCTCGCTCCTCGGCGGCCAGATCAAGCTGACGCGGGCCATCGAGAAAGCCCAGCTCACCCTGGCCGCCGGCCTGTATCGGCTGGACGGTGACGATCGTGGCGACCGGCTGCGGAATCGCAACGGCCAGCGGGACTATCTGCTGGGAGTGCTCAGCGCTCAGTACTCGTTCCCCGTTTCCGGCTCCCTTCCGCTGGCACTCGGCGTCGATCTGATCGCCAACCTCGAGGATTATTCCGTGGCCGATGCCGCGCCCTTCGCCCCTCTGCATGCGGACGAGACGAACGGCTGGGTGCTGTCCGCGGTGCTCGGCCAGCTCAAGAAAGCGGGAGACTGGCAGGCGGGTTATTACTACGCGCGGATCGAGACGTTTGCCGTCAACGCCGCCTATACGCAGGACGATTGGGCGCGCTTCGGCAGCGCCACCCAGTCCGACCTCACTGATATCAAGGGCCACGAGATCCGGGCCGCCTACGCCATCACGCCCAACCTCAACGTCATGGCCCGCCTTTTTCTCGTCGACGCGATCACCAGCCGCCAGGACGGCAAACGATTCCGCTGCGACGTAAACTGGAAATTCTGAGCCTTTGTTCCGCCCCCCTTCCCCAACCCACATGAAAACCGCCCTCCTTACCGCCCTCGTCGCCGCATCGACTCTCTTCGCCGGCGCCGAATTTCCCGAAGTCACGCGCACCTATCGCGTGCAGCAGAACGTCACCGTGAGCGACATCCCCGCCGGCGCCAGGTCGGTCAAGCTCTGGGTCGCCATCCCCGACAACGAGCGCTACCAGGAAGTGCTGGACTTCGACGTCGTCTCCACGCCCGGCCCCTGGCAGGTGGTCCGTGATGCTGACCGCGGCAACCGCTTCATGCTGATCGAGGCGACCAACCCGGGCGCCGACAAACTGACCGCCAAGGTCGCGTTCACGGTGCGCCGGCGGTCGTCGTTCGCGGAAATCGATCCGGCAAAGGTCGGCGCGCTGACGGACTCCCACCGCCAGCTGTACGCGGAGGAGTTGCGCAAGGACGCTCCGCACATGCGCGTCACGGCCGCCATCCAGAAACGCGCGGACGACGCGTGCGGCTCGGAGACCAACGTGGCGGTGCAGGCGCAGCAGTTGCTCGGCGCGGTGGCCGATTTCGCCGACCATTACTCGAAGGATCCGTCCAAGCCGAAATGCGGCATCGGCGACGCCGAGGATTGCATGGCTAACGCCGGCGGGTGCTGCACCGACCTCCACTCCATGTTTATCGCGATGGCCCGCGCCCGCGGCATCCCGACCCGTCTGCAGATGGGTTACCGGCTGCGCGAGACCAACGCCGGCAAGGAAGTGGACCCGGGCTATCGCTGCTGGGCCGAGTATTTCGTGCCCCATTACGGCTGGGTCTCGGCTGATATTGTGGAAGCCGACGCCAAGGACGGCTTGGGACGCACCCGTTGGTTCACGGGCCTGACCGAACGCCGCATCTGGCTCAACGAAGGCCGCGAGTTCAACCTGCCCGGCCGCGCCCAGCCCGAGACCCGCGTCAACACCATGATCATCGGCCACGCCGAGATCGACGGTGTCGAAGCCCGCGTCCTTCCCGACGAAGCCCTGAAGCTGAACGCCCAGCTGACCCGCACGGTCCTCTTCACCGAGGAGACCGAGCCCTCGGCCGCCCGCGTGGCCTCGAACTGATCTTGCGTTAGCGGTGTCCCCCGGGGCCGGCGAAAGCCGGCCCCTTTTTTTCGGCGGAGGACCGCAGCCCAGCGATCGGGCGCCTGATAAGACCTGCGAAAAAGCGCTTGCGCTCGCTCCCGAATCCCTGCTTCTTCTCGCCCTCTTTCACGCACCCGTAGCTCAATTGGATAGAGCATCTGACTACGGATCAGAAGGTTTGGGGTTCGACTCCCTACGGGTGCGCCACTTTAGGAAGTGCCTCTCTCCTCGCGGGAAAGGCACTTTTTGTTTTCGAGCGCGCCTCGGTCGCTCCTTACTGTCCCGGCGTGGATATTGACGAAGGCTTGGCAGCGGACGGCGGCGTTGCGCGTTCGCGCAGGTAGTCGGCTGCAACCTTTTGGGCCTCCGGCATCCCGTGGAGGACCCGCGGCATCATGGCCTGCATCAGTCTTTGCTGCACCTCGGGCTGTTTCGCCGTCCAAGCCTTCCCGGCAGCGGTGTCATAGAAGTTCGCCATCCCGCGCAATTCCTCCTCCGTGTACACCTCGCTGTGAATCCGGGCGAAGTCCTCCCGCATGCCCTCTGGCTGCATGCCCGCCATGAGCACATCGACCATCCGTTCGAGCACCGGTTCGATCTCCTTCTCCGGGACGCCGAGATTCTTGAAATCCCCCGCGATCTGCGGCCGCAAGGCGGTCACGAGTCCCTTACGTTGCTCGACCAGAATGCGGTCCCACAGCAGTTCAAACTTCATCTTGGTCAGCAACACGTCCGCCTCCTCTTGGGTGGCGCGCGGCAGCGGTGCCGTTTGACCCGCGTCCACCGATGCCGTGACGAGGCGCGCGGTTGCCTGGTGTCCTTCGCGCTCGACCACGAGGGCTTCATCGTCCGCGGCGAAGCTCACCAGTTTCCAACCCGCAAAGGTCTCGCCGAGCTTCGCCCAGCCGGAGTGCGCACCGCCAGACGTCACCAGCGCAAATCGGGGCGCCTGCGCAGTCACGAGCACCGCGCGCAATTCCGGGGGGGGATACCGTTGTGTCGCCCGCGGAGACAATGCCGGCAAGAGCGATTGATAGGACGGAAATCAGACGGTGGTGCATAACAGGATCAGGGTTGTTGGTTATGGTTGTTCGGGCAGGAAATCGGACACGCCGCATCCAAAGGGGCAGGCGGGGTGCAACGGGCGGGCCGGGCGCGCGCCGGTACCGTTCCGACGTACCGCCCTGCGGCGCCCCAGGATTGCGGACGTTGTGCCGGAGGGCTCGGGCGCGAAGCGTCGCCTTAGGACGCCGGCCGGCGGCCAGCGATCCCAGGACCCCGCCTCGTGTGGAACACGAGCAGTGCGGTCCAGCCGGCGGCGATCACGGACAGCAGGTGCACCAAGGGCATGGGCAGGAGCCGGTGGGCCGTCGCCAGGTCCGTGCCTCGGATTGCGGCGGTCCATACGTCGACGCGCAGATTAAGGATCAGCAAAAACACGACCCCACATCCTGCGGCCAGCCACCCACCGCGTTCTGCATCTACTTCAGGGGTCGGCGGGATGCGTTGGAACCCGAACGGTACCAGCGTTGCGACGATCACCCCCGCGCCTATCGCCGCGGCAACCGCGCGATCACCCGTGATGGCCGCAACATAGATCAGGACCCAGAAGATCGCGATCAGGATGGCAAACCGGTTCACCACGCGGCGCCAGCGGCGCGGTCGCATTGCGGGGACAGCGGGAACCGTTCCTTCGGCCGCGAGTCGCCGACGAAGGGATGACCGGGCGCGGCCCATCAGCACGACGATCGTCAACGCGGTCAGGGCGAAAACGAACCACACGGCCACATATGGCGCCGTCGCCGTCCAGTCCTGTCGTAGGTGCAGCCCGGCGTGCTGCGCGTACCGCCCCACCCACTGCAATGAAGCCACCATCGCCGCGACAGACAGCCAGAGCCCGAGGGTCTAGCGCGCGACGAGCCGGCGCTCCGGTCCGGTTGGCGCATGTAGGATATCCGACCAGGTGGCTCCGATGGCCGCAAAGGTGCCAACCAGCGGGGCCGCAAAGGCGAACAGGAAGCTCAGCACCCCTCCCTTCGCCACCGCTCCGGCCGGTGACAGGGTCGCGCCGGCTGCCGGTCCGGCCGCCATCAAGAGCGGGAGGGCGGCCTGAACCTGCAGACTGAACTGCGGACCGGGATTGCTCCGCGCCAACGTTGATTCGATGAACGCGACCATCCGCCCCTGGAGCAGGCGGCGGCCGCGCGAAAGCCGCTGCATTGCGGCGTCGGGCGTGATTTCCAGGGCTGCGGCGACGTGCTGGATCGAGTGGTGCTGGCGATAGTAGAGGACGAACGGCTCGCGGTAAATGTCCGGGAGCCGGCCAATCTCGCGCCAGAGCAAGGCAATCTCCTCATTGGTGACCGCTTGAGCCGTTGGCAGCGGCTCGGTTCCGGCCAAATGCGCCGCGTCCTCCAACGACTCGGCCGCATACACCGGCTCCCGCTGGAGGTTGCGACGATCGCCCTGTGCGAGATGACGCGCGATGCCGCAAAGCCAGCCCGCGAGGCGGGACGGTTCGCGAAGCTGAGCCAGTTGGCGCCAGGCCGTCACAAACGTTTCCTGCGCCAGATCCTCACTACGAGCACGACTCCCGGTCGCGCTGAATGCGAGAGCGCAGACCAGCGATTGGTGGCGCACCACAATCTGCCCGAAGGCGTCACGATCACCGGCCAGGCTGCGCGCCACAAGGTCGGCGTCTTGATGTTCTACGGCGGAAGGAGTGACCGGTGTCATGGTGGTTACCGGTTAAGTGCCCCAAACTGTCCGAAACCTGACAGAAAATCGAGCCGGCATGCCCCGCCCTGTGGAGCGGTATTCCGCCGCAGGGGTCTGTGCCCTTCGCGCAGCCTGTCCCCATGCGCACGGTTGCCCGCCTCATACGGGGTCTGTCCCTCTTCGTGACTCCTGCACGTGCAGTACGGGCCTGTCCCTCTTCATAACGCTTCGTATCGGGTCTGTCCTTCTTCATAACGCAGGCCATTGGCTCATGGGGGAGGCAATAAGCGGGGGTAGCGGGTTTTCGGGTTGGCGGTGTCGAAAAGGTCATCGTGGCAGACCCTCATCAATCCTACCCCGAGTTCGTGGCGGGACTCCAAGACCGACTGCCGGGCGAAGCGGCGCTGCGAAACGCGGTGGGGGGCGACTTCGTAGCCGAAGGCTTTCTCGAGGAACAGCTGCTTCGCCACCTGGGATTGCGGGACGGCGCTGCTGTGATTGACGTGGGCTGCGGGAGCGGCCGGCTTGCGTTCCAGTTGAAGCGATACCCTACCCTGCGCTACCTCGGTACCGACGTCGTCCCCGAACTCGTCAGGTATGCGGACACCCTGTGTCAGCGCGAAGACTGGGAGTTCCGAGCCCTGCACGAAAACCGAATCCCTGCGCCCGACGCATGCGCCGATTTCGTCTGCTTCTTCTCGGTCCTGACGCACCTGTCGCACGAGGACTCGTTCCGCTACCTCGCTGAGGCACACCGGGTGTTGAGGCCGGAGGGCAGGATCGTGCTCTCGTTCCTGGAGTTCCGGCTCGCTGCGCACTGGCCGGTTTTCGCGGCGGCCTTGGATCCGGCGACGGGCAGAACCCATCTGAATCAGTTTATCGAGCGTGACGCGCTGTCGGCCTGGGCCCTGCATTTGGGACTGGTCGTTGAGACGGTCTACGACGGTGACCGGCCGCACATCCCTCTCGAAGCCGACGTCGTCTGGCCGGATGGCCGAAGGATGTCTGGCCTTGGGAACTTGGGCCAGTCGGTGGCCGTGCTCCGCCGGCCGTCGGCGCCGTAAGCCGGCGTGCCGCGACGGGAAAGCCGGCAAAAGGCGTCGGACCCGACGCGGGCCACCAGACCAACCGCCCCGCCCGCCCGAGTGGCGCCCACGGCCTGATTCGCCCCCTTGCCGCCTGCCGCGGCGCGGTATTCGCCCCCGAGCGCACCCTGCGCCAACGGGCCCCCTTTCAGCCGGCGGGCACGATTTCCTTCAACTCCACCTGGAAGATCAACGGCATGCCGGGCTGCAGGCCGTCGGGCCATTTGCCGTTCCCGAAGGAGAGGTCCGGGCGCAGCACAAAAGCCATCGTGCCGCTCAATCCCATCAACTGCACGCCCTCCACCAGACCGGGCAGCAGTTCCTGCACCTTCAACCGCACATCCCGGCGCGTCAGTTGTGGCAAATCCGTCTGCCCGTCCGGCGCTTTCGCCAGGATGCTGACCACCACCGTATCCTCCGGGCGGGCCCGCGGGCCGGAGCCCGGCTTCACGGTCAAGAACAGCAGGCCGCTCGACGTCTCCTGCATGGCCATGCCAGCGCGAATGGCGTTCAAGTAGCGCCGCATTTCGGGGTCTTCGGGCGGAGGCGCCTCGACGACTTTCCGTCGGATCGTGTCGAGCAGCCGCTCCGTTTCCGGGTCGAGGTTGCTCGGCTCCTGGCGTTGCGCGGCACTGCGCAGTCCCGCCACGAAGGCGGCAAACTGATCTTCCGTGAGCCCGAGCGCCTCGAGCTTCGCGGTGCGACCGATGAACTCGCCGAACGCGGCATAAGCGCGCGCCTCCGTGGCGACGGGATCGGCCCGGACGGATGCAAGGAGCGAGAGCGCGAGCACCAGGGCGCGTGACACGGACGCGGCGCGCATCGGCGCCGGGTGGAACAGCCGCAGGGCAGATTCAGCGATGAAGCGACACATGGGAAGGAGACGGCGTTCCGACGGCAACCGCCGGCCCGGCGTGATGGGGGTGGCTGTGTCCCGCCGGAGAGGTCGGGAATTCGAAGTGCGCGGCGAGCAGAGCCTCGGCCGCCCCACCCTCGCGAATCCGGTAGGACCGGTCCGGCTCAAGTTCCCGGACTACCTGGGTTTCACCCGTCGCGGGCCACTGAATCTCCACGCGTTTGATCACGGTTGCGGAATCCAGCCCGACGTGCTGCTGCAGGGGCGAGGCGCCAAAACTCCCCCCTGAGGTGACGACGCGGTAGATCGACCGCTCTCCGTCCGCGGTCGCGACGACCACCCGGATCCGCGCGCCCAGCGCGGAGCGATTCGAACGCACGCCCTCCAGCTTGAGCTTCAACCAGTGTTTTCCCCGCAGCGGATTGGCGAAAAGCTGGTTGGGGTAATGATCTCCCGGCACCGCGCCGCCCACCACTGAGTAGATATCCTGCGCTCCATCGTTGTTCAGGTCACCGAACGCGATCCCATGCCCCTTCTGCAGCTGGCCGAAGCCCCCGGCCGTCGTCACGTCCTGAAAGCGGCGGCCGCCATCGTTCCGAAACATGCGGTTTGGAATCAGCGTGGAGAAGTCGGGATCTCCCGTGCCCACGTAGAAATCGAGCCAGCCGTCGTTATCCAGGTCGCCGAAGTTGCAACCCATCGTGTGCAGGACCCGGTTGAGCCCGTACTCGCGGGTTACATCGGCAAACGTGCCGTCGCCCTTGTTTCGATACAGCCGGGCACGCTCGCCGGCCGTGGGCAGGCCCATCACATCGGCGGCAACGTCGCTCACGTCCTGGATGCCGTAGCCGGTCACGGCCAGGTCCAACCAACCGTCATTATCGAAATCCCAGGTCCAGCAGGAAAAGCTTCGGAACGGCTCCGTCACGCCGGCCTCTGCGGCGATGTTCGTGAACTTCCATCGACTCCTGGGTCCGCCCCCGGCGTCCGCCGGCCCGTCATTGCGGAGCAGGATATTGGCGCCGTCACGTCTCGACGCATAAAGGTCGGGCCGGCCATCGTTGTTGAAGTCGGCGGCAACCACTCCCTTCACAAAAGCGACGAGATCCACCCCATTTTCCGCGGCGCACTCCGTGAAGGTGCCGTCGCCATTGTTGCGAAACAACTGGCAGGGGTTCGCATCCTTGCCATCCGACTCGTTCCCGATGAACAGATCAATGTAGCCATCGCCGTTGTAGTCGAACCACGTCGCCGCCTGGCTAGGATGAAAGCCCAGCAGGCCCGCTTCCTCCGTGACGTCGTCAAAGGTGCCGTCACCGTTGTTACGCAGCAGCGAGTCGGGATACTTACCCGACATCCCCAGCCAGGCGCCGCGCAGCATGAGCACATCGACGAATCCATCGTTGTTATAATCGGCTTGGATCAGGTTAAGGCTGGCCGTCGCCCCAATGAGCCCCGCCGCTGCCGTGCGATCCACAAATTGTCCGGTGCCCGCGTTGCGGAAAAGGCGCAGCTGGCCGGTCGCCCCCCACGAGGAAACCATCAGGTCGAGCAGGCCGTCGTTGTCGAAATCGTCCATCACGACGCCGCCGGCAAGATCGTCCACGTCCACGCCGGCCGCGCCAGCGACGTCATTGAATCGGGGCAAGGGATACTCGGATTCGAAGCAGCGGGGATCGATCCGCCATGGCGCAGGGACCTTGTCAGGGTACTCACCCAGCGTCATGTAGGCCAGGTTGAGCAGCCACCGGGCGCGGATATCCCCCGGATACCGCTCGAGCACGGGGGTGAGGGTTTCGATCGCCCCGCGGGAGCCCGCCTGCGCCTTGTGCACGCCGCCGCCCCGGATGGGAAGCAGGCACGAGTCGCCGTTGTGGTTGGTGACACAGTTTTCCTGCTCGCCCATCCGCAGGTAACACAGCGCCTTCGAGTGCTGCAGCATCACGTGCGCGCCCGGTGCGAGGGGCTGCGCGCTTTCCCGGACTTGATGCTCGTACGACTGGTACTGTTCGAGCGCCTTGGCGGGTTCCCCCGCGTTCAGCAGAACGCCGGCGTACCAGCCGGTGAAATCGGCGCGTTGCTTGGGATCGGTGAGCGTGGGCAGAGCCAGGGCGAGTTGTTCAGCGATGTAGCCGACCCGATAGGGGCTGCCGAACCACTCATCTTTCGCCAGCACCTCGCGAATCCGCTCCGCCATGCGGCTGACACCAGGATGTCGGGCGCGCGCGGGAATCGCCGCCGGAGCCGTGGGATCGCAAAGCTCGACGGCGGGCGCGGCGAGCATCCGGCCCAGAGGACAGAGCAGCAGGCACGTGGTCGCGTGGACCAGCGCGCGAGTTAGTCGGCGGGGCCGGATGCGGACGGCACCAGGTGGGGAGTGCATCACGGCGCGGACGCTGCAGGGTGGAGCCGAGGAGTGAATCCCGCGGGGATCAGCTGCTTTCTTCTGAGGGCCGGTTGCTCGTCGGTGAGGGGCGCCCGGTAAAGTTCAGATGCCGCCGGGAACAAATTTATCCCATTGCCCCCGCAGGGAGCGGCTCAGCGGCAGACGCCGTCCATTATGGAGCACCACGTCGTAGTCGCCGTAGCCTTTGGGTTGAAGTTCCTTTACCGTCTCGACCCGGACCATGGCTGAGCGGTTGATCCGAGCGAAGCCGCTGGCGCCAAGACGGTCTTCCAGCGCCGTCATCGATTCCCGCACCATCAACCGGCGCCCCTGCTCCAGGTGGAGAATCGAGTAATTGTTCGCCGCCTCGACCCAAACGATTTCCACCGGGCGCACGAAGATGATCCGGCCATCCGCCTTCACCGCGAGCCGATCCGACTCCCGGGGCGCAGCGCCAAGCGTGCGCTCCATCAAGGCTGAAAGACGGCCCGAAAGCTGGTCAGCATCGCGGCTCCGCAGGAACTCGCCGGCCCGTTGGAGGGCGAGTTGCAGGCGGTCGCGCGCGAACGGCTTCAACAGATAATCCACCGCCCTCGCATCGAACGCGTGCACCGCGAACCGGTCGTGCGCGGTGACGAAGATTACCGCGAGTCGGGCGCGCGCGGCGTCCGGCAGCCGCGCTAGCACCTCGAGCCCGTCACAGCCGGGCATTTGGATGTCCAGCAGTGCGACGTCAGGCGTCTCGCGCAAGATGGCCTCGACCGCCTCGGGGCCGCTCGCGCACTCCGTGACGATCTCATGCATCGGATCCAGGGCGAGCAGCGATCGCATACGCTCGCGCGCAAGCGGCTCATCGTCGGCTATCAGCAGGCGAAGTTTGGGCATGTGGGGGAAGCGCGTTGGGAACGCCCCGGCACCTTGCCGCCGCTTACTGGCAAGAAAACCCTTGTGGGGCCGGAAGCTATTCCCCGAGGGCGAACTGCTCCCGTCTGATGGTGCACCCATCATTCCTGCCACCCTTACTCTTCGCCAAAAACGGCAAGGGCGGAGACATGAATCAACTCCGCATCTTCGCCCCTCCAAGCCTTGACCGGAACGATGCAGAAGAAGTGCCCGCGTACCGCGCGACGCGACAGGCCGCGAATCACGCGAATCAGCGCAAATCAGGAGAGCACGGATCCGTGTCTCGCTGATTCGCGCCCATTCGCGGGTGTCGCGGGCAACCGCATTTCTCCGGCTAAAGCTTATCGCTTACGGCCGACGCTCACCGCTTCCCCAGCGGAAACGAGAACAACGTCGCACTCATGGCCGGGACTTCCAGGGCGCGCTGCGCATCGACATTCGGCGTATGCTGGATGTCGATCTCGCGCGGCTTCCCGGGTGAATTGTGGACGAACTCGTTCGCTCCGGTGATGTGCCAGCGTTCACCGGCGCCGGTCGGCTTCACCGATCCGGACGCCAGTTGGAAGGTCTGCGGCTGGTTGGTCGGATTCACGACGCTCACCGTCAGCGTCTGGCGGTCCTCCGTCAGGGCCGCAGCAACGTCCAGCTGTCCGAAGGTCTGTTCCACCTTGAGGGGGATTTGACCGTAATGGTGGCGATACAGCTGCAGCACGAGACCCGTGCTCTCGAATTCCGCCGCCGTGCGTGTGGTCTTGATCGCACCAATGACGTTCACCGTTTGGGCGTAATGCGCCATCTGGACGAGGTCGCTCTGGCGGTAGAACTCGTGCAGTCCGGCCGCGATCCCGAGGCCATCGGAAAGGTCGTAGATGCAGCCCAGTTCGCCGTACACATAATCGCGGTGCCAGTAGTTCCACTCGTCCATCGCGATCGGCACGACGCGGCCTTTCAGACTCGGCAGTGAAGCCTGCAGCGGGCGATGCAGGTCGGTCTTCTTCTTGATCGCATCGCGCACCAGGTAGACGTGGGTCACGGTGTCGGGACGCTCTTCCTTGGTCCAGGGGCGGCGGCCGGAATAGAAGTGCTCCGAAATCATGTCCATATAGTCGCCGGAGCCGAGGAGCATGCCATGGGTCCACGGGATATTGCGCCGAGCCTGCTCCGGATCGTTGGCCCGGTTGATCTGTTCGATGTCGCCCACGGCCACCAGCTTCACGCTGGGATCAACCTTGCGCATGGCCTTCGCGGTCCGGTTGTGCTTCTCGATGTAATGGTGCAGCTGCATGAACCCGAGTTGGAACGGGCCCCACATTTCATTGCCGACGCACCAGTACTTCACCCCGTACGGCTCGGCGCTCGCGTTCTTCGCGCGCCAGCTGCCAGCCAGGGTATCCGCCTTGCCGTTCACGTATTCCACCCACTGCGCCGCGGAGTGCGGATCGCCAAAGCCCGTGTTCACGGCAATCATCGGCTCGGTGCCAATCGCCCGGGCGAACGCGATGAACTCGTCGGTGCCAAAATCGTTGTGCTCGATGCCCGTCCAGGCGGAGTTCCCGCGCGGCGGACGCCGGTCGCGATCGCCGATGCCGTCACGCCAGTCGTAGCCGCTCACGAAATTGCCGCCCGGCCAGCGATAGACCGTGCCGCCGAGCTGCTTCAGAAGCGCCAGCGTGTCCTTGCGCAGCCCGTTGACGTTGTCGCCCGGCATGAGCGAGGCCGCGCCAAGCAACGCGTCGTTGTCGAGTACCCGCAGTTCGAACTGCGCGCGGTCCGTGCGGCCGGCTGAACGCAGCTTGAAGCTCTGTTTGGTATAGTCTCCCGGAGCAAAGGTCAGCCGCTGGGTGGCGCGATCCTTCGCGTCTTTGCCCCAGACGAGCGCCACCTCGACCGTCACGGGTTGATTGCCCGCCGGCTTCGCCCAGACGTACCCGACATAATCGAGATCCGGCACCACCCCGAGGCGGTGGTGGCGGATGCCGACGCCCGACTTCAGGCGAGGGCTGTGTTCGCCAACGAAGGGTTTCTCTGCCACCATGCTGACTCCCTCCGCCGCACCGAGGATTTCCCAAGGCGAAGCCGCCAGCGCCGGGAACTCGGACTTCTGCAGAGACCCAATGCTGAAATCGGATGTCCCCGAGGTCGGGGCGAGATCACCGTAGGGCGCGTACTCAGCCTTGATCGGATAATAGAACTTCCGGTCTTCGAGCATCTCCGCCCAGATGCCACCGTAGATGCAACGGCCCATGTGCTCAATGAACTGACCGTAAATGAACGGATTGATGGGCGCCCCGGTCTGCTGAATGTCGAGCTTCAGCTCAGCGGGGTTGGCGCGGGACAGGGCGGCGGAACCGCCGAGGAGCAGACAGCATGCGAGCAGACGGAGATTTCTCATAAGTAGGGAAAGGAGTAAGTTAGGCAGGTAAGCAATATGCCGACGAGGAGCAAACGCGCCTAGCGCGGCGGTCCAGAAAAGGAAAAAGGGCGGACCGCTCAATCCGGGCCCGGATGACCGTCCAGTAGGGCCCATCCGCCGGAGAGGCGACGTTCATCCTGAAAGCCGATTTTGCCACAGAGGTCACAGAGCGACGACGCCGGAATCGCCTTGCATTCGTTCTCAGCCCAGGTACCTTGCTTAGCGAAGGTACCTGTCTTTACGATTCCCATGGGTGTTGACGAAAAATTCTTCGCGATCCGCAAAGGCCTGCTCGAATTCCTCGTGCTGAAGATCATCGCCGGGGACAAAGTCTATGCGGCGGACATCCTCACGCAGCTGAGCGAGACGGAGTTCGCAACCCAGGAAGGCACCCTCTATCCGTTGCTAAGCAAGATGCGCCGGGAGGGCTTGGTGGACTACGAATGGCAGGAATCCGAAGCGGGCCCTCCGCGCAAATACTACGAGCTGACCGCGAAAGGCCGCGACCACCTCAAGCAGACTCTCGAATACTGGTCCCAGATCAGCGCGACCATTCGCAACCTCGGCCAGAAATAGCCCATGAACAAAGTCATCACGATCAACCTCGCCGGCACCGCCTTTCAGCTGGAGGATGCCGGCTACGAAGCCCTGCACGGCTATCTCGAGCGCGCCCGCGCCCGCCTCGCGTCCAATCCCGACCGCGAGGAGATCGTTTCGGACATTGAGCGCTCGATCGGCGACAAGTTTCGCAGCCGGCTCTCCGCGCACAAGAATGTGATTCTCGCCAGCGAGGTCGGCGACGTCCTTGAGGCCATGGGCGAGATCCACGATGAATCGCCCGACGAAGCCGCCGCGGGTCGCGGCGCGGGAACGGGTCGAAGCGCGGCGTCCGGACCCGGCGCTGCGGGCGCATCCGCCGACGGTCCCCGGCGGCTCTATCGCGTTCTGGAGGGCCGGCAGTTGTCCGGCGTGTGCAATGGCCTCGGCATCTACTTCAACCTGGACCCCACCCTCGTCCGGCTGGGCTTCGTGGCGCTCACCCTCGCCTGGGGCGCGGGCATTCTGCTCTATCTCGTCATGGCGATTGTAATACCGGTGGCCGAGACCCCCGAACAGAAGGCCGCCGCCACCGGCGAACCCGCCACCGCGCAGGACTTCATCCGGCGGGCGAAACAGGGTTACTATGACGCCGTGCGTTCGGTCTCGAGCGACGAGACCCGACGCGAATGGAAACGCCGGGCCCGTCAGTTCCGGCATGAATGGGACGACCAGGCCGACCGGTGGCGCCAGCAATGGTCCATGCCGGGAGCTGCCCATCCAGGAGCGGGCCTGGGCCTGCCACTCCTTTCGGCGATCCATGCCGCCATCGTGTTCGCCCTGCTGGCGTCCGTCGTCTCCCTGCTCGCGACCGGCACCTGGTTCGGCGTCGCCCTGCCCTTCGGGCTGCCGGTCTGGGCCGCTTTGCTGCTGCTCCTGATGTTCAGTGGCTTTGTCACCTGGCCGCTCAAGGCGGCGCGGCACTCGATCTACCGCGGCCTCTGCGGCACCAGTCCGGGCACCTCTCTTTTTGTGCTGATCGACGTCGTGGTGTGGATCGCGCTGATCGTATTCTTCATCTGGATTGCCCGGGGCCATCACGACGACATCCGCGAGGCCTTCCATAACCTGCCTACCGTGATTCGCGACGGCGTCAGCGCCATCCGAGACTGGTGGCAGGGTTAGGCGGAAAGCTGAGAGTCCAGATTGAGCGGTGAGAGTCGGAAGACCTATCGCCGACCGCCTATCGCCTACCGCTCATTCACATCAACGGCGAGGCGCGCCAGTCGATCAACCCGAGCTGCAACAGGCGCCGGCCGTTGAAATGATTCCATTTCAACTCCACCGCGAGGTCGATCGGCGTCCCCAGCGGGGGCATGCGCTGCGCCATCTTCCAGGCGACACCGTGCAGCCGGCGGCCGCGGCCGTCCTCGAAATGAAACCGGAAATGGATCTCCTTGAAGATCTCGGGACGGTGCCGCAGCACCACGCCGCGCACGCCAAACACCGGCTCGGGGTTGCCCTGGCCGAAGGGGTGCAGCGAATCGATCTCCTCCATGAGACGTTCGCCGATCTGCTCCGGCATCAGCCATGCCGCGAGGTCGAGCCGGGCCTCGCTGACGTCGTCGCCGGCGTGCGCCCGCACCGCCGCCGCAAAACGCTCCCGGAAGGTCGCCAGGTGCTGCTTGGGCAGCGCCACCCCCACCGCCATCGGATGCCCGCCCCAGCTGCTCAGATGCTCGGCGCAGGTGCCCAGCACCTCGACCAGGTTCACTCCATCCACGCTGCGGCCGGAGCCCTTGGCGAATTCGCCCTCGTTGCCCAGCACGACGCACGGCCGGTTGTACTTGCGCGTGACGCGGCCGGCCACGATGCCGACCACGCCGGGGTGCCAGTTGTCGCCGTAGAGCACGACCCCCGCATGGGAGGCGAACTCGGTCTCGATGATGCGCTCGGCCTCCTCGGTGATCACCCGTTCGATGTCCTGACGCTCGCGGTTGAACGCATCCAGCTGCCGCGACATTTCCTGGCAGAAGGCGACGTCGTCACTCAGCAGCAGCTCGACCGAAAGCGCCGCATCGGCCAGCCGTCCGCTCGCATTGATGCGCGGCCCGAGCCGGAAGGAAATGTCGGTCGGCGTAATGCCGTTTTCAGGACGCACCCCGGCGACCTCCATCAGGGCGCGCAGGCCGGCGCGCTGCGTCTGTTCGAGGATGCGCAGGCCATGCCGCGCCAGGATGCGATTCTCGCCGACGAGAGGCACGAGGTCCGCAATGGTCCCGAGAGCGACCAGGTCAAGGTGGTCGCGCAGCTTGATCCGGAACGCCACGGGATGATTCTCCGTGCGCAGCTGCTTCAGCAGCCCGTGCAGCAGCTTGAAAACCAGGCCGACCGTGCACAGGTGCCGCCACGCGGAATCCGGCTCGCCCTCCACTTCGTGCACGTGCGGGTTGATCAGCAGCCCGCCCTCCAGCGGCCGCTCCTTCGAACGATGATGGTCGATGATCATCACGTCGACCCCCTTGCCCCGGAGATAGGCGGTCTCCTCGTGCGAATTCGTGCCGCAATCCAGCGCGATGAACAGCTGCGGCTGGCCCGCCTCGAGCGCGCGATCGATCGCGCTGCGCGAAAGTCCATATCCATCCTCGGCGCGGCGCGGCACGATGAACCGCGGGTTCAGGCCGAAACGGCGCAGCACCATCACGAGGAGCGCGGTGCTGCTGACGCCGTCGACATCGTAATCGCCCAGGACGACGATCTCCTCGCGCTGCGCGATGGCCTGGCGCAGCCGCGTGGCCGCCGCGTCGAGGTTGCGCAGCAGGAAAGGATCGTTGAGGCCGGCCAGCGCGGGCGTCAGGAATCCGGCAGCGGCATCCGCGTCGCGCAACCCCGTCCGCAGCAGGAGCTCCGCGAGCACGCGGCTCACCCCGGCGCGTTTGCTCAGCGCCTCGACCTGCTCGGCCGGGAGCGGCGAATGAGTCCAGCGCATGGCGGGGAAATGGCAGGGCACGTCGGGCGTGCACCGTTGCCCGTGGGGTCCGGGAAGGTCGGCGCCCCTGGCGCCGGCGAACCCGGATCCCAAAGCCAAGCGGCGCGTCGCGCAGGACGCGCCCTAGCCGGTTATTCCGAAGCCTTGCTGGTACCCTGCCACTCGTACTTCGGCGCGATGTCGTGATGCGCCTCCACGTGCTTCCGGTCGCCCTTGTGCCACCAGTAGAAGACGGGGCTCGCGATGAAGAGCGAACAGAAGGTGGTCACCACGACGCCCATGAGCAGCGTAAACGAGATGTCGTTCACATCGCCCGTCGTCACCACGAGGAAGGTGATGGCGGTGAGCAGCGTCGTGCCGCCGGTAACGATGGTGCGGGAGAGCGTCAGGTTGAGCGAACGGGTGACCACATCACGTAGGGTGCCGGTCGGGTTCAGCTTCAACTCCTCACGGATGCGGTCGAAGACGACGATGGTGTCGTTGATGCCGTAACCGACGACGAGCAGGATGGCCGCCACCATGGAGGCATTGAACTGCCGGCCTGCCATGACGAACAACGCCACGGTCAGCAGCAGACCGACCGCGATGGCGACGACGGCCCCGACCCCGTAACCGATTTCAAACCGGACGGCCACGTAGAGCAGCATCAGCAGCAGGGCCCAGAAGAGGGACCACGCGGCGTTCAGCTGGATCTCCTTGCCGACGGATGCGCCTATGCTGGTTTCACCCGCGAGTTGGAAGCCCGAGTCGGGGAACTGCTGCTGCAGCGCCTGCAACACCGTGCGACCCTTGCCGTTCGGCGCCTGGATCACGAGGGTTTCCTGCGTCGAACCAATCGTGGTGCGGTACGCCGGATTGATGTCCGTGACCCCCGCGCCGGCGGCCGCCGCACGGATCGCGCCGAGGTCGCTGACCTTCTTGGCGAAGCTCAGGCTGACCTGATCGCCGCCCGTGAAGTCGATGCCATACACGCGGCTGCCCTTGGCGACCATCGTGCCCAGACCGGCGACGATGAGCACCGCCGAGCCGATGAAGGCGATTTTCGCGTACTTGAGGAAGTTGTAGTTCGCATTCTGCAGGAGCGATACCATCGGCAGGCGCTTGATGGCGCCGCTGTCGATCACCAGTTCGAGGAACAGCCGGCTGACCACCAGGGCGGCGAACATCGTGGTGAAGATACCGATCGCCAGGGTGATGCCGAAGCCGCGAATCGGGCCCGTGCCGAGCCAGGCCATGATGGCGGCCGTGATCAGGGTCGTGATGTTGCCGTCGAAAATGGCGGAGAACGCCTTGTCGTAACCGGCCGCGAGCGCCGCGGGCAGCGACTTGCCCTGCCGCAACTCCTCGCGCATGCGCTCGAAGATCAGAATGTTCGAGTCGACCGACATCGCGAGCGTGAGCACGATACCGGCGATGCCGGGCAGCGTCAGCGTCGTGCCGATGCTGGCCATCACGCCGACCATGATCAGCACGTTGATGAACATCGCGGCCACGGCGAGAAGACCGCCGATCGAATAGAAGATCGCGATGAACACGGAGGTCAGGGCCGTGCCGATGATGAACGCGAGCTTGCCGCTCTCGATCGCGTCCTTGGCGAGGGACGGACCGACCTCGTACTGCTCCATGACGCGCAGTTCGACGTCCAGCGGGTTGTTGAGCACATTGGCGAGATTCAGCGCCTCACGCTCCGTGAAGTTGCCGCTGATCTGCGCCGTCGGGCTGTCGATCTCCTCCCGCACGGTGGGCGCGGAGTACAGCTTGTTGTCGAGCACGATGGCCAGACGGCCGATGCGGCCGCTCTGCTGGCCCAGCTGCACGATCTGGCGGGTCACCTGCGCGAAGCGCTCACGGCCCTCCTTGGTGAAGTTCAGGATGACCTCGGGCTTGCCGTACTGGTCGTAGCGGGTGCCGGCGTCGGCCATGGCTTCGCCGGTCATTTCGGGGATGCGCTTGACGAAGACCTCCTCCACGCCGGATTCGCCGCGGCGGCCCTCGTACTCGAGGGTCTTGATCTCGTAGCCGGCCGGAGTTTCGACCCCGGGCCCGGGGGTGAGGAAAGGATGAACGATGCGGAAATCGAGCCGCGCGGGCGCCTTGACGTTGTCGACCACGTCAGGGTTGTCGCGGGTGTTGATGTTGGGCAGCTGGATTTCGATGCGATTGTCGCCGACGGGCCGGATCACCGGCTCGGCCACACCCATGCCGTTGATGCGGGTGCTGATGATCTCGATCGCTTTCTGGAGATTCTCCCGCTGAACGTGTTCCTCAACCTGCTCGCCCGGCTTGGGCATCGCCTCGAGGGTGAAGGCGACGCCGCCGACGAGATCGAGGCCCAGCTGCATCTTGCTCTTGGAGCGGCGCAGGAGCTCAGCCAGAAGGATGTCATTGCGCTTCTCGATATTGGTGAGCGTGCTCTCGAGATTGATGTCGGGAAAGTAGGTCGTCAGATCCAGGCGGCGTTCCTTGCCGATCTGCTTGAGGGCGACGAATTCGCTGACGGCTTGCAGGCTCTTTTTCCGGGCGGCCGCTTCGTCGAGCAGCCGGCCGAACTCGGCCTGCTTGGCGCTCGCGTGGGTACGGGCGTACTCCACGAACGGGGTGTCTTTGAACGGGACGATCTGCGACACCGCCCACGCGACAAGCGCGACGGTCAGCAGGATCTTCCAGAGATTGCGTTTCAGCATTGGTCTTTTGGGTTTAAATTATTGCTCGCCGGCACAGAGGCCGGCGCCACCGCGATCGGTCTGCAGACTGCGGGAGCGGGTCTGTCCCGCGGCGGGTTTCACCCCGCTTCGCGGGGCAACCCGGCTCGTCCCGTTTGGTTCAGTGCGGTTACTTCTTGTCGGTCGTGGCACCCCCGCGGCTCACCACGGTCTGGATGAAGCCCTTGCCGACCTCGATCTTGGTGTTGTCCGCAATCCGCAGGACAAAGCGGTCGTCCTTCACGTTGGTGATCACACCGAAGATCCCGCCACTGGTGACGACTTCATCGCCGGACTTGAGCTCCGACAGCATCTTCGCGTGCTCCTTCTGCTTCTTGCGCTGGGGCGCAATCATGAAGAAGTACATGGCCGCGAACAGGAGGACGTAACCGATGATCATCACCCCGGGAATGCCGCCGCTTTGTTGCGGAGCCGCGGGCGCGGCGGTCTGGGCGAAGAAGCTGGAGGAGAGCAACGAATCCATTTTCGGCATTGCGTGTTGGGTAATTTGAAAAAAGAAAACACGCATCTAACTGATTCGTGAACGGCGAACGCAAGCAGGAATACGGCGCGCAGTCGATCGTCCAGAGCCCAGAGTCCGGAGCCCAGCCAGCCAAACTGCTTGAGTTGCGCCCCTTCTCATCACCTCCCCCCCCTTTGATCCAATTCCCCTCTAGAATCTGTTTCCTGCTCCAGACTCCCAGCTCCAGACTCCAGACTCCCTCGTAGACTTTGAAATCCAAATCCTCTTCCTGGTCGGCGGCGCAGTCCGAAGAACTCTACGGCTTCAAACGCTGGGGCTCCGGGCACTTGTCGGTCGACGACGACGGGTTCGTCTCGATGCAGCCCCTGACCGACGGTCGCGGCATCCGCATCGTCGACGTCGTCCAGGAAGCGCTCAGCATGGGCCTCAAGGCGCCGCTGGTGATCCGCTTCCAGGATCTCTTGCGCCACCGGGTGATTCAGCTGAACGAGATGTTCGCCAAGGCGATCAAGGAGGAAGGCTACACCGGCAGCTACCGCGGGGTATTCCCCATCAAGGTCAACCAGTTGCGCGAGGTGGTCGACGAGATCGTGGCTGCCGGCAAGGATTACAATTACGGCCTGGAGGCGGGCTCCAAGCCCGAGTTGATGATTGCCCTGGCCATGCATGAGGGGGCCCAGCGGCTGATCATCTGCAACGGTTACAAGGATCACGACTACATCCGCCTGGCGCTGCTCGGCCGCAAACTGGGCAAGAAGATCATCCTGGTGGTCGAACAGCTCTCCGAACTCGACGAGATCATCCGGCTGTCGGCCGAGACCGGGGTCAAACCCCTGATCGGCTTCCGCGCGAAGCTGCAGACCCGCGGCGAGGGCAAATGGGCCCTTTCCACCGGCGACAACGCCAAGTTCGGCCTGAACACCGCCGAAATTCTCTTCGCGATCGAGAAGCTGCGCGCCGCCAAGCTCACGCAATCGCTGCGGCTGGTGCACTTCCACATCGGCTCGCAGGTCCCGAACATCCTGACGATCAAGAACGCGGTGGTCGAGGCCACCCGCTTCTACTGCCAGCTGGCCAAGATGGGCTTTCCGATGGGCTACCTGGACGTCGGCGGCGGGCTCGGCATCGATTACGACGGGTCACGCACGAACTTCGAGTCCTCGATGAACTACTCCATGGAGGAGTACGCGCGCGACGTGGTGTCGAACATCCGTGACATCTGCGACGACACCGGCGTCGCCATGCCGGACATCGTGAGCGAGTCCGGCCGGGCCATCGTCGCCCCGCATTCGCTGCTCGTCATCGAGGTGTTCGAGCGGATCAACAAGCGTGAGTCGCTCGGTCAGCAGCACCAGCCCAAGACCAAGCACAAGGTGGTCCAGGACCTGGAGACCATGCTGCGCAACAAGACCAAGCTCGGCCGGCTGGAACGCTTCCACGACGCGCTGCAGAAGAAGGACGAGGCCTTCTCGCTCTTCAATCTCGGCTACCTCGACCTCGAGAACCGCGCCGCGGCCGAGTCGCTCTTCTGGCAGGTTTGCGAACAGATCGCGAAGGAAGGCCGCACCGCCGGGTACCAGCCGGAGGAACTCCACGATCTGGATACGCTGCTGGCCGACCAGTATGTCTGCAATTTCTCGGTCTTCCAGTCGCTGCTCGATCACTGGGCCCTCAAGCAGCTCTTCCCCATCGCGCCGCTGCACCGGCTGAACGAGAAGCCGACGGTCAACGCCATCCTCGTCGACATCACCTGTGACTCCGACGGCAAGATCGCTTCGTTCATCGACCTGCAGGACGTGAAGGACTACATCACCCTGCACCCGTTGAACAAGCAGCCGTACTATCTCGGCATCTTCCTCACCGGCGCGTACCAGGACATCATGGGCGATCTGCACAACCTCTTCGGTCGCGTGAACGAGGTGCACGTCTTTCTCGAGGACGACGAGCCGAACGGCTTCTACATCGAGGAGGCGCTCACCGGCAGCCGGATCGCCGATGTGATCGAAGGCGTGCAGTACCAGCAGGAAGACCTGTGCCGCAAAATGAAGGCCCAGATCGACGCCGCGACAAAGAAGGACATGGTCAAGCCCCGCGAAGGGGTCCGGCTGCTCGAACTGTACGAAAGCCAGATGCTCAACAAGACCTACCTCAACATCGAGCCGAAGAGCGGCAAAAAGCCAAAGAAGCAGGGGTAGTTGGGTTTTGGGTTTTGGGTTTTGGGTCGTGCTCGTAATCGTGCTCGTGCTCGACCCGGGAAATTTCGAGCCCGATCACGAGCACGAGCAAGAGCACGACCAGGATCTGCTCGCGCCCGGTTTTCTACTCGCTACCCGCTGCTCGCCACTCGCTACTTGCCTCCCGCCGTGTCCCGCCCGCTCACTGACTACTCGCTCGCCGAACTGGAGGACCTTTTCGCCTCCTGGGGCGTGAAGCGCGCGCACGCGGCCCGCGTGCTCCGGGGCGTGTACGCCGGAGGCGGCCCCAGCTGTGGGAGCGGGTTTGCCTCGCGATTGCCCGACCGGCCCGACTTCCGGCTGCCGGCCGAGCTCCACGCCCGGCTCAGCGACTCTTTCGCGGCCCCCTCCACCACCCTCGCCGCGCGTCAGGTCGCCGACGACGGCACGACGAAACTCCTGCTGCGCCTGGCCGATGCGCGCACGGTGGAAACGGTGCTCATGCCTGACTACCGCGATGATCGCGCCGCCGGCTGCGTTTCCTCCCAGGTCGGCTGCGCGATGCGCTGCGACTTCTGCGCCACCACGAAGACCGGCTTCGATCGGAACCTCACCGCCGGCGAAATCGTCGATCAGTTCATCGCCCTGCGTCACGAGGCCCGCGCCGTCGGCCGCACGCTGCAAACGCTGGTGTTCATGGGCATGGGCGAACCCCTGCTGAACATGGAGGCCGTCCTCGCGGCCGCGGAGCGCATCGCCGACAACCGCGTGGGCGGGCTCGGTGCCCGCCAGATCACCGTTTCCACCGTGGGCATCGTGCCCGGGATCGAAGCGCTGACCGCGAGCGATCTGAACGTGAACCTCGCGGTGTCACTGCATGCGCCCGACGATGCCACGCGCGCCCGGATCGTTCCCACCGGCAGGGCCTACCGGATTACGGACATCCTTGCGGCCGCCGACCGGTTCCAGGCGTCGCGAGGCCGCCCGGTGACGATTCAATACTGCCTCCTGCGCGGGGTAAACGATTCGCTCGAGCAAGCCGCCCAGCTGGCGGGTCTGCTCGCCGAACGCCGCATGCACGTGAACCTGCTCCGGTACAATAGCACCGGCACGAGCCTGCAGGGCCGGACCTACGATCCGCCCTCTGACGCCGAAGCCGACGCGTTTGTGGGCGCGCTCCGCGCCAAGGGCGTCGTGGCGCACTTTCGCCGGCCCCGCGGCCGCGATATCGATGCCGCGTGCGGTCAGCTCCGCGAGCGGATGACGGGGGCGTAGCCCCCCAATCTTTCTCTTAATCTTTCTCTTTCTCCTGCCTTGGTTGGCTCTGCGTGCGGTCCGTTCCCATGCGACGCAAACCAGAGAAAGAGAAAGATTAAGATTAAGAGAAAGACCAAAGGGGAGTGAGGGATTGGGTCGTGCTCATGCTCGTAATCGTGCTCGTGCTCGAAGTTCGCCGGATCGATCACGAGCACGAACGCAATGCGACGGCGTTGACCCAACCTCAGCTCAAGCCTTGCAATTCGTGCCCGATGTGTTCACTTGCACACTATGCCTCCCGAACCGCTCACCGACCGCCAGCGTGATGTGCTCGAGTACATCAACTCGCACCATCGGCAGCATGGCGTTGCCCCGTCCTTGCGCGAAATCCAGGCGCATTTCGGTTTCGCCAGTCCGTTTGCCGTGCAGCGCCATGTCGATGCGCTCACGGAAAAAGGCGCGCTGCGGCGCCTCGATGGCAAAGCGCGCGGCCTTCTGCCTACCGCCGCTTCGCGCCGCACCGGCTTCGCGGAGATCCCTCTCTTCGGCACCATCCCCGCCGGCCTGCCGGTCGAGGCATTACAGGAAGCCGATAGTTTCGTGGCCGTCGATACCGCCACCCTGGGCGTGCGACCCAACGCGAAGCTGTTCGCGCTCAAGGTCCGTGGCGATTCGATGGTGGAGGCGAGCATTCTCGACGGCGACGTGGTGTTTCTCACTCCGCGCGAGCCGCGTCCCCGCGATATTGTCGCGGCTTTGATCGACGGCGAATCCACCCTGAAGCGTTTTCTCCTTCAGCGCGGCCGCCCTTTCCTGCGCGCGGAGAATCCGCGGTACCCCGACTTGCTGCCCGCCGAGGAACTCATGATCCAAGGCGTGATGGTCGGGCTGCTGCGGACACACCTGAACTGAACCATCAAATTGAGCGTGAGGGGTTGAGCGTTGAGAAAACGGAGGAGTCGAGGGCCCCAGAGTCCAGAGTCTGGAGCCAGACCGCGTACTCGGGCTCCAATCTGCTCGGTCCGGTCAATCTCCCAGCACGAGCAAGAGCACACTCCAGGTTCCGCCTTTCCCTCGCTGACTGCTGAAAGCTGATCGCTGAAAGCTCCCCATGCCGTTCGAATCCAAAGTCATTCTGAAACCCGCGCCGACCAAACCCGTGCGTCAGCCGAACACCCGGGCCACGCTGCGGGACCTGAACTCTTCGCGGGAACTCAAGGTCTACAGCCGCCCTTCCCTGATTGTCCGCCTGCTGAAACGCTTCGGCCGCTGAAGCAGGAGTTTCCCGCGCATCACGCCCATCAACGCGATCCCAGCCACCAATCGCGCCCCTTCGCGCCCTTCGCGGGCACGTCTTCTGTCCCTGGTCCCTCGTCCCTGGTCCCACGTCCCTGGTCCCACGTCCCTCGTCTCTTGTCCTTCGTCCCTCATCCGCTCCATGTCCGCGCCCGCCAAACTTGCGGCGCTTCGGCATCTGCTCGCCGAACGCTTTCCGACCGTCGCCGTCCTGGGCGGCGAGCCGGTGGCCGCGGATCGGACCCTGCGCACCGGCATTCCCACGATTGACGATGCCACCGGCGGACTGCCGTTGGGCGCGGTGACCGAGGTGGTGTGTGCCGCGCCGAGTTGCGGGAGCCACCTGTTGCTCGGCGAACTGCTCGCCTGCACGCGGGCCAGCCGGACGCGGATCGCCTTGGTCGACGGCCACGACAGCTTCGACCCGTCGTCGTTCACCACCGACCTGCTGCCCCATCTGCTATGGGTGCGCTGTCATGGCACCGCCGAAGCCTTGCAGGCGGCGGACCTGCTGACGCGTGATGCCAATCTCGGGCTTGTCGTCGTCGACCTGCGCCGCGCCCGCGAGGCCGAACTCCGCCAGACCCCGGCCACGCAGTGGTATCGACTGCAACGCAGCGTCGAAACCACCGATGTGGCGCTCGTCGTGCAGACGCCGCGCTCCTCCGTGGCCAGCGCCCAACTGCGACTGCTGCTCGATGCTTCGCATCCCCCCAGTGCGCTCGAAGATGAGCGTCGCACGGTGGCCCACCTGCTCGCCCCGACCCTGCAACGCCAGCGCGTCCGGGCCACCGACCGCGCCAGCGCCGCCTGACCACCTTCACCCTCACTTTCACTTTCCGTGTTCTGCGTCCTGCATCTCGCCGAGTTTGCCCTGCAGGCCGTGCTCCGCACCGAGCCTGAAAGCAGCGGCCGGCCGGCGGCGCTTTTTACCGAGCAAACCCGGAAATCCGTCGTGCTGGAGGCCAACGCCCTGGCGCGAGAATACGAGATCCGTGCCGGCATGACGGCTCCGCAGGCGGTGGCGCGCTGCCCCACCCTGCTGATCCGCACGCCCCAGCCTGCGGCCGAAGCGGAAGCCCGCGCCGCCCTGCTGGCCGTGGCCTTCACGCTCTCACCCACGATCGAGGACACTGCTCCCGGCCTCTGCACCATCGACCTCAGCGCCAGCGACCCCGCCCGGTTCGAGCAGTCCGCCCGCGCCGCCGTGATCCAGTTGCGCACGCTGGGCCTGACCGCCACCGCCGGCATCGGGGCCACCCCGGTCCTCGCGCTGTACGCCGCACGCGCCAGCACCGACGACGTCCTGTGCGTCACCAACGCCCGCACCTTTCTCCACCCTCTGCCGCTCGAAGCGGCGGATCCGGCTCCCGGCGTCCGTGACATCCTGGCCACTTGGGGGCTGCGCACGCTGGGCCAGCTGACCGCGCTCCCCCGCGACGACGTGGGACGCCGGCTGGGCCCCGACGGGCTGGTCTTGTGGGATCGCGCTCAGGGCGGTGAAACGCGGCCGCTCCGAACGGTCGTTCCCGCGCAGACGTTTGCCGCCACCCTGGATTTCGAGGAAGAGATCGAGACGCTCGAGCCCCTGCTCTTCATCCTGCGCCGCTTCCTCGAACGGCTCGCGCTCGACCTCCGCACCAGCGGTCATGTGGCCGCGGCGATGGACTTGTCCCTGCGACTCAGCGATGAGGCCACCCATCAACGTTCGTTTCGCGTGCCCGATCCCACCGCCGACGTGGAGATTCTTTTCCGTGCCCTCCAGACGCATCTGGACGCGCTGCGCACCGCGGCGGCGATTGTCTCGGTCACCCTGGTCCTGCAACCGACCCGCCCCCTGGTGCGCCAGCAGGGGCTGTTCGATACGGGTCTGCGCGATCCGCATGGGTTCAGCGAAACGCTGGCGCGCGTGACCGCCCTGGTCGGGGCCGACCGCGTCGGCACGCCCCAGCCGGAGGATACCCATCGGCCCGATGCCGTGACGCTTCAGCCTCCGGCCCCGGTTATTCCGCCGCCGTCGCCACCGCCGCTACATCCCACGCTCGGGTTGCCGCTCCGCCGCTGCCGACCGCCGCTGCCTGCGCAGATCGAACTCACGGACGGGCGTCCCAGCTTTCTGTGGACGGAGCGTTTTTCCGGTGCGGTCCTGAATGTCAGGGGCCCGTGGCTCAGCAGCGGTGACTGGTGGCAGGCGAGCCGCACCTGGCGCCGGATCGAGTACGATATCGCCCTCGACACGGGCGGGCTGCTGCGCCTCGTCCGCAGCGACGACCGATGGTGGATCGAAGGGGAATACGACTAAACGGGATCCCGTGCGGACAACTGCCCTCAGCCCGCCCGCGGGCGTAGCACCTTGATATCCCAAACGTGTGCGTGCGCGCTACTGATGACCGTTTCGTGCTCCACCTCGCACGAACGATCGATGCGTCGCCAGAGCGCCCGCCAGTTGCCGGAACGATAGTAGGACACGAACAGATGACCGCCGTCAGCGAGGTGAGGCGCGAAGGCCCGCAGGGTCGCCCCCGGATCCGCCGCATAGCCAATCGTCTCATTGAACACGACCGCCTCGAACCGATCGCCCGTCGCGGGGCGCCAGTGCTCGAAATCGCCATGCACCCACTCCACCCGCTCGAGTCCCAGGCGACGCGCCTTCGCCAGCCCCTCGGCCGAGACATCGACGCCGAGGTAACGCGCAAACTCGTAGGCGCGCGAAACGTCCGCCAGCCGGCCGCTGCCGCAGCCCACGTCGAGCACCCGGGCATGCGGGTGCAGGTGGTGGATCAGCCCCGCCAGGACGAGGTTTCGCGGCAATTCCTGGAACGAGAAGAAATGATCCCAACCGCCGCCGCGATACTCCTGATCGAAAACCTCTGCCGGCACCGGCCGCCCGAGACCTGCCGGGTCAGCCCAGACCTTGCGTCGCAGATAACGGCCGATCTTTCGGGTCAAGCCTTGCATGGGGTGGCGTCAGAAAATCGGAGGACGCCTCCAAGTCACTCCGTAAATCCGCCCATCTGTTTCCCCCATCCGGCCTTCCGGGAGGACTCCGCGACCCCGCACGCCATGGCTTGTCTCTTTCAGTCCGGTTTTCCACGCTGGCAGGCCAACCGCGACTTCGTTGAAATCGTTCCTCCTCTGCCTCTTCAACCTCCTCGTGGGCGTTGCCGCGCACGCCTCCGTCACGCCGCAGCACGCGCCCCTGCCGGTGACGGCCAAGGAAATTGCCCAAGGGTACCGCGACCGGGTGATCATCGCCCGCCCGAAGGCGACCGCCTCCGCCGAAGAGGCGGAACAAAGGCACCGGGTGCAGGTGCGCCGGACGTTCGAACGGCTGGGCCATCTCCGCATCCTGGAACTTGGAGACGGCGAGGACGCGCTCACGACGATCGCGCGTCTCCGTGCGACGGGAGCGTACGAATTCGTCGAGCCCGATTACATCGTGTCGATCAAGGCGACGCCCAATGACCCGGGCTACGCCAACGGGTCCCTGTGGGCGCTGAACAACACCGGCCAGCACGGCAGCATCGCGGGGGAGCCCGGTGCGGACATCGAAGCGCTGGCCGCGTGGGACATCCGCCGGGAGGCCCCCGACGTTGTGGTCGCCGTGGTCGACACCGGCGTCAACCTCCAGCACCAGGACATCGTGGCCAACCTGTGGCGCAATCCGCGCGCCGGCAGCGACGTCCACGGCGCCAATTTCGTGGGCGGCAGCGGCCGGATGGTCAGCGGCGATCCGACTGACGACAACGGTCACGGCACCCATGTCGCCGGGACCATTGGCGCCGTCGGCAACAACGGTGTCGGCATCGCGGGCGTCGCGTGGCGCGTGAAGCTCATGGCGGTCCGGGCGCTCGGCACCGAGGGACGGGGCGCGATGTCGGACGTGGTCGCGGCCATCAATTACGCCGTCGATAATGGCGCGCACATCATCAACGCGAGTTTCGGCTCCGAGCCGGGCGATCCGTTCTCCCAGGCGCAGATGACCGCCGTCTCGCGGGCCCGCGCCGCCGGCGTCATTTTCGTGGCCGCCGCCGGTAACGAAACCGCCGACCTGGACGTCTCCCGCACGTACCCGGCAAGCTTCGCCCTCGACAACATGGTGACCGTCGGGAACTCCGACCGGCGCGACCACGTGTCGCAAGGCTCCAACTTCGGCGCCGCAATCGACCTCTATGCGCCCGGCAACGAGATCGTTTCCCTGGCGTACGACAACAATACCGGGACAACGTCCAAGTCAGGAACCTCCATGGCGGCGCCGCATGTGTCCGGCGCGCTGGCGCTGCTCAAAGCCCAGTTCCCCGGCGACACCTACCGGCAACTCATCAACCGCCTCCTCCGCGGCACCGAGCCCGGCGAGCGCTTCCTCGGCCGCGCCCAGACCGGCGGCCGGCTGAACCTGTTGCGCGCCCTGACCACGGCGTCAAATCGGCCCTTCAACGACAACTTCGCGGATCGTCCGCGCTTCGATCGCGGCAACCTGTCCATCCGGTCGCACAACGGCGACGCCACCTCGGAACCGACCGATCCGTCCATCGCGGGCCTTTCCGTCGGCGCGACCTTGTGGTGGCAATGGACCCCTCTGGTCAGCGGCGTTGTCAGTGTCGACACCGGCGGCAGCGCCTACGACACCGTGCTGGGCGTGTTCACCGGCTCCACCGCCGGCGCACTGACCCTGGTCGCCGCCAGCGACAACGACGTCACGGGCGCCACCAGCCGCCTGTCGTTCCCTGCGGTGGCGGGGACGACGTACCAGATTGCGGTCGGAGGCAAGAACGGCGCTACCGGTCTGACCATCCTCAATATCGGGACCATCCCGGGCAACGACGCCTTCGCCGCCCCGACCCTGCTTTCCGGCGAGAGCGTCCGCGTCAACGGCACCAACCTCCACTCCAGCCGCGAGACCGGGGAACCGCTCATCCTGGGCTTCGCTGGCGGCAATTCGTTGTGGTTCGAATGGACCGCCCCCCGCTCCGGCCGCTTCCAGGCCTCCGTCGTCAGCACGGATTTCGATCCCCTGCTGGCGATTTACACCGGCGACAGGATCGACGCCTTGACGGCGGTTTCGGCCTCCGACAACACCGGCACGGACAATGCCCAGGCTGCCGCTCTCTGCACCTTCGAAGCGGTCGCCGGGAGAAAATACCGTCTGAGCCTCGACTCCAAAAATGCCAGTTCCGAGGGACAGTTCACGCTCACCCTGGTCGACTCGATCTGGCAGGCCACCACCGGCGAGAGCGTCACGGCGACCCCCGCCGTGGGCCAGGACGGAACGGTGTACGTCGGCAGTACCGACCGGGTATTCTATGCCTTCGCGGCGGATGGATCGCTGCGCTGGTCGGTGACGACGGGCGGTCTCATCGATACCTGCTCCGCGGCCGTGGGGCCGGACGGAACCGTTTATTTCGGTTCGAACGATGGCAAGTTTTACGCCGTTTCGCCCGACGGCACACGCAAGTGGACGCGCGAAATGGTGCCGGGAAGCACCACCACCGCAGCGGCGTACAGCCCCGCCATCGGGGCGGATGGCGTCGTGTACGCGCGCGCCAGCGACGGCTACCTGCGGGCCCTCAACCCGGCCGACGGCGTTGAGCGCTGGCGGTTCAACCTCAGGGTGACCGCCGCCAACACCTCTTTCTATGGCAATCCTGTCGTAGGGCCCGACGGCACGATCTATCACGGCTCGGATGAGAACGACAAGCAGCTCTATGCGATCAACCCCGATGGCACAGAGAAGTGGCGGGCGCCCCTGGACTCCGGCGTGTACGGCTCGCCGGCCCTCGACGCTGCGGGCAACATCTATCTCGTGACGCTGGCGGGCGGGGTCTATGCCTTCACACCCACCGGCTCGCCACTCTGGACCCGGCAACAATCCGGCGGTAATGTAAGCTCGAGCGTCGCGCTCAGTGCGGACGGACGGGCGTTCTACTACGCCGGGTATGACAACAAGCTGTACGCCCGCTCCACCAGCAGCGGAGCCCTGCTGTGGTCCTATCCCCTGGCGACCGAGGTCCGCGCGAGTTCGCCCGCGGTGGACTCGAATGGCGTGATCTACATCGGCTGCTACGACGGCCAGGTCTACGCGGTGAACGCCGATGGCTCGCTCAAACGGGTCTACCACACCGGCGATGTGATCCGTTCCGCCCCCGTGCTCGCCGGCACACGGTTGTACGTCGGCAGCAACGATCAGAAGCTCTACGCCTTCGAGATCGGCGCAGGGCCCGCGACGGGGTGGTCCCAGTATCGCGCGAACGCGCGCCACACCGGCCGCGCCGAGAACGACGTGTTCGCCATCGCCACCCAGCCGCAGTCCCAGACGGTGGTGCTCGGGGCAGGCTTGACCCTGAGCGTGGGCGCCAGCGGCCAGGGTCCGTTCACGTACCAGTGGCGCAAGGACGGCACGCCGCTGACCGGCGCGACCCATGCTTCCTACACGGTCTCCGCCGCCACCACCGACGCCGCCGGCACGTACACCGTGGTGATCACCAGCCCGCAGGGAACGCTCACAAGTGCGGCGGCGGTCGTGACCGTGGAAGCGCCCCAGCCGGGCCGCTTGATGAACGTCTCCGTACGCACCAACGCAGGCAGCGGGTCCAGTACGCTCATCGTGGGCTTCTCGGTCAGCGGAACGGGGCTCAAGCCGCTCCTCGTCCGCGGCGTCGGCCCAACCCTCACGTCCTACGCGGTGACGGGGGTCCTGGCCGCCCCCGAGCTGCGCCTCATCGTGCCGGCGACCAACACCCAGGTGGCGGCGAATTCCGGCTGGGCTGACTCCCCCGCGCTCAGCGCGACGTTCGATCAGGTTTACGCCTTTCCGCTCCTGCCGGGCTCCAAGGACGCGGCCCTCGTCGCGGAACTGCCCGCGCAGCAATACACCGCCCAGATCGCGGGCGCCAACGGCACCACCGGCATCGCTCTCGCGGAGGTCTACGATCTCGACCCGCTCGCCCCCGCTCCGGCGGCGAAGCTGGTCAACGTGTCCGCCCGCGCGAATGTCGGCACGGGGGGCGACGTGCTCATCGCGGGCTTTGTCGTCTCGGGCAACGTGAAGAAGAAACTGCTGATCCGCGGGGTCGGCCCCACCCTGACGGGCTACGGCGTCGCGGGCGCTTTGAACGACCCGAAGCTCGAGGTGTATGCGGGTTCGACGCTCCAGACTGCCAACGACGACTGGGGCGGCAGTCCCACGCTGTCCGCCGCCTTCGAACAGGTCTACGCGTTCCCGCTCCCCGCCGCGAGCCGCGATGCCGCCCTCCTGGTGGAACTGGCGCCCGGCCAATACACCGCGCAGGTCTCCGGCGTGAACAGCACCACCGGCGTCGCCCTTATCGAGGTGTACGAGGTGGAATGAAAGTGAAAGTGAAAGTGAAAGTGAAAGTGAAAGTGAGGGTGACTTTCACCCTCGCTCTCATTTGATCCTTCCCTGATCGAACACGATCTTGCCGTCGCAGATCGTGGTCACGACGTGGCCGCGCAGCTCCTGGCCGTGCCAGGGTGAATTACTCGACTTGCTGAAACCGGCCTTCGCGTCGTAGCGCCAGGTGATGTCAGGATCGAAGAGGCAAACGTCTCCCGGCGCGCCGGCCGCCAGCGTGCCCGCGTCCAGGTTGAGCAGCGTCGCCGGCCGCCGGGTCATCAGATCGATCACGTGCGCCAGCTTGAACTTATTCTGCCGCACCAGCACCTCGAGCGAGACCGCCAGCGAGGTCTCCAGCCCGATGATGCCATTGGGCGCGTAATCAAACTCCCGGTCCTTCTCTCCCTCCGTATGCGGCGCGTGGTCCGTGGCGATGCAGTCGAGCGTGCCATCCCGCAGTCCTTCGATGATCGCCTGGCGATCCTCTTCCGTCCGCAGCGGCGGGTTCATCTTGAAATTCGTATCGTAGGTCCCGAGCGCTTCGTCGGTCAGCGCGATGTGGTGGGGGGTCCCCTCCGCCGTGACCCGCGCGCCCCGACTCTTGGCCCGCCGGATGACGTCCACCGAAAACCGCGAGGAAATATGCTGCAGGTGGATGTGCGCCCCGGTGTATTCCGAAAGAATGACGTTGCGGGCGACGATCAGATCTTCCGCCGCGTTCGGCCAGCCACGCAGCCCAAGTCGCGTCGAAACGACGCCTTCGTTCATCACCGCGCCCTGCGTCATCGAGTGGTCCTGACAATGGTCCATCACCGGCAGGTCGAACATCTTCGCGTACTCGACCGCACGTCGCATGAGTTCGTTGGACTGCACGCAATCGCCGTCGTCGGTGATCGCGACCACGCCGCTGCGCTTCAACGAACCGATCGGCGCGAGGGACTGCCCCTTCATCCCCACGGTGATGCACCCGGTGGGGAGCACCTTGATCACCGCATCGCGCGCGATCACATCCCGCATCAACTGGATCGTGCCGGCATTGTCCGCCACCGGCGAGGTGTTGGGCATGCAGACGACGGTGGTGAATCCGCCCGCCGCCGCAGCACGCGAACCCGTGGCAATCGTTTCCTTGTGCGTCTGTCCCGGCTCGCGGAAATGCACGTGGACGTCCACGAGGCCCGGGCAGGCCACGAGCCCGCGTGCGTCGATCTGCCGGGCGCGCTTCCTCGCCGCGGCCGACAACGAGGCGGCGATTTTCCCGTTCTCGACGAACACATCGCCGACTTCGTCCCGCTTCGCAGCAGGATCAATCACCCGGGCATTTCGAATCCAAAGACTAGGCATGAGAAAGAGGGGCCACAAAAAACACAAAAAGACACAAAAAGGAGCCGCACATTAGGTCATGAGGTACTTCTTCACGTACAGCACCGGAGCTCCGAAATTGATCAGGAGTCCCGTCTCCACGTGTCCGGACCTGAGGTAGCCGAGCAGTTGCGCGACGTGCTCCTCCGCCACGTTTCGCACGGCCTTCAATTCAACGATCAGTCTACTTTCGACAAACAGGTCGGCGAAGAATTGCCCCAAGACGGTGCCATCCTCGTCCCACACCGTAAGAGGATGCTGCTGCTCAACCTGCAAACCTCGTTTCCGCAGGCGGTTCACGAGGGCGTTCTCGTAGATTTTCTCCATGTGCCCATTGCGGTGATATGTATGGATCAGGAAGCTGGTTTCACGAACCAGGTCGCATAAAGAGTTCACAGGTATTGTATCCATGAATCTTTTTGTGACTTCTCGTGTTTTTTGTGGCCACCCCAAAATCATCACTCGGTCGGCATCACGTTTTCGGGCTGGCCGCCGGCGCAGAGGTAGAGGGCGGCCATGCGGACGGCGATGCCGTTGGTCACCTGCTCCAGGATCACGCTGCGCTCGCTGTCGGCGAGCTCGCTGTCGATCTCCACGCCGCGGTTGATCGGGCCGGGATGCATGATGATGGCCCGCGGATTGAGCCAGGAGGCCCGGGTCTTGTTCAGCCCGAACATGCTGGTGTACTCGCCGAGCGAGGGGAACATCCCGGCGGCCTGACGCTCGTGTTGAATCCGCAGCAGCATGACGACCTCGGCGTCCGCCAGAGCCGACTTCAGGTCGTGCGAGACGCTGACTCCCAGGTCGGTGAACCAGCCGGGCACCAGGGTCGCGGGACCGACCAGCGTCACGGCGGCGCCGAGCTTGGTCAGAGCGTGAATGTTCGAGCGCGCCACCCGGCTGAACAGAATGTCGCCGAGGATGACCACCTTGCGCCCCCGGAGGGACCCGAGCCGCTCCTTCATCGTGAAGGTGTCGAGCAACCCCTGCGTCGGGTGCTCGTGGGCGCCGTCTCCCGCATTGATCACGGGAATGTCCAGGATCCGCGAAAGGTAGAGGGGAGAACCCGCGGCGGCGTGCCGGATCACGATCATGTCCGCCTGCAGGGCCTGGATGTTCTGCGCCGTGTCGCGCAGCGTCTCGCCCTTCGTCGTGCTGCTGCTCGCGGCATCAAACGAGATGACGTCCGCACTCAAGCGCTTCGCCGCCATGTCGAACGCCATGCGCGTCCGGGTGCTCGGCTCGAGGAAGAGGTTGACGATCGTCTTGCCGCGCAGCGCGGGGACCTTCTTTACCGAACGCTTCAGCGTGCGTTTGAACGCGACCGCGGTGGCGTGGATTTGTTCGATCTCGTCGAGGGAGAGCTCTTCGAGCGTGAGCAGGTGGCGGCGGTGCCAGGGCATCGTTGGAAGGGTTATTTGGCGTCGGCGCCGGCGCGTTGCTGGGCGTCGATGCGAATCACATCCTGGCGTGGGTCGTCGGCATCGAGCAGCACCTTGACCTTCTGCTGCCCGGTGGCGGTGAGATGGAGGCCCACGTAGTCGGCCGCAACCGGGAGGCGGCGTCCGCCCCGGTCGACGAGCACGGCCAGCTCGACCTTGGTGGGCCGGCCGTGGTCGAACAGTTCATCCAGCGCCGCCTTCACCGTGCGGCCCGAAAACAGGACGTCATCCACGAGGATCACGGTCGCCCCGTGCACGTCGACGGGAATGTGGGTCGGCGCGAACTCCTTGGGCACCGGGTGCCGTTCGATGTCGTCACGATGGAAGGAGATGTCGATCACCCCGGACCGGGCGCGATCCAGCTTTTCCGCCAGGCGCCGGGCCAGGATGATGCCGCCATTGGCCACGCCGAGCAGCAGCAGTTTGGACGTCCCGGCATGACGTGCGGCCAGCAGGCCCGCAAGGCGATCGATGGCATCGTGAATCTCGCTCGCGGCAATGGTCTGGGATCTGGCCACGAGGAAGCGTTCTGAAGGCTGCCTGAAACGGTGGGAAGGATTTTCTGCGTGTCGTGCAGGAATTGGGGCGCGTGCCTGTGCTTGCCCACACCCCGACTTCCCCCACCTTTCAGTTTCTCTGTTTTCCAGCCTTTCCGCATGGACGCATCCCCCTCGATCCTCGCCGCCGTGGCCCTGCAGCTGGCGCTCGCCGCCATCGGCCTCGTCCTGCTGTGGCGGTGCGTCCTTTCCCCGGCGGCGCGGAGGTCTGCCGGCCCCTCGCCCCTGCCCTATTGGGATCCGGAGGTCGTCGAGTTCTTCGTCCTGGTGCTGATGGTGATGCTCGGGGTTTTCTTCTTCGCCTCGCTCGGTGCGGTCGCGTCCCGCCATTTCGGGCTCACCGGCGACGCCGGTTCGATCGCCGCCGGCGCCGGCCAGCAGTTTGGCATGCTCGCCGCGATGCTCGCGTTTGCGTCGCGCTCCCCGGGCTTCCGGCTGCAGGCCCCGCGGGGCGCACTGGACGTGCTGCGCAGCGGCCTGGTCACGTTTCTGATCTCCCTCCCGCTGCTTCATCTGGCCAGCCAGCTCTGGGAGTGGCTCCTGCGGGCGGCCGGCGTGGAGGCCAGGCGTCAGGACCTCGTCCGGGTTTTCAACGATGCGGACTCGCGGGTCTTCCTGGCCGCGCTGATCTTCCTTGCGGTGGTGGTGGCGCCGCTGGCGGAGGAACTGGTGTTCCGCGCGGGCATCTTTCGCTTCCTGCGTTCGCGCCTGCCCAAGTTCGTCGCCCTCCTTGCACCCGCCGTCGCCTTTGCGGCGCTTCATGTGAACTGGACCACGCTCGAGGGGCTGGTGAGTTTCGTCCCGCTCATCCTGCTCGCGGTCATCTACTCCTTGGCGTACGAGCGCACCGGCAATATCGGCACCACGATCGTGGCTCATGCCTTGTTCAACCTGAACACGATCGTCATGATTTTCTGCGGCCTGGGAGAGTAGCCACGTGCACCCCTTCACCGCCCAACGCTCCCAAACCGTCGCCGCGCTCGGAGAACGCCGGCTCATCGAGCAGATTCGCGCGTGGCTCGGGAGGGCGAATCCGCCCGCGCCGTTTGGCATTGGCGACGACTGCGCGGTGCTGCGCGCTTCCCCGTGCGCCCAGCTCGTCACCGTCGACCCGGTCATTTTCGGCCGGCACTTCGACGCCCGGGTCGCACCGGAAGCGGTCGGCGCAAAACTCCTGAAGCGCAACCTCAGCGATATTGCCGCCATGGGCGGCCGGCCCCGCGCGGCGGTGGTGGGGCTGACGCTCTCCGCGAACACCAAGGCGGCGTGGGTCGAAGGCTTCTACCGCGGACTGGCCCAGGCGGCGCGCACCTTTGCGGTGCCGATCGTCGGCGGCGATGTGGCCCAGGCCGACGGTGTCGTCGTCGCCAGCCTGACGCTGCTCGGTGAAGCGACCACCCGCCGTGTCCTGACCCGCACCGGCGCCCGGGTTAGCGACTGGATCTACGTCACGGGCGAACTGGGGCACACGCTTGCCACCCGCCATCACCTGACCTTTACCCCGCGGCTGCGCGAAGGCCGCTGGCTGGTGCGCCGGGAGGAAGTCAGGGCGATGATGGATCTCAGCGACGGGCTGGCCAAGGATCTGTGGTCGATCACTCCGCCCCAGGCGGTGCCCGAAGTCTCCGCCTCCGCGCTGCCTTTGCGGGCGGGTGCTGACGTTCGGGGCGCCTTGTCGGATGGCGAAGACTACGAACTGCTGGTCGCCGTGGACGGTCAGGCCGATTGCGCGCGTTTCGAACGCGCCTGGCGGCGCGCTTTCCCGCGGCCGGCGCTCACCCGGATCGGCCGTTTCGCGCGGCGCGGACGCGTGGCCGCAGGAGCCCTTCACCTCGAGGATTACCGTGGCTTTGAGCATCTACGATAAACTGCGCTCCGGAGTGACGACCTCGTCGGCGGAGGAAACCCGCGCCCTTGCGGCCGAGCTTGGCGCCGCGCTGCCGGCCGACACCACTCTCGCGCTGCACGGCAATCTGGGCGTCGGCAAGACGACGTTCGTCCAGGGCCTGGCGCGCGGCCTGGGGGTGACGGACGCGATCACGAGCCCGACCTTCAACATCTTCTCGCTGCACCGCGGCCCCACCCGCCTGATTCACCTCGACGCGTACCGGCTCGACCACGCGCGTCAGATCGAGGACCTGCTCCTGACCGATTTTCTCGAAACACCATGGTGTCTCGCGATCGAGTGGCCGGAGAGAATCGACGACTGGGTGCCCCCGGGGGCGTTGCACGTCGAGCTCGGCATCACCGCCGACGAGCAGCATACGATCCGGCTGCGCTGAGTCGGCCGCTGGTCGGCGCGCGCAAGAACCGGCCACCTTTCCGCAATCCTTGCGCGGTCGGGACTTTCCTTTGCGGATACGATGAGCCGATGTCCGATCCCACGCCCGAGGTTCACGCCCACGAAGTCATCGCGATGATGCTGACCGCCGACGCGCCGTTCACGCGCGAGTCGCTCGTGGCCACCATCCAGCAGAAGTTCGGGACGACGACCCGTTTTTTCTCGTGCAGCGAGAGCCACATGGATGCCTCCGCGCTCGTCGATTTCCTCGAGTCGCGCGGCAAGTTCCAGCCCCAGGGCTCCGGCTTCGCAATGGACCCGAATCGGGTGTGCCAGCACTGAGCGGAAGCTGTAAGTTGTAAGCTCTAAGCTGTAGGCGGTAGGCTTTAAGCTTTAGGCTCAGAACAGCCGCCGGATAATTGCCGCAAAAAAGCACAAGAGGCCTAGAGCGGCTGCGCCGCAACCAAAGTCTAGAGCTGAGAGTTGAGAGCCGAGCTTGCGGAGCGTTTGATCCGCGGTCGGGTGGAACGCCAGCGGCCGTGGCGTAACTTGAGGTTGTGCAAACAACAAACTACGCAAATCACGGCCGTGGCGTCGCTGCGTTCTTGGCGCGCCACGCGGAGAAAGTCACGGGTGTAAT
>JAEWKR010000057.1 GCA_023457715.1 Verrucomicrobiota bacterium
GCATAGAGCAGCCGAGCCGCAACCAAACTGCCCACGGAACACACGGAATACACGGAAGCCTCCCGCGAAGCACGCGTACCGAACGGAGTGAGATCGGACATCGCCGCGAATCAATCCAGCGGGATCGCCGTAGCGTAGGCGTCCCGCCTGCCCCTTTCCAAATCTGAGTCCATCTGGGTTCCTCTGTGGTTCAATGAAGGGTTTGTAATCTGGATTTTTGCGCTTTCTTGCGCCTTTTTGCGGCTATGACTCTGACGCTCACGCCCGACGAGATCGCGCGCTACCAACGGCATCTTTCGCTCGCGGGGTTCGGACCGCCGGCGCAGGAGAAGCTGAAACGCGCGTCGGTGCTGGTCATCGGCGCAGGCGGTCTTGGCTGTCCGGTTCTGCTCTACCTTGCGGCCGCCGGTGTGGGCCGGATCGAGCTGGTCGACGACGACAAGGTGGATACCTCGAATCTGCAGCGCCAGGTGCTGTACACCGAGGCGGATGCCGGGCAGCCCAAGGCGGAGGCGGCCGCGCGGCGCCTGCAGGCGCTGAACCGATTCATCGCCGTCGTGCCGCATGTGACGCGCATCAATCGCGGCAACGCGATCGATCTGATCAAAACCGTGGATCTGGTGGTCGACGGTTCCGACAACTTCGGCACCCGCTATCTCGTGAATGATGCGTGTGTGCTGGCCGACCGTCCGCTCGTTTACGGCGCCATCCAGGGGTTCGAGGGGCAGGCGAGTGTCTTCAACTGGCAGGGCGGCCCGACCTACCGCTGCCTTTTCGCGGAGCCGCCGGAACCGGGCACGGTGCCCAACTGCGCGGAAGCCGGCGTGGTGGGCGCGCTGCCTGGCTTGATCGGCACCGTGCAGGCGCTCGAGGCGATCAAGCTCATCACCGGCATCGGCGAACCGCTGGTGGGCCGCCTGTTGCTTTGGGATGCCCTGACGATGCAGTCGCGCGTGGTGAAGTTTGCCGCGGATCCGCGGAGTCGTGAGATCACCGAGCTGCCGCCGGACGGGTATGGCGAGACCTGCAGCGTTGCCGGGCAGGGCTCGAACCACGACGGCGGGGTTCGTGGGTTCGACGAGCACACCCTCTCCCAGAGTCCCCGCCCGGCATCGGAGCCGCTGCCCGCGGAGATCGATGTGCGGCAGTTTTCGGCGCTGGAGGACGAGCCCGCTTTGATCCAGGTGATCGACGTGCGGGAGGAATGGGAACGGGCGCTGAGTGCGATCGAACCCTCGGTGTTGGTCCCCTTGAGCGAACTTGAGCGGGGGACGGAGGATCTGCGGGCGCTGGATCCGGCCAAACCCACCGTGGTGTACTGCGCGGCGGGGGTGCGCAGCCTGCGCGGGGCGGACATCCTGCGGCAGCGGCATGGCTTCCAAAACATCACCAGCCTGCGCGGCGGGATCAAAGGCTGGGCCCGGTTTCAGTCCGGGGCGTGAGGGGGGGGTCTGGCTCGGGTAGGTAGTCCCGCCAGCCTGGTTTGATGGACCGCGGGCGGCCCCCCCGCCTCCGTGGGTTGGTGTTGCGGGGCAGAATGCGGGCGGGCCGCCCGCGGTCCAGGAAGCCGCAATCGATGCCGGCGACCGCCTGCTCCCTCTGACGAACCGGCGATCCGGAAAAAACAAAAAAGCCGCGGACGCTTGTCCGCGGCTCGAGTTCTGGAACGACTGCGTTCAGCTCAGCGTCACGCCCTTGGCCTTGGCGGCGCGGAGGAGCGCGTCGGCCATGTCGCTGGGGGTGACGGCGACCTCGATGCCGCACTCGCGGAAGATCGCGATCTTGGCGGCGGCGGTGTCTTCCTTGCCGCCGATGACGGCGCCGGCGTGGCCCATGCGGCGACCCGCGGGCGCGGTGGCGCCGGCGATGAACCCGGCCACCGGCTTCTTGCAGTTGTCCTTGAGCCAGCGGGCGGCCTCGACCTCGGCGTTGCCGCCGATTTCGCCGATCATGATGATGCCGTGCGTCTCGGGGTCGTCGTTGAACATCTTCACGACATCCAGATGCGACGTGCCGTTGACCGGATCACCACCGATGCCGACGCACGTCGTCTGGCCGATGTTCTTGGTCGTGAGCTGATACACGGCCTCGTACGTCAACGTGCCGGAGCGCGAGACGACGCCCACGTGTCCCTTCTTGTGAATGTAGCCGGGGGAGATGCCGATGCGGCAGCCGCCGGAGGAATCCTTGCCGGTGCCGGGGGTCACGAGGCCCGGGCAGTTCGGCCCGATCAGGCGGGTGCGCTTGCCCTGCATGGCGTTCTTCACGCGGACCATGTCGCGGATCGGAATGCCCTCGGTGATCGCCACGGCGAGATCGAGGTTGGCGTCGACGCACTCGAGGATGGCGTCGGCCGCGAACGGCGGCGGCACGAAGATCGCGGAGACGGTGGCGCCGGTGGTGACAGCCGCGTCCTTGACCGAGTTGAAGATCGGAACCTTGGCGCCGTTGTGTTCGAAGAACTGGCCGCCCTTGCCGGGCGTCACGCCGGCCACGACCTTGGTGCCGTAGTCGAGCGAGAGCTTGGTGTGACGGGCGCCGAATTCACCGGTGATGCCCTGAATGAGAATCTTGGTTTCAGGAGTGACGAGAATGGACATGGAAGAAGGAGTTGAGAGTTCGTAGTTGAGAGTTGAGAGCTTCGAGCGGAGGGCGGGACCGGTTTGGTCTCTCAACCCTCAACTCTCCTCTCTCAACTTCAGGTCCTCAGGCCGCGACGAGCTTGACGATCTTCTGCGCGGCATCGGCCATCGAGTCGCCGGACACGAGCTTGAGGCCCGAGGCGGCGAGGGTCGCTTTGCCGGCGGCGACGTTGTTACCCTCGAGCCGCACGACGAGCGGGAGCTTGAGGCCGACTTCCTTCACGGCATCGACGATGCCCTGGGCGATCACGTTGCAGTCCATGATGCCGCCAAAGATGTTCACCAGGATGCCCTTCACGTTCGGGTCGTTCAGGATGATCTTGAAGGCCGCGACCACCTGCTCGCGCGAGGCACCGCCGCCCACGTCGAGGAAGTTGGCCGGCGTGCCGCCGAAGTGCTTGATGATGTCCATCGTGCTCATCGCCAGGCCCGCGCCGTTGACGAGGCAGGCGATGTTGCCGTCGAGCGCGATGTAGCTGAGGCCGAACTTCGAGGCCTCGATTTCCTTCGGGTCCTCCTCGTTCAGATCGCGCAGGGCGACGAGCTCGGGGTGGCGGAAGAGGGCGTTGTCGTCGAAGGAGACCTTCGCATCGAGCGCCAGCACCTCGCCGGTCGGCGTGGTGATCAGGGGGTTGATCTCGACCATCGAGGCGTCGGTGTCCCAGAAGCACTGGTACACACTGCGGATCAGCTTCTGCGCGTTCTTGGCTTCATTGCCGGCGAGTCCGAGCTTGAAGATCAGCTCGCGGACCTGGAAGTCGGCCAGGCCGTACGCCGGGTCGATGAAGACCTTGTGGATCTTCTCGGGCGTCTCGTGCGCCACTTTCTCGATCTCGACGCCGCCCTCGGTGGAGGCGACGATGACCGGGCGCGACGTGGCGCGGTCGAGAAGGATCGCGAGATAGTACTCCTTCTTGATGTCGTTGGCCGACGTGAAATACACGGTCTGAACCTTGCGCCCGGCGGAGCCGGTCTGGAGCGTGACCAGCGTGTTGCCGATCATTTTGCCGGCGATGTCCTTCGCCTCGGCCTTCGTCTTGCAGAACTTCACGCCGCCCTTGAACCCGTCGGTGAACGTGCCCTTGCCACGACCGCCGGCATGGATCTGCGATTTCACCATCGTCGGACCCTCCGGGAGCTGGGCGAGAGCGGCATCAAATTCTGCCGCGGACTTGGCCGGCACACCCTTCGGAACCGGGACGCCGTATTTTTCGAAGAGGGCCTTCGCCTGATATTCGTGAATGTTCATGTCAAAAGAATGAAAGGGGCAGTAAGTCATAAGGCCACCTTGGGTGGCACGCAAAAAAGGAGTCGGACAGGTCGACGGCCCCATCCGTTAGGCGAACCCATGTGGGGGATTGCGTTCGTCTAATGCGCCCGCAGGGTAATTCCCCCATGCACAGTCACGAGGTGATGAAGGAGGTCCTGAAGAAGACGAGCGCCAAGCAGATTGCGGCGGAGATGGGGCTTTCGCTCTCTTTGATCTACAAGTGGGCGGAGCCGCCGGAGGACACGACTGGCAGCGGCGCCAGCAGCCCGCTCGATCGGGTGGGGCAGATGATCCGCATCACGCACGACGTCCGGCTGGCGCAGTGGGTGTGTGAGCAGGCGGGCGGTTTCTTTATCCGCAATCCCCACGCGATGCAGACGGAGCGTCAGTTGATTCCGTTGACCAATGACATCGTGCAGGAGTTCGCCGACATGCTGGCCACGATCGCGACGTCGTCTGCCGACAGCGTCATCACCAAAGAGGAGGCCCGCAACATCCGCCGTCGTTGGGAGGAGCTGAAGACCGTGACCGAAGGCTTTGTGACGGCCGCGGAGAAGGGTGCTTTTGCCGCCGCGACCGAGGAGAGGGCGAAGGAGACGTGATGCCCCGCTGAACGCGTAAACGCGGGACTACCTGCTCAATCCGCCCGACCTGTTTGCGGCGCTTGGGTACGTTGTCCCGCCTTTAGGCGGAAGGTTTGACGGCCACGAACCAAGGCATGCCGCGTAAACGCGGGACTACCTGCTCAATCCGCCCGACGTGTTTACGGCGCTTGGGTACGTTGTCCCGCCTTTAGGCGGAAGGTTTGACGGCTACGCGCGCGGCACCGAGATTCTCGACCGTTCCGGCTGAATCCACTCGCGGGCGGCTTCGAGGTCGGCGGATACCAGCGCGTGGCTGGCGAGGTGCGTGCGGGTGAGAACCTCCGCGCCCCCCGCGTTGAAGAGGGCGGTAAGGCGCGCGGCATGATCCGGCGGCAACAGCGGGTCCGTGCTGCCGTGGGTGATCAGGATGCGTTTGCCCACCAGCGAGCCCGGAGCGGCCGGAAGGTCGAGGACGACCATGGGCCGGAACAGAATCGCAGCGGCCAGCAGTTCGGGCCGGAGCAGCAGCATGGAGCCGGCGACGTTGGCGCCGTTGGAGAATCCGAGCGCGACGAGTCGGCCGGGGTCCAGGCTGTACGACTTGGCGGCCGCAGCCACCCAGTCGGCCAGAGCCTGCGTGCGGCGGGAGACCTCCTGCGGGTCGAAGACGCCCTCGGCGATGCGGCCAAAAAAGCGCAAGCTCCCGGCCTCGTTGACGTTGCCCCGCGGGCTAAGGAGCGCGGAGCCGGGCGAGATCATCCGGCCCAGGCGGACAAGGTCCTGTTCCGATCCCCCGGTGCCATGAAGCAGGAGCAGCGGCGGGGCGTCCGGGTCGGTGCCCGGCTCAAATAGATGATGATACGCGTTTTTCGGCATTTCGGGAACGGGCAGAATGATATTCAGATAATGCCAAAACGCGAACGGGCCTGAAAGCTTCAGTGATCGGTCACAAACAGAGGAATAGCCGCAAAAAGGCGCAAAAGGCGCAAAAGTTCGGAGCGGTGCGGTCCGAGTACGGAGTTCCGTGCCCTGGTTAAAACGTTCCGCGAAAACGCGGGACTACATACCCGAGCCGCGGCCTTTTTATGCGCGTTCTGCGCCTTTTTGCGGCCCACCTAGTCTGACCGCTGACCGCTCTTACCGGTCGATCTTGTCGATGCGGGCCTGGTGACGTCCGCCTTCGAACTCTGTGGCCAGCCAGACGTTTACGATCTTGAGGGCTTCGGCTTCCGAGACGGTTCGCTGGCCCAGGGACAGCACGTTCCCGTTGTTGTGCGACCGGTTCCAGATCGCAACCTGTTCGTTCCAGCACAACCCGCAGCGGACCCCTTTCACCCGGTTGGCGACGATCGCTTCTCCGTTGCCGGATCCCCCCAGCACAATCCCGCGCTCGAACTCGCCGCGAGCGACCGCCTCGGCCACCGGCCGGATGAAATCGGGGTAGTCGCATGCGGCGTCGGAGTTTGTGCCGAAATCACGCACCGTGTGACCCGCCTCCAGCAGCATCGCTTTGATGGCTTCCTTATAGGCGTAGCCGGCGTGGTCGGAACCGATGGCAAGGGTGAAGGTACGAGACATGGATGAAACGCGTGCGGATTACGCTGGTCCTAGCGGGTGGCGTCTTTGCGGCGCAAATCTAATCTCAGACATGAAAACCCCCTCTTTCCTCCTCGGGCTGGCGATTCTCGTGCTGGCCGGCTGTTCCACCGTTGATTCCCGCATCTCGGGCAACCAGACGCTGTTCAACTCGTACGCTCCGCAGGAACAGGAGCTGATTCGCAACGGGCAGGTCGCCGTGGGCTTCACCCCGGAACAGGTGCAGATGGCCCTGGGCAAGCCGGACCGCGTGATCTCGCGGACCGCCCAGGCGGGCAGTTTCGAAATCTGGAGTTATCGTGATCGCGGTCCCCGCTTCGGCATTGGCCTCGGTTTCGGCTCGTTCGGCCACCACAGCGGCATGGGCGGCGGGGTCAGCATGAACACGGGGGACAGCTATCCTGACGAGAAGCTGCGGGTGATCTTCGACCAGAGTGGACGCGTGGCTTCGGTCGAGCAGGTGAGGAGAGGACGGTAGCCCGCTGCGCGGGCATTTCAGATTTCAGATTTCAAATTTCAGAACGGTTTGTCGGAGCTCTGTGCTCTCTGTGGCTAATTCGGAATCCAGGCAGGGCGTTGCTTCAAGCCCCCTTAGCCAGAACAATGCAGACGGATTAACCACGAATGCACACGAATGAACACGAATAGGAGAGGAAACTCGAATGCGTGATGATTTTCCCAGGTCTTCATTCGTGTCGATTCGTGTCCATTCGTGGTTAACTGAATCGTTCCGGCTAAGACCGATGCGCTCTGGGATTTTCGGGGCTGAGGCTCGTTGTGATGTGGTTGGCGCGTTTACGCTGCTCAAGGACTCAAGAACAACCTCATCACTCGCGCGGTGTCGCTGAGATCCGGCAACACCGCCGTCGGGTTGTACGCGCGCAAGGCCTCGACGGACGAACTTCCGGTGGCCACGGCGAGCGTGCGTGCGCCGATGGCGTTGCCGCAGGCGATGTCGTGCGGCGTGTCGCCGATGACCCACACATTGGTGGCTTCGAAGTTCACGCCGTGATGCTCCAGCGCGCGGCGGACCGCGTGGGGCCCGAGTTCATTGCGGTGCTCGCTGTCGTCGGCGAAGGCACCGAACGGGAAGTGTTCCCAGAGTCCGTGATAGGTGAGCTTCACTTGTGCGCCGCGACGCATGTTGCCGGTCAACAGGCCCTGCGCGATGCCGCCATGCGCTTTGGCGGCGAGGAGGATCTCGCGGACTCCCGGCAGCACGCGGGCCTGCGGATTCGCCAGTTCGCGCGGCAGCGCTTCGACGTAGCCGGCAAAGAAGCGCTCGAAGTTCTCCTCCGAGACGGGCAGGCCACACTTGCGAAACACCTCCCGCATGATCCAGCGGTCGGTGCGCCCGGCGAAGTCGATGTCGGCAAGCGAGCAATCAACGCCGAGGGCATTCTTGAGCCCCACTTGGAGCGCGCGCATGCCCGCGCCTCCCGAGGCAACCAAGGTCCCGTCAATGTCCCAAAGCAGCAGCGTCTTCATGCGAAAAGGGCGAAGTTCGGATGGCGGGAGGCCGCCGTGCAACCCCGAAGCGCACCACCCAGCCACTGAACCATGGGCCACAAAAACCACGAAAAGGCACGAAAACCGGCGGCCTTTTTGTGCCTCTTGGTGTTTTTTGTGGCTAATTCAGTCGGTCCTTACCGCCTCAACACGGTGACGACGGTGCCGACCAGGATCAGCGCGGCGCCGAGGAGTTCGTGCGGCGTGAAGTGCTCCTGGAAGAACACGAGTCCACCGACGGCGATACCGAGCGGCACCAGCATCTGCAGGAGGGAGCCTTCGGCCACGGGCAGGTCGCGGAAGCCGCCGGTCATGGCAAGCTGCCCGATGGCGGCGAGGAGGCCCGCGGCCGCCATGAGGAGCCAGGCGCCGTTGGCGACAGGCGTCCAGAAAACCGCCGCCGGTACGGCGCACAACAACAGGCCGTAAAGGCACTGGGCGGCGAAGATGGTGCTGGTGTGCTCGCCCTGGCCATGCAACACGCGAATCGTGACGACGACGTACGCACTCGCGATGGCGCCGCCGATCGCGAGGAGGTCATAGCGGTTCATTCCCGCCCCGGTCGCGAATACGTTCGTCAGCAGGGCCAGCCCGGCGAGCGCAGCCACGCCGCCGACGAGCAGCGCGGGACGGAATTTCTCCTTCAGCACCCCGACCGCGAGCAAGGCGGCCAGAATGATGTACACGTTGTTGATGAACGTGGCGCGGCCGGCTCCGATGTGCACCACGGTCACGTAGTAGATGGCGACGCCGAGCCCACCTACGATTCCCCGGCCGGCCAGGTTGCCGTGCGTGAACACGCGGGCGAAGTGCACCTGCTGCCGGTAGACGGTGGCGAGGACCGCAATGCCGACCACGAAGCGGACGCAGCTCACCAGCCAGATATCGACCGCGTAGTGCAGACCCAGCACCCGGATCAAGAGGACGTTTGCGGTGAAGCAGGCCACCGAGAGCAGCATTAGCGCCACGCCGCGGCGATGGTGCAGAGGCGGGAGCTTGAAAGGGTCGGACGCAGTCATCGGAACCTTAATCGGGTGACCGAAACGGGTCCCGGGATCGAGAACGGAAAACACATCGAGCAGCGCAGCGGCGGCGGTATTCGCGGCGGTGGTGCGCGGTATGAGACGGGCGGGAACAATCCTCGTCTCGCTGGCGCTCCCGCTACCTTCAATCCAGCCGGGGTTTGAATGTAGCGGGGAGCGCCAGCGAGACGATCCGAGGCTGAGGCCGCAAAGCTACCGACTCCGGCAACCTCACAACGCGTGGATCGCGCTCTTGCTCACCGCGAGCCCGGCCTCCTTGACCGCTTCGCTCAGGGTCGGGTGACCATGGACCGTGCGGCCGAGGTCTTCGGCGCTGCCGCCGTATTCCATGTGCGTGACGACCTCGCTGATCAATTCGCCGGCGTTGAGCCCGATGATCTGCGCGCCGAGGATCCGGTCGGTCTTGGCGTCGGCGATGATCTTGACGAAACCCTCGGTCGCATTTGCGGCGATGGCGCGGCCGTTGGCGGCGAAGTTGAATTTCCCCACCTTGACGTCGAGGCCCTGCGCCCTGGCGCCTTCTTCACCGAGACCGACGGACGCCACCTCGGGCTGCGTGTAGATGATGCCCGGCATGAGATCCCAGTTGATGTGGCCTGCCTTCCCGGCAATCCACTCCGCCACCGCCGCGCCATCCTCCTCGGCCTTGTGGGCGAGCATCGGACCGGCGACGACATCACCGATGGCCCAGATCCCCTTCACGTTGGTGTGCAGGTGGGCATCCACTTTGACGCGCTTCTTCTCGTCGAGCTGCACGCCGGCCTTGTCCAGGCCTAGCCCGTCCGTGTAAGGCCGACGGCCGACAGCGACCAGCACCTTGTCCGCCGGAAATTCCAGCGGCTTGCCTTCGCGTTCCGCCGTGAGGATCCCCTTCGCAAAGCCGGTCACCTTGGCGCCGGTTTCGATCTTGAGCCCCTGTTTCTGCAGCGAGCGGGTAAAGGTTCGCACCACGTCGTCGTCGAACGTGGCGGCAATCTTCGGCAGAAACTCGACGACCGTGACGTCTGCGCCCAGGCGCGCCCAAACGGAGCCCAGTTCAAGGCCGATGGCCCCGCCGCCGACGACGACGAGCTTCTTCGGGATGGCGTCGAAGGCGATGGCGTGATCCGACGAAACGATCGTCTTCCCATCGAACTTCATGAACGGCAACTCGACGGGCGCCGAACCCGTCGCGATCACGATGTTCTTCGCCGTGAGTTTTTGCTCCCCCACGGCCACGGTGTTCGCCGAGGTGAACGAGGCGGTGCCCTGCACCACGGTGATCTTGCGCGCCTTGGCCAGCTGACCCACGCCGCCGACGAGCTTCGTCACGACATCGTCCTTTTTCTTCAGCATCGCGGGCAGATCGACTTCGACGCTGCCCAGCTTTACGCCCGCTTCGGCCGCGTGGTGCCTGGCCCAGACAAAGTGTTCGCTCACGTGAAGGAGGGCCTTGCTCGGGATGCACCCGACATTCAGGCAGGTGCCGCCAAGCGTGGGGCGCTTTTCCACGAGCCCCACCTTGAGCCCGAGCTGCGCGGCGCGGAACGCGCACACGTAGCCGCCGGGGCCGCCGCCAATGACGAGGAGGTCGAAGTTCTCGGAAGACATTTTTTCGGGAGGTAACGGAGGCAACAGAGGGAGTGTCGGTCTCCGTTCTCTCCGTTGCCTCCTGTGAAAAGGTTTGGGTATTGACTCAGACTCCCACGAGCAGCCGGGCGGGATCCTCGATCGCCTGCTTGACCTTCACCAGGAAGGTCACCGCCTCGCGGCCATCGATGATGCGGTGATCGTAGCTGAGGGCCACGTACATCATCGGACGGATCACGACCTGGCCGTTGAGGGCGATGGGGCGTTCGTTGATCGCATGCAGGCCCAGGATTGCGCTCTGCGGCGGGTTCAGGATCGGCGTGGACAGCATGGAGCCGAAAATGCCGCCGTTGGTGATGGTGAACACGCCACCCTCGAGGTCCTGCAGGGTGATTTTGCCCTCGCGCGCCCGCTTGGCGGCATCACCGATGGCACGCTCCACGTCGGCCATGCCGAGCGTGTCGCAGTTGCGGATCACCGGCACCATCAGACCCTTCTCGGTGGAGACCGCGACGCCGATGTCGTAGTAGTGGTTGTCGACGATGTACTCGCCGTCGATCTGTGCGTTCACGGCCGGGACTTCCTTCAATGCGTGGACGACGGCTTTGGTGAAAAACGACATGAACCCGAGCTTCAGGCCGTTCTTTTTCACGAAGTCATCCTGGTACTTCGACCGCAGCGCCATCACCGCGGACATGTCCACCTCGTTGAAGGTGGTCAGCATGGCCGCTTCCTGCTGGGCGGACACCAGCCGTTGCGCGATGCGCGCGCGCAGGGGCGACATCTTCCGGCGCGTGCGGCGCTCGCCGGCGGGGGCGCCGCCGGAAGCGGGCGCCACGAAAGCGGGCGCGGACGCCGGCTTGGCAGGCGCCTCCGCGGGCGTGGCGCCGGCTTTGGCCGGTACTCCGGCTTTGGCCTCATTTTGCGCGGCAAGCATATCCCCCTTGGTGACGCGCCCGCCCTTGCCGGTGCCGGTCACCTTGGCGGGATCGACCCCCGACTCCTCGGCAATCCGGCGGACCGCCGGCGATGCGGGCGCAGTCTTGGCGGCCGCCGCGCCGCTCGCTTCGGCCGCCTGCTGCGTACCGGGCGGCGCGTAGGGGTTGGGAATGGCCGACGTGGCAGTGCCCGATTTGCCGCCACTGGTGGTGGTCGGCTCGACGGGCGTGCCGGAGGCGTCGCTGTCGATCGCCGCGACCACCTGTCCGATCTTCACCTCGTCACCCACGGCGGCCTTCAAGGTGATTTTCCCGGCCACCTCCGCCGTGCCCTCAGAGGTGATCTTGTCGGTCTCGAGCTCGAACAACGGCTGGTCCTTCCTGACCAGATCGCCGTCCTTGACGTGCCACTTGGCCAGCACGCCGGAGCTGATGGATTCACCCATCGGGGGAATTTTGACTTCGATGAGGGGCATAAGAGGAGGGGGGCCGCGAATCACGCGAATCGGCGCGAACGTTGGGCGGGTCGGAAGGTGGAGGTGAGGCGAACGTTAAAGGCGAATGCGGATTTTGCCACAGAGTTCACAGAGGCCCAATCAGAGCCGGGCCGGAGGCGGGCGTCGCGATCATTTTGTACGGAGTTTCATCCAACCGGATCGGGCTCTGTGTCCTCGGTGTCGGAGCTCTGTGTTGTCGGTGGCTGACTCCGAAGGGTCAGATGCTGAACGCTTCCTTCAGGAGGGCGCCCAGTTCGAGTTTGTGCAGGGCGAGCGAACCGACGGCGGGCGAGGCGGACGCATCGCGGCCGGCGTAAGCCGGTTTGCGGCCGAAGAGGTCTTCGAGCTGCGGGGCGATCCAGCCCCAGGCACCGTTGTTCGCGGATTCCTCCTGGGCCCACACGAGACGGGCCGCACCGTACTTCTTTGCGATTTCCGCGAGCCGCTTGTGGTGGAGGGGGTAGAGCTGCTCGATGCGGACCACCGCGGTGTTGGTGATGTGATGCTTCGCGCGGTAGTCGAGGAGATCGTAGTACACCTTGCCGGAGCACAGCACCACCCGCTCGGGCGCCTTGGCGTCCGGTGGAAGCCCGTGCCCGCGGCCGGTGGAGTAGGTGGGATCGTCGATGATCTCCTGGAAGCTGCCGTGGGTGAAGTCGTTGACCCGGGATACGCACCCCGGATGGCGCAACAGTGATTTCGGCGACATCACGATGAGCGGCTTTTGGAAGTCCCGTCGCATCTGCCGCCGCAGGGCGTGGAAGAAATTCGCCGGGGTCGTGATGTTTGCCACCTGGATGTTGTCCTCGGCGCACAGCTGGAGGAAGCGTTCCAGCCGGGCGGACGAATGTTCAGGCCCCTGGCCTTCGTAACCATGGGGCAGCAGCATGACGAGACCGCTGGTTCGCTGCCACTTGCTTTCGCCGCTCGCGATGAACTGATCGATCACCACCTGGGCGCCGTTGCCGAAGTCGCCGAATTGCGCCTCCCAGATGCAAAGCATGTTGGGATAATCGAGCGAGTAGCCGTAGTCGAAGCCGAGGACCCCGGCTTCGGAAAGGAGCGAGTTGTAGACGCAGAACTGGCCTTGGTCGGGCGCCAGGTTTTTCAGCGGCGTGTAGGTGGCCTGCGACTCCATGTCGTGCAGCACGGCGTGGCGGTGGCTGAAGGTGCCCCGTTCGCAATCCTGGCCGCTCAGCCGCACGGGCGTGCCTTCGACGAGCAGCGTCCCGAACGCCAGAGCCTCCGCGAAGCCCCAGTCCACCGGGCCGCCCTCGCGGTGCGCGTGCACGCGGGCGTCGAGAAAACGGCGGATCTTGGGGTTCACCTTCAGGTCCTCCGGGAGGGTGGTGAGCCGGGCCACGACCTGGTCGATCACCGCCTGCGCCACCCCGGTCGTGACGGGCTTGAAGTGATAGTCCGGCTGGAAGACCGCGGTGGATCCGACGAACTTCCGCTGTTCGATGGCGGCGGCGCGTTTCGCACTCTTGGCGGTTTCCGCGGCTTTCGCCTGCTCGAAGTTCTTTTCCAGCGCCGCGGTGTAGCTGGCCCGGATGGAATCCGCCTCGGCCTCGTCGATCGAGCCCTCGGCGACGAGTTTCCGGGTGAGCACGGCGGAAACCTGGGGATGGCCGGCGATCTTGCGGTAGAGCAGGGGCTGCGTGAAGGCGGGCTCGTCCGTCTCGTTGTGCCCGTGCTTGCGGTAGCAATACATGTCGATCACGACGTCGCGCCCGAAGCGCTCGCGGAATTCGAGCGCGAGCTGGGCGATCATGCACACCGCCTCGGGATCGTCCCCGTTCACGTGGAAGACCGGCGCCTCGATCATCTTGGCGACGTCGGTGCAGTAGCGGGTCGAACGGGCCTCCTCCGGCTCCGTGGTGAAGCCGATTTGGTTGTTGATGACGAAATGGATGGTGCCGCCGGTGGTGTAGCCCGGCAGCTGGGAGAAGTTGAGCGTCTCGGCCACGACGCCCTGCCCGGCGAAGGCCGCATCGCCGTGAATCAGGAACGGGAGGACCCGCTTGCGCGTTTCGGTGTCGCCACGGATGCGCTGGCGGGCGCGGGCCTTGCCTTCGACGACCGGGTCGACGATCTCGAGGTGAGACGGGTTGGCGGCGAGGCGGACCTCCACCTTCCGGCCTGCGGCAGTGTCCAGGACGGCCTCATAGCCGAGATGATACTTCACGTCGCCGTCGCCGCCGACGGCCTCGGGAATGTAGTTTTCCGAAAACTGTTCGAAGAGGACGTCGAACGATTTCCGCATCACGCTGGTGAGGATGTTGAGCCGCCCGCGGTGGGCCATGCCCATCACGATTTCCTCGACGCCGACCGCGGGGCAGTGCTGCACCAGCGTGTCGACGGCGGCGACCATGGTCTCGCCGCCTTCGAGCGAGAAGCGCTTCTGGCCGACGTAGCGGGTGTGGAGAAATCGCTCGAACAGTTCGGCCTTCACCACGCGCTTCAGGATGCGAACCTTCTCCGGCTTCGAGAAGGCAGGTTGGTTGCGCGAGGACTCCATCCTTTCCTGCAGCCAGCTGCGCACGTCCATGTCCTGGATGTGCATGTACTCGACGCCGAGGTGGCCGCAGTACGTCAGCCGGAGCTGGGCGATGATGTCGCGGAGTTTCATCTGGCCGCCGCCCAGGTAGGTGCCGATGTCGAAGGACGTCTCGAGATCCGCTTCGGAAAGCTCGTGGAGCCCCAGCGACAGTTTTGGATGGGCGGGCGGACGCTCGCTGAGCGGATCGAGGTGAGCCTCGAGGTGGCCGAGGGATCGGTAGGCGTTGATGAGATGGTGGACGCGCGACTGCTTGAGGCTGTCGATGATGGCGGTGCGGCCGCTTTCATCGCCCGCCAGCGCCGCCGCTGCCGTGACCGGGGATCCTCCGTTGGCTCCCAGGCTGAAGCCTTGGAAAAAAGCCCGCCACGTCGGATCGACCGAGTCGGGATTTTGGAGCCAGCGCTCGTACGCCGCCTCAAGCAGGGCGGTGTTCGCGTGGGCGAGAACGGTGGAACGGCTCATGTGAGCAAAGGGAATGAGGATAAGAAAAATGCACAAGCGGACGAGGCGGGTGCAGGTCTCATCCGGGTGCGGGCTATTAGCAGAACAAGAAGCTGAACAAGATGTGGCCCGGGCCTCAAGCCGGGGGTGGCCGGGGAGGGGGATTGCAATTCGGCTTAAGCGCAGTAACGAGCGTCATAAGCCCTAACGGCGACTCTTACTGCTGCCATGGAAGAACAGATTAAAGTTTCTCTGATTAGCCTCCTGGATGCCATCAAGCGTGCTGATGGCCAGACGGTGGCCGACGCGATGGCCCGGCTGGACGATCTTCTGGCTCAAGGCCGGGCCGGGCTGCATCCGCAACTCATCCACTTTCTGGAAAACCGCAGCTACGCCAAGGCGTTGATGTTTTTGGGCGGAGAAACGGATATTCCGGTGGGGGTGTGCGGCGGCGGGCGGAAGTAATTGAAAAGGGCAGAAAGGCCGTCTCCCCATTCGCGCTTTTCATCGGCACGGCTCCCCCCAACGTTCGCCGTCATGTCCAAGGACAAGCTCTCCACCGACGGCGGTCAAAATCTGGGCCAGAACCCGTTTGCGGCGCTCAGCAGCAGCGGTCTGCCTGTGGCTTCAGCGGCGGCGGTGGAAAAGGCGGCCGCGGCCGTCGGGAAGCCGGCCACCAAGCCGGAGAAGAATCGCGGGCGCGTGGAGATCCGGCGGGAGACGGGGGGGCGCGGCGGGAAGACCGTCACGGTCATCAGCGGTTTCGTCGGCATCGGGCTGCCCGAAAAGGAGCAGCTCGCGAAGAAGATGCGCGGGGCATGCGGCTGCGGCGGCACCGTCAAGGACGGGAATATCGAGATCCAGGGCGACCAGCGCGACACCATCGCCCGGATCCTGACTGAGGCCGGCTTCCGGCCGGTGTTTGCCGGCGGGTGATGAAGCGGGAGCTACGGCGGGACCCTGCATCCGCGCGTACGCAGGCTACAGCCACGTCACGCGCGGCGCATCCGTCCGGTCACGCGGCCAGACCGGCGGACAAGGCGAGGGCCGCCTTGGCTCGGTTCAGGATATAGAGATGGTAACCGGGCGCGCCATGGGCGAGCAGGTCGCGGATCTGGTTGATGGCCCAATCGACACCCACCATCTCGACGACCTCGGCGTGGTCAGCGGCGGCTTCGAGGCGTTTGATCAACGTCGCCGGGAGCGTGGCCCCGCACATGGAGGTGAAGCGCTGGATCTGCTTCAGCGAAAGGACCGGCATGATCCCGGGCACGATGGGAACCGTGATCCCGCGCGCGCGACATTGGTCGACAAAGCGGTAATACACGGCGTTGTCGAAGAAGAGCTGCGTGGTGACGAAAGCGGCGCCGGCGTCGACCTTGCGCTTGAGATGGTCGAGATCCACCTCGAGCGACGGCGCTTCCGGATGGCGTTCGGGATAGCCGCCGACACCGAGACAGAATTCCGGGTGGCGTTCCTTGAGAAGGGTCACGAGCTCGTTGGCGTACCGGAGGCCGTCGGGTGCCACGGTAAACTCGCTGGCGCCCTTGGGCGGATCGCCGCGCAGCGTCATGATGTTTCGGAAACCGCCTGCGAAAATCCGATCGGCCAGCTCCCGCAGTTCGGCGCGCGAATGGCCCACGCACGTCAGGTGGGGCATGACCGTGAAGCCCAGCTCCGACTTCAGCAGCGCGCTGACCTGTGCGGTGCGGTCGCGGGTCGTCCCGCCCGCCCCGTAGGTCACCGAAACAAAGTCCGGGTCCATCCGTTTGAGGGCGGTGGCGGTGGCACGAAGTGCTTCGACTCCGGCGTCATCCTTCGGCGGGAAGAACTCGAGCGACCTCAGCGGCCGGTCGGCCGCAAACAGACTGGAAATAGGGCGATCTTGAACCACGCATCAACGCATACGTACGCGATGATATGTGTAAACAAAAATCCATGCCCCACCGATCGTTAGCCCCCTAACCATGTCACACCTGTGACAGCGGGCGCGGGTAGGGGTGGGAAACGGAGGGTTTGTCACGAAAGCAGGTACCAACGATTTACCAACTTTTCGGTCATCTTCCGGCTTCGCGACTGCGGTCACAGCTGTGACTGCGAACGCGGTTTTTTGGGGCAGAGGGGCTGGGAGTGGCGGGGCACGAAAAAGGCGGGGCTGAGGGCCCCGCCGGAGAGAAAGAGCGGCCGACGTTATTCTTTCGGTTGCGCGCCCGTGGGCGGTGGCGTGGCGGTGGCTGCGGGGCCTGCTTGATCGGGGTTGGAGGCGGGTGTCGTGGCGTTGGCGTTCGCAGCGGGTGGGGTGGGGGCGATTGGTTCGAAGAGTTCCTCCGGCTTCTGCGGAAGACCGGTGAACGTCCACTCGCTGATCTGGAAGGCGCGCTTCTGCATCAGCTCGTTGACGCGGGCGGACGGGTCGCTGCTCGCAACCGAGACGAACACCGGGCCGGCCGGAATGGTTTCGAATTCGGGCGCGAGCGCCGGCTTCTCCTCAGGCTTCGTTTCGGCTCCCTCCTTTTTGGTCAGATCGGCGACGGAGCCAAGGGAGGCGGGACCGGTTTTACCGTCGGTCGTCGGGGTCGGCGGCTTGAGCTTCTTCTCCTCGGGCTTGCGACCAAGCGTCACGGTGAAGGTCTTCCCGTCGAACGTGGTCAGCTTCACGGTGCGCTGGCTGGCCTTCGCCGCCGCCGCGTTGGGGTCGTTCTGGTCGCTGGTTTCGCTGAAGCGCAGCGTGCCGAGCGAACTCAGCACGGAAGAGATCTTGTCGGCCTTGAGCTGCTGACCCGACGGCGCGTTTTCTGCCTTCCACGGGTCTTCCGGCTTCGCGCGGGAGGCGACGACGACGTCGCCGACGCCGACGAAGCCGAGTTCAACCTTGGCGACATCGTTGGCCTTGAGGTTCAGCAATTCGGTACTGGCCCAGTTCTTCGGCTCGGCGTCGAGCCAGACGTTGACGTTCGCGAGGTAGGCCCTGGGTTCGTCGCCAAAACGCACAAACCGACCGCCGCCTTCCGCGGTTTTCCCGAGTGTCACCGCCCACAGCACCTTTTCCGCGGCGTCGAGCAGCTCGATCTTCGTATCCTTAAAGTCGAGTCGCGCAATCCGGTCCGGATTGGTCGTGACGAGGCGATCCAGTTTCCCGTCGGTGAGGCTGTTCACGAGGCCGGACAGCTTGGTGAAGTCGGCGGGGAGGTCGTGGTACGTGGGCGTGCGCCAGGAACCGTCCGTCTGCTTGATCAGGACGACCGACTTGCCCTGGTCATTGATCCTCACCCGGGCGGCCTGGGGCAGCACCGCGGCGTCAAGCAGCGGCTGTCCGAGGCGGACGTCCACGGCAGGCGCGGGCGCGGGCCGCCGGGCGACGTACACCGCGACCGACAGGGCGGCGAGAACGACGACGGTGATGAGCAACGTTTTCAGTTTCATCGGTGAGAGCGGAAGGTTGGGGTTCAGCTCTTGCGGGAGCGGTAGAACCACACGCCGAACAGCCCGATGAGGACGGGGCTGGCGAGCAGGTTGACGATGAGGAGCTTGTTCTCGAGCGCATCGATGTCCTCGCGCAGCGCGCGGCGGATCTCGCGGCGTTCCCCGCGCATGGCGGCCGACTGCTTCTGGTAGTCTTCGATTGCCTTGGCGACTTCGGGCGTGGCGACCAGCCGGTTGCCCTCGGTCTTCTTCCCCTGCAGTTCGGAGAGCTTCGTCTGCACCTCCTGCAGGCGCGCATCCAGACGGGTGAGTTGTTCCTGGTGCTTTTTCTGCGCCTCCAATTCCATCTTGCGCACGACCTCAAACGGCCGGAGGGAGGTCCCCTTGCCGCGAATGGAAATCAGATCGGGCGACCCGCCCAGATGCTCGACCGTGTTGGCGGCCAGCGAGAGGTTGTCGTTGTACGGGCGGGCAACGGTCTGGCCCAGGAAATCGAATTTCTGGACGCTGTAGTCGTCGAACAGCCAGTCCGTGTCGGCGATGACGAAGAGGCTCGATTCGCCCGTGGATTCCTTCAGCGCGGGTGCGTCAGGCTTGGGGGCCGGCGGGGCAGGGGCCTGCGCTGCCGCATCGTCTTTCTTCTCGTCCGGTTTTTCGTCGGCCGGGGCTCCGTTCGGAAAGGCGGTGCTGAATTTCCCCGTCACCAGCGCCGCGATGGTCTTCCGTCCGCTCACGGTGATCTGCTTGGCCACGTCGTCACCCTGGGCAAACTGCAGCATCATCGCCTGCAGCTCGCCGGATTGTTCGGACGTCTCGATCAGCGGGGTGAACGTGAGCTTCGCGCCCTCCTTCGGTGCCAGCGCGCCGGCCTCGATGAACCAGGCCGAGTTCAACTGCGCGGTGGGCAGGGCCTGGGCGTTGAAGTTGGCCTTCTTGAGATAAAGCCAGTGCGGCATCCGCATCACGGCGCCGCGGGCGCCGCCGACGGGCAGGGGATTTTCCAAATCGCCGACCACCTTCTGCGGATCGAACTGCACGCCATACGCGCCCAGAAGCGTGGGGAGGTCGCTGGAGACATTGGGCTGCGGGCCGCCAAACATCGCCTGCTGTCCGCCTTGTCGCTTGAAGTGCTGCGAGGACGGGTCGACGCCGAGGATCACCGGCTTGCCGCGAAGCAGGAACTGGTCGATGGCGAACTGGAGTTTCGGCGAAAGGTTCTGGGGGTGGAAGACGGCGAGGATGTCGAGGTTGTCCGGGAGTTCCGTCGCGGTCGGCTCCACGTTCACGATCTCGAACGACTGCCTCCATTCCTCGATGATGAACTGCGCGGGCTTCGGCTGCTGGCGCATCATCATCATCATTTGCATCTCCTGCGGGCTCGTGCCCTGGAGCGGCAGACTGGTGAGCAGGCCGAGCTTCGGCTTGTCGAACTGCTGCACGCTGTGGATCAGCTTGGAGAGATCGTATTCGAGGAACTGCTCCCGTTGCGGCGTGAAGGCCGGGATGGTCTTCACCTGGTCGGCCTGTGTCACGACGAGGCCGAAGAAGAACTGCTCCCCGCCCTGCTGGGACACCTGGGGCGTGAGGCCGGCCGCCGTGGCTTTTTCCTCCTCGGGCGTATCCGGCTTCGGGTTGATCACGGTGAGCGTCAACTTGCCTCCCGCGGCCCGGACGTACTGCCGGAGCATCTCCTGCACGCGGGCGGCGTAGTTCTTGTACGAGATCGGCACGCCGGAGGCGTTCTCGGTGAAGTACAGCTCGATCGTGATCGGCTCCTCGATCTTCTTCAGCACGGACTTGGTGCCGTCGGAGAGGGAGTAGATCGCGTCGGCGGTCGCGTCAGCCCGGAAGGGCAGCGCGGACGCGAGATAGTTGACGAGCACGAGCCCGACAAACAGCAGCAGGATCGCGATGGCTTTGGCGCTGAGTTTCATGGTGCGGCGCGGGGTTAGCGTTCGAGCGCGACAACGTTGAGGAAGAGCGTGAAGCCCATGAGCGAGAGGAAGAACACCACGTCCTTGGGATCGATGATGCCCTTCGTGAACGCATCGAAATGCGTCAGAAAGCTGAAGTTCGAGATCAGGTCCGACACCGCAACCGGCAGGCTGAGAAAGCCGGTGAGGAAGCCGGAAAACATGCTCGTGCCGAGCAGCGTGATGAGGAAGCAGACAAAGACGCTGAGGACAAAGCTGATCACCTGATTCTTGGTCAGCGCCGACATCAGGGCCGTGATCCCGAGATAGGCGCCCGCCATGAGGATGCTGCCCAGGTAGCTGGTGACGACGACGCCCCAGTCAGGGTCGCCGAGGTACGCCAGCGTCAGCGGCATGGGGAAGCTGCTGAGAATGGCGAGGGCCAGGAATGCCCAGGCGGCCAGGAACTTTGCGATGACCGCCTGGAGCGTGGTGATCGGCAGGGTGAACAGCAGTTCGACCGTGCCCGAACGTTTCTCCTCGGACCAGAGCCGCATCCCGGCGGCGGGGACCAGGAAGAGGAAAAGCCACGGGTGGTAGACGAAGTAACTCTCCAGCGTGGCGATGCCGGCCTTGAAGAAACCGCCGGCGAAGAACGCCAGGCCGACCGAGGCGAGCAGGAAGATGATGAGGAAGACGTACGCGACCGGCGAACGGAAATAGCCGAGGAACTCGCGTTTGAAGACGGGACCGATCTGACGCATGGCTTAAATGTCTCCTTTCGTGAGGCTGCGGAAAATATCGTCCAGCCGCGCTCCCGGCTGGCGGGCGCGCAACTGGGCCGGGGTTTCGTCGACGACGACCCGCCCCTGTGAGATGATGATCACCCGGGTGCAGATCGCCTCCACCTCCTCGAGGATGTGGGTGGAGAGGATGACCGCCTTCTCGACGGCCATGCTCTTGATCAGGGAGCGCACCTCGTTCTTCTGGTTCGGATCAAGACCGTCCGTCGGCTCGTCGAGCACCAGGGCGGGCGGATCGTGCAGCAGAGCCTGGGCAAAGCCGACCCGTTGCTTGAAGCCTTTGGACAGCGTTTCGATGGTTTGCTTCCGGACGGGCGCCAGGTGGGTGAGGGCGATCGCGCGGTCCACCTGCGCGCGCCGGGCGGACGCGGTGCGGAACCCGCGGACTTCGGCGATGAACCCGAGGAACTCCTCCACGGTCATCTCGGGGTAGGCCGGAGCGCTTTCCGGCAGGTACCCGAGCCGGGCTTTCACCGCGACCGGATCGGCGGCGACATCGATGCCATCGACCGTGGCGGTGCCCGCGTCCGGGCGCAGGAAGCCGGTCAGCATCTTCATGGTGGTCGACTTGCCGGCGCCATTGGGCCCGAGAAAGCCGAGGATATCTCCGCGTTTGACGGTGAAGCTAACGCCGTCGACGGCGCGCTTGGAACCGTACGTTTTGACCAAACCTTTGACTTCGATCATGAGGGATGAAGCAGAACAGGATGGGCGATGAGACCGACGAAGACGGAATTGTTCCGGCGGGCCCGAAAAAACTGGAACGCGAGGTAAAAGAAAACTGCCGGACGGGTTTCAAGCTCAAAGCGACGGCCGCAAGCCAATCGCGGAAACGGAGCAAGGCGTTCGGGTGGACCGCGGGCGGCCCGCCCGCATCGAGACCCGGTTGCGGGCGGGCCG
>JAEWKR010000058.1 GCA_023457715.1 Verrucomicrobiota bacterium
GGATCCCGCATCCCGCATCCCGCATCCTGCATCCCGCATCCTGCATCTCGGATTCCCCTCCCGCATCCCGCATCCTGTTCCCCTCTCGCGCGTCCTTCTCGCCCGTCCGGACCCTTTGAAACCTGAAATTTGAAATCTGAAATTCCCCGGCCGGATAGCATTGATCTCCCGCTCGGAACTCACGGAATAAACCCTCCCACATGATCGCCCGCTCTCCCATCCTGGCCTTGGTGGCCCTCCTGCTGTGCGCGACGGCCTGCCGCAAAGGCGACGTGCAATCCTATCGCATCCCGAAGGAGACCGATCCCGAGATGCCGGCGTTGGCTTCCGGCGATTCCAGCGCCGTCCCGGCGTCCAGCCCGGCGGGCAATGCGGCCGCTCCTGATATGGCGAGCACGCCCGTCGCGACGGCTCACGGAGCGGACTTGACCTGGACCGCCCCCGCCGCCTGGAAGGCAAAGACGGGATCGACCATGCGCAAGGGCAGTTTCGCCATTCCGGGTTCCGCCGGAGACGGCGACCTGGCGATCACCGCCTTTCCCGGCGACGTCGGGGGCGAACTCGCGAACGTCAACCGCTGGCGCGGCCAGCTAAACCTGCCTCCGATCGGCGAAGCCGAACTCCCCTCCGCGGTCCGGCGCGTCGAATTCAACGGCCTCGCCTTTGGTCTGGTTGAACTCGTCGGCCCCGGCGACAAGCCCCAACGCATGCTCGGCGCCTACGTTCCGTACCACGGAGCCACCTGGTTCTTCAAGCTGGTGGGTCCCGACGCCACCGTCGCGCAGGCGCGCGAGGACTTCCTCGCCTTTGTGCAGACCGTGAAACCCGTCCCGCACGACCACAACCACCCATGAACACCCTGGTTCGCGACTTTCGCGATTTCTTCGTCTCCCTGAAGCTCACGGTGGTGCTCCTCGTCCTGGGGATGCTCCTGGTGTTTGTCGCCACGCTCGACCAGGTCAACCTGGGGATCTGGGCCGTGCAGGAGAAATATTTCCGCTCGCTGTTCGTGCTCTGGCGCGTCGGCGACATTCCCGTCCCCGTGTTTCCCGGCGGTTACACGATCGGTGGCATGCTCCTGATCAACCTCGTCGCCGCGCACCTCTACCGCTTCACCTTCGCCTGGCGGAAGCTCGGGCTGATCCTCACCCACCTCGGCATCATCCTGCTCCTGGTCGGCGAACTGCTGACCGGGCTGCTGCAGCAGGACTACAACATGCGCATCACCGAGGGCGAGACGCGCAACTACGCCGAGAGTTACCAGAACGTGGAACTGGCCGTCGCGGATATCACCGATGCCAAGTTCGACGAGGTGGTGGCCATCCCCCAAGGCTGGCTGGCCGAGGAGGCGACCGTGCAGCATCCGAAGCTGCCCTTCCGGATCATCACCCGGGCCTATTTCCCGAATGCCACCCTCATCATGCGGCAGAACCAGCCGGCCGCCCCCAACCGCCCCCAGGCCACCACCGGCATCGGGACACGGGTCGACGCGCTGCCCCAGCCGATCACGTACAAACAGGACGAGCGCAACACCCCCGCGGCGCTGGTCGAGCTTGTCGGCGCCCAGGGTTCGGTCGGCACCTGGCTGGTGTCGGTCCAGCTGCCCGCGCCCCAGCGGTTCGAGTATGAGGGCCGGCAGTACAAGATCGCGCTGCGCTTCGAACGCACTTACCGTCCGTTCTCCCTCACCCTGCTGAAATTCAGCCACGATGTGTATCCGGGCACGGAGATACCAAAGAACTTCTCCAGCCGCGTCCGCCTGCGGTCCGACGACGGCGCCGAGGACCGCGAAGTGCTGATCTACATGAACAACCCGCTGCGGTACGCGGGGCTCACGTTCTACCAATCGGGCTATGACGGGGACAAAACGACGATCCTCCAGGTCGTCCGCAACCCCGGCTGGCTCCTCCCCTATGTGGCCTGCATCCTCGTGGCCCTTGGCCTGACGGTGCAGTTCTGCCATCACCTGATCGGCTTTGCCACCGGCCGCCGCGGCCGCCGCCGCGTGGCGCCGGCTTCAGCCGGTGCCCCGCCCTCCGCGCCGCCCCTTACGACGTACGAAAGGCTGCTGCCCCTCGCCGCGCTCGCGGTCTCGCTCTTCGTCGTCGGGCGGCCGCTGCTCCCGCGCGCGGAAACCACCGCGTTCGCGCTCGAGGAATTTGGCCGGCTGCCGGTCCTCGCGAACGGCCGGTTCAAGCCGATGGACACCGTCGCGCGCAGTTCCCTGCTCCAGTTGCAGAACCGCCAGGAGGTCCGCGCGCCCAACGTTCGGGACCCGCTGGTGGCCGCCCCGACGGAATGGCTGCTCGACGTCGCGTTCCGTCCGGAGAAGGCCGACGCCTACCCCACCTTCGTCGTCGACAACCCCGAGTTGCTGACCCTGATCGGCAAGACCGAGGAGTCGTTGAAGATTGAATACACCTCCACCGCGCGCCGGGTGCTGGCCGCCGTGGGCTTCATCCCGGGGCGTCACCGCCGGTTCTCCTACCGGGAGATTGAGCCGCACCTGGCCGCGATCGACGCGCAGGCGCGCCTGGCCAGCCAGGTGGAGTCCGCGCTGCGCAACCCCTTCCAGAAGGGCGTGCTGCAACTCTACAACAGTCTCATGCAGTATCAGCACCTCCGGCACATGTTCGTCCTGCCGGGCGCGGAAAACTTCCTCACCGACCTCATTCGCTTCCAGGACGAGGTCGTCGAGGGCGTGAAGGCCGTCCGGGCCCGCCAGGCGGGCGAGACTCACGACGAAGCGCTGGTGACACGCATGGTCGAACACGGCCAGAAGTTCAGCCTGATGGCCCAGGCGTCGACCTTCCTGGTGATCCCGCCCCTGCCGGGAGATCCGGATCCGACCCATTGGGAAACCACCGGCGCCGCGCTCCTCAACACCTTTGCCAGCGGTCAGGTAAACCCGGCCGCCCTCGCTTATGCCGGTCTGGGCCAGTCCTGGCGGCAACAGCAGCCGGAACGATTCAACCAGATCCTGAAGTTGTTCCGCGCCGACCTCGAGAAGCGCTACCCGCCGCAGCTCGCAAAGTCCGACGTGGAGGTCCGGTTCAACCACGCGGAGCCCTTCTACAAATCGATGTCCCTCTACGGGTTCGCCTTCCTCGTGGCGATCGGGTCCTGGCTCGGCTGGCCCCGGGCACTTGGCGGGGCGGCCTTCTGGATGGTGGCCATCGCCTGGATTGCGACGACCCTCGGCATCGGCACCCGTATGTGGCTGGAGGGCCGGCCGCCGGTCACCAATCTCTACTCCTCCGCGCTCTTCGTCGGCTGGGGCTCGGTCGCCTTGTGCCTCGTGCTGGAACGCGTGTTTCGGAACGGCATCGGCAGTGCCGCGGGGGCCTTGATCGGCTTCGCGACCCTGATCATCGCGCATGGACTTTCACTCAGCGGCGACACGCTCGAGATGATGCGGGCCGTCCTCGACTCGAACTTCTGGCTGGCGACGCACGTGGTCGTGGTGACGCTCGGCTATTCCGCCACCTTCCTCGCCGGTTTCCTGGCCCTGATCTACGTGGCGCGCGGCGTCTTCACCCGCTCGCTCGACCAGGGCACCGCCGACTCGCTCTCGCGCATGGTCTACGGGATCGTGTGCTTCGCGACCTTGTTCAGCTTCGCCGGCACCGTGCTCGGCGGCATTTGGGCTGACCAGTCGTGGGGTCGCTTCTGGGGCTGGGATCCCAAGGAGAACGGCGCCCTGATCATCGTGGTCTGGAACGCCGTCATCCTTCACGCCCGCTGGGGCGGACTGGTCCGGCAGCGGGGATTGATGGCCCTCGCCATCTTCGGCAACATCGTGACGGGCTGGAGCTGGTTCGGCACCAACATGCTGGGCGTCGGCCTCCACAGCTACGGCTTCACGGACGCCGCCTTCTGGGTGCTGCTGTCCTTCGCGGCGTCGCAGCTCGCCTTCATCGCGGTAGCCGGGCTCCCGCTGGAACGCTGGCGCAGCTTCCGCACCGTCAGGATTCCAACCACGCCCGCAACCGTGTGAGGCCCGCTACGCGGCGGGCCCTACGCGGGAATTTCAGATCTCAAATTTCAGATTTCAGATCTTCGGTTTGGGCGGTTTCGGGTAGGTAGCGCTCCAAACCACCGGGCTAAAGATCCGGTGCTTCCCACGCCTTTCAGCGTTTCAGCCTTTCACTTCTCCTCCGTGTTCCCCGACTTCATCGCGTCGAGGAACTCCACCGGCGCGAAATCGTCGGTCAGCAGCTCGGCGGAGCGAAGGCCGGGGGGAAGCGGCGAGACCTCGTTCCGGATTTCCTCCAGATCCAGCCGCCCCGCATACACCGGTTTCTGGAGCACGGCGACCGCGGGCCAGGTCGCCGGGTCGGTGATGCGCGGGCTGGTGTACTTCACCGCACAGGCGATCACATTGCCGCGGGCCTTGGTCGCGAAAAGCACCACTTGCGGAAACACGCTCTGGATCGTCCGCAGGTCGGAGCGGAACAGCTCGCTCGTTGCATGCAGGTTGCTGACGAACACTCCCCGCTCGCTGAGGCGTCGCGCGCATTCCTGATAAAATTCCTGGGTCTTGAGGTGGGGCGGCACGTAGCCGCCGCGGAATGCGTCGAGGATGATCCAGTCCCAGGTCTCCCGGTTGCGCTTGATGAACATGCGTCCATCCATCGTCGTGACCGGAGTCCGGTCCGTGGGGATGAACGCCATCTTCTCCCGGCACAGTTCGACCACCTTTGGATCCAGTTCCACCGTGTGCAGCACCGCCTCGGGGAAGGCCGAGGCGAACAGCCGGTTGAAGCCCGCCCCGCCCAGGCCGACCATCAACACGCGTTTCGGCTCGGGATGCAGGAAGAGCGCGCCGTATAAGGAGCGCGTATACGGCACGACGAGCTTCAGGGGATCCGTCAGGTCCACCGCCGATTCCAAGGCTTCGCCCCGCCGGGAGCGCGCGCGCAACTCGACCACGTCGCCCACCCGCTCGACGGTCAGGCTGTTGTAGATCGTGTCGTGGTGCTCGATGTAATCCGCGCCGGAAAGCGATGACAGGAACGCGGCGCCAGCCAGGAGGGCGAGACAGGTACGGATCACGGGGAGCGACGAAGAAGGTTCAGGAGGACCGCGAGCCCGACCACCGCCACGCCCAGCCAGACGAGCAGCAGCGTGGAGACCCGGGCATTCGGGATGAGCACGAAAGCCGTCAGCATCACGCCGGCAATGTTCCCCAGGGTGCTGATGCCGTAGATCAGCCCGGACGCCTTGCCGGGTGGCACCCCCTGGCTGGCGAGCAGCTGCACACTGAGCGGGCCAAAGCAGGACAACGCCGCGACCGGCACGAAAAACAAGCCGACGCAGGACACCAGCAGCGCGGTGTTCGGGTTGAGCAGCGTTTCCTCGATCCACCCCAGCAGGCTGCGGCCAGCCAGCGCCGTGACCGCGAGCGACAGCACCGCGACGAACGCCGCAACCCTTTCCGCGCGATGCCGGGGACCGGCGGACAGATGACTGATCCACCCTCCCGTGATCGAACCCACGCTGAAGGCGGCAAGAAAGGTCGAGATCAACCACGCCCACACGATGATCGACGAGCCAAAGTGGGGATTCAGCAGGCGCGACGCCAGCAGCTGAAACCCCATGCTCAGCACCCCGAGCGTCACGACGACAACGTAGAAGACTGATCGCACGGCCCGAAACGTGTGGGCCCGGAGCGCCGCTGTCACCAGCAAAGCCGCGAGCATTTCGCCCTCCCTTTCCCTTTCACTTTCCCTTTCCCTTTCCCATTCCCATGTCCTGGATTGTCGCCAGTCTTCTCTCCGCTGCCTTCCTCGGGCTCTATGACCTTTGCATCAAGCACTCGGTCCGGGACAACGCGGTCCTGCCGGTGCTGTTTTTCGCGAACCTGTGCAGCGCCACGGTCTGGCTGACCCTCATGGCGCTGTCCGCCGCCCGTCCCGAATGGATGAGCCCGGCGCTCGCCGTACCGTCCCTCGGTGTGACGCAGCATCTGCAGATCCTGCTCAAGTCCACCATCGTCGCCGCGTCCTGGATCTCGGCGTATTTCGCCGTGAAACATCTGCCCGTGTCGATCGCCGCACCGGTGCGCGCGACCGGGCCATTGTTCACCCTGGCCTTCGCGCTCGTCCTCCTGCGCGAGCGGCCGTCCGCGTGGGAATGGCTCGGGATCGCCGTGACGCTCGGCTCGTTCTTCGCCCTCTCCCTGGCCGGGCGCCGGGAGGGAATTCACTTCCACCGCGACAAGTGGATCGGCTGGCTGCTGCTCGGCACCGTGCTCAACGGACTCAGCGGCTTCTACGACAAGTACCTGCTCGGCCACGCCGGCTTCACCGCCTCCACGGTGCAGGCGTGGTTTTCGATCTATCTCGCGCTGCTGTTCTTCCCGTTTGTCCTCGGCTGGAAGCTGCGCTGGTGGCCGCGCAAGGTGTTCCACTGGCGGTGGACCATTGTCGGGATGTCCGCCACGCTGCTCATCGCCGACTTCATTTATTTCGACGCCCTGCGCAATCCTGATGCCCTGGTCTCGATCGTCTCGAGCCTCCGTCGCGGCAGCACCCTCATCGCCTTCGCCGGCGCCGTCTGGCTGTTCAAGGAACCCCACGGCCGGCAGAAGCTCCCCGCCGTGATCGGCATCATCCTCGGCATCGTCCTGACGATCGTGGGATGAGGGAGAATTTCAGATTTCAGATTTCAGATCTCAAATTTCCAATTTCAAATTTTCAAGGCCTGCCTCGGCATCTGAAATTCGGAATCTGAAAGGTCCGGCTTGGCCGGGCGGTGTCATAAACCCCGTTGCAATCGGTCCACGTTGCGGCAGCGTTTTCGCCAACATCAACCCCTGGCCCGTCTCATGCCCTGCGCGTGGGCTCGCGGCCGCGATCCTCAACCCGAACTCTTCTCATGTCCAAGGTCATCGTCTCGTCGCTCTACGACTCCGATGTCTTCCGCATGGCCTGCCGGCAATTCGACAAGGCTGCCGACGCCATCAATCTTCCGGAGGCGATCCGCGATCGGACCAAATACCCCCGGCGCTGCCTGGCGGTCGCCCTGCCCGTCAAACGCGAGGACGGCAGCGTCACCGTGTTCGAGGGCTACCGGGTGCAGCACAACCTCTCGACCGGCCCTTCCAAGGGGGGCATTCGCTTTCACCAGAGTGTCACGATCGGCGAGGTCGCCGCGCTGGCGATGTGGATGAGTTGGAAGTGCTCCCTCGTCGGCCTCCCGTATGGCGGGGCCAAGGGCGGCGTCATCGTCGATCCCAACCAGCTCACCGCGAACGAACTCGAGCACCTGGCCCGGCGCTACATGCAGGAAATGGTCAACTTCGTCGGCCCGCACACCGATGTCCCCGCGCCCGATGTGGGCACCAATGAGAAGATCATGGGCTGGATGATGGACACCTACTCCAACCACGTCGGCCATGTGCAGCCGGCCGTGGTGACCGGGAAGCCCATCGCGCTTGGCGGCTCGCAGGGCCGGCGCGAGGCCACCGGCGCCGGCGTGGCGTACCTCGTGAAGAAGTACCTCGAAGACCTGAACATCCCGGTGAACAAGGCCACGGTGGCGATCCAGGGCTTTGGCAACGTCGGGAGCGAAACGGCCATCGCCCTGCACAACTACGGCGCCAGGATCATCGCGATCTCCGACTACACCGGGGGCATCCACAACGCCAGGGGCATCGATATCGAGAAGGCGCTCAGCTACCTCCGCTACCAAAAAGTCCTGCGCGATTTCGAGGGCGGTGACCCCATCACGAACGAGCAGCTGCTGGAGCTGAAATGCACCGTCCTGGTCCCGGCCGCCTTGGAGCGCGTCATCACGGAAAAGAACGCGCCGAAGCTGAAGTGCCGCCTGCTGGCCGAGGCCGCCAACGGACCGACGACCAACGCCGCCGACAAGATCATCGATCAACGCGAGGACATGGAGGTCATCCCCGACGTCCTCTGCAATTCCGGCGGCGTCGTGGTTTCCTACTTCGAATGGCTGCAGAACCTCTCGAACTTCTACTGGGACCGCGACGAAGTCATGCGCAAGCTCTTCGGCATCCTCGACAAGGCGAAGGACTCGGTCGACTACCAGAAGCGGAAGTTCAAGTTCAGCCGCCGCCTCGCCGCCCTGACGCTCGGCATCCAGCGCGTCGCCGAAGCGAAGCAAAGCCGCGGGCTGTTTCCGTGATCCGCCTTCGGCGGAATTTCAGATTTCAAATTTCAGATTTCAGATCGGCCGAATCATCTGAAGTTCGGCTCCGCGTAGCGTAGGCGTCCCGCCTGCGCACTCGGGATGCCAGTCCGTTGCACACGCGCGAAGACTGCAGATCCCGGATTTCAGATCGGCCGAATCATCGGAAATTCGGCTCCGTTGTAGCGTAGGCGTCCCGCCTGCGCACTCGGGGCCCCCATGCGATTGCTCCGCTTCGACCATCCGAGATGCGCAGGCGGGACGCCTACGCTACCCTGAGCTCCCGTTGCCAACGATCTGAAATTTGAAATCTGAAATCCCGGCGGAGCCGGTCCCGAAATCTGAAATCCCGGCGGAGGGCCGCTCTTGTTTTTCTCCTTATCTAGCCCCGCTACGCGGGGCATTTCAGATTTCAAATTTCAGATTTCAGATCGGCCGAATCATCTGAAATTCGGCTCCGTTGTAGCGTAGGCGTCCCGCCTGCGCACTCAAGGCCCCCATGCGATTGCTCCGCTTCGACCATCCGAGATGCGCAGGCGGGACGCCTACGCTACCCTGAGCTCCCGTTGCCAACGAACTGAAATTTGAAATCTGAAATCCCGGCGGAGCCGGGCCCGAAATCTGAAATCCCGGCGGAGCCGGGCCGCTCTTGTTTTTCTCCTATGACAAACTAGCCCCGCTACGCGGGGCATTTCAGATTTCAAATTTCAGATTTCAGATCTGAAAGCGCCCCCGCAGGACTCCGACGCAAGAGGATCTTGGATCGCGGCTCCGCGTAGCGTAAGCGTCCCGCCTGCGCACTCAGGGCCCCCATGCGATGGCTCCGCTTCGACCATCCGAGATGCGCAGGCGGGACGCCTACGCTACCCTGAGCTCCCGTTGCCAACGATCTGAAATTTGAAATCTGAAATCCCGGCGGAGCCGGTCCCGATATCTGAAACCCCGGCGGAGCCGGGCCGCTCTTGTTTTTCTCCTTATGACACGCCAAGTTGGCTGCCATGACACAATTTCGTGGTTTCTTGATGTCCCTTGCCGTGGCCGGGTTTGGTGCCTTGAACGCGGCTGAACCGCCGGCTCAGCCCGACCCCGCCTATGTGTGGGACCTGACGCCGCTCTACCGCGATGAGGACGCGGTGAAAGCAGCGAAGGCGGACATCCTTGGCCGCATCCCCCGGATCAAGGAATTCCAGGGCCGGCTCGGCGAAAGTCCCGCCACGCTGCGCACGGCGTTGGAGTACATCCACCAACTGCGCCGGGATCTGGGCCGCCTATCGGTGTACGCCTCGCTGCGGCTCGATGAGAATACCCGCAACTCCGCCGCCCTCGAACGTTCGCAGGACATCTCCCTGCTCGGCACCCAGCTGGCGCAGGCCACGAGTTTCGTCGATCCGGAGTTGCTGACCGTCGGCGAAGGCAAGCTCAAGCAGTTCATCGCCCAGGAGCCCGGCCTGGCTCCCTTCGAGTTCGATCTCCTGGAAGTGCTGCGCGCGGCACCGCACACGCTCGGCGCCGAGGCTGAGGGTGTCCTCTCCGCCGCCGGGTTGGTGACCAGCGCTCCCAGCGCCATGTACGGCATTCTCGCCAACGCCGACATGCCCTGGCCCACCATCAAGCTGAGCGACGGCACCGAGGTCCGGCTCGATCAGTCGGGCTATTCGAAGTGGCGCGCCGTTCCCAATCGAGCGGATCGGGAAGCGGTCTTTCAGGCCTTCTGGAAGCAGATCCGGAGCTACGAGCGCACCTTCGGGGTTTCGCTGTTCTCCCAGGTCAAGGCGGACTGGTTCCGCGCCACGACGCGGAAGTATCCCAGCACGCTGGCCGCCGCCCTGGACGCCAACAACATCCCCGAGGCGGTTTATCGCACCCTCCTGTCGGAGACGAACGCCAACCTTTCCACGCTCCATCGTTATCTGAAGCTCCGCGGCCGGCTGCTCGGCATCAGCGACCTGCGGTACTGGGACATCTACCCGCCGATCGTGACCTCCGATGAGCGCTTCCCGATCGAGCAGGCGCGCAAGCTGACGGTGGCCGCCGTGGCTCCGCTCGGCGCCGAGTATGTCGAAGGCTTCACCCACGCGGTCAACGGGCGCTACACCCATCTGTACCCCCAGCCCGGCAAACGCGCCGGCGCGTACATGAGCGGCAGCGTGCACGACACGCATCCGTATGTGCTGATGAATTACAACGACGACTACGAGTCGGTGTCGACCTTCACCCACGAATGGGGCCACGGCCTGCATTCCGTGCTGGCGAACCGCAATCAGCCGTCGACGAATGCCGGCTACTCAATCTTCGTCGCGGAAATCGCTTCGACCCAGAACGAGGTGCTGCTGCTCGACCACATGTTGAAGGTCGCCCGGACCGATCAGGAGAGGCTGTATTATCTCGGCTTCGCACTGGAGAACATGCGCGCCACGTTCTTCCGCCAGGCCATGTTCGCCGAGTTCGAGCTGGCCATCCACGAAGCCGTCGAGAAGGGCGGGTCGCTCTCCGGCGCCAAGCTGACGCAGATGTACGGCGAAATCCTCAAGCGCTACCACGGCGACGCCGAAGGGGTGATGAAGATCGACGACCTCGTGACGGTGGAATGGGCGTATATCCCCCACTTCTATCGGCGCTTTTACGTGTACCAGTACGCGACCTCGATCGCCGCCGGCACTGCCTTCGCGGAGCGCATCCTGGCCCGTGAACCCGGCGCGCTGGAGACCTACCTCAAGCTGCTGAAATCCGGCGGCGCCGACCACCCCTACACGCTCGTCAAGCAGGCCGGCGTCGACCTCGCCACGCCCGCTCCGTACCGCGCGCTCTTCGCCCGCATGAACGCGATCATGGACCAGATCGAGACCATCCTGGCGCAGCAGAAGTAGTCCCCGCGGCGCGGACGCTTCCCCCGTAGTCACCCGCCCCGGGGCGCGCACGCTTCGCCCGTAGCGCCGGCTTTAGCCGGTACTCCCAACACCGAATCTGCCCCTTGGCGCAACGTCGCGACCTTCGCGTAGCTTCGCGCGCCCTCGCGACCTTGGCGGTCGATCCGTCTGCATTGGGCTCAAGACCCCGCTTTTCCTTTTCCGTCCTGTGGGGTGCCCGCTTGCGGGCGCAGGGATTTTTAGGTTTGTTGCCCTCCGCATCATGAGCAGTCCCCTCCCCCAGCCCGGCCCGCACGCCGCGTCCGCCCTCGATTCGGACATCCTGCGGCTGCTGATGGACACCAGCCCGGACCGGATTTATTTCAAGGACCTGCAGAGCCGGATCGTGCGCAATAATCTCGCCCACGCGATTTCCGTGGGCGCGGTGCGGCCGGAGGACTGCGTCGGGAAAACGGATTTCGACCTTTTCTCGCGGGAGCATGCCGAGAAGGCGCTGGCCGACGAGCAGCAGATCATCCGGACGCGCGAGCCCATCATCGGCCTCGTGGAACAGCCGACAACCCGCGATGGACGCAAGACCTGGGTCTCCACCACCAAGATGCCGTGGATTGCGGCGGACGGCACCCTGCTCGGAACCTGGGGTGTCACCCGCGACATCACGGAAACGAAGGAAGCCGAGGAACGGTTGCACCACGAGCGCAACCTGCTTCGCACCATCATCGACAACCTGCCGAGCCGGCTGTACGTCAAGGATCTCGCCGCGCAGTACATCCTCAACAACCGCGCCCATCTCGAAGCGCTCGGCGTGCAGCAGCAGAACGAAGCGGCCGGCCGCACCACGGCGGATTTCTTCCCTGGGGAGCGGGGCGATCAGGCGCGGGCCGACGACCAGGTGGTTCTGGCGGGGGGGCACATCCTCAACCAGGAGAAATCGGATTTCGCGGCCGACGGCGATGTGCGCTGGTCCCTCGTCACCAAGGTGCCGCTGCGCGACGGCGCCGGAGAAGTGATCGGCCTGGTCGGCATCAGCCACGACATCACGCGGCGCAAGCTTGCCGAGCAGGAACTCCAACGTCGTTCGGGGGAGATGGAGGCGGATCTGCGCATGGCCTACCAGGTGCAGGAGGCGTTTCTGACCCGGCCGTATCCGGTTTTCCCCCGCGGCCCCAACGGCGAGAGCGCACTCAAGTTTGCCCACCGCTACGTGCCCGCCACCACCCTGGGCGGCGATTTCTTTGCCTTCCTCCAGCTTTCGCCCACGCAGTGCGGCGTCCTGGTGTGCGACGTCATGGGTCACGGCGTTCGCGCCGGCCTGCTCACGGCGCTGGTGCGCGGCGTGGTGGAGGAACTCGGCTACCGGACCGGCGATCCCGCCCTCGTGCTCGCCGAGATCAACCGCAGCCTCCTCCCGATCGTTGAGCGCACGGGGCAGCCCGTCTTCGCGACGGTGTTCTACGGCATGATCGATGTGACCGCCGGCCGGTTGTCCTACGCGAACGCGGGGCACCCTCCCCCGCTCGTGCGCCAGGCCGGCACCGGCAACCTCCTGCATCTGGCGCCTTCCGACCCGGAGCCGGCCGCCGGGCTGCTGAGCGACTTTGCGTACAGCCGCCATGAATGCGCCTTCCGCACCGGGGACCTTCTGCTCGGATACACCGATGGCGTGCTGGAAGCGGCCGACGCCCAGGGCGAGATGTTCGGCGAGACGGGCCTCGCGCAGCTGCTCTCCGAAGCGCTGAGCGACTCCACGGAAGCCATGTGCAACCGCCTGCTCAAGAATGTGCGCGAGCACAGCGGCCGGCGGGTGTTTGAGGACGACGTCTGCATCGTCGCCGTCGAGGCCGTCAACGTGGGTTGAGGCCCGCCCCCGATGCACCTCGCCCCGCTGGGAGACACGGCGCTCGTTCTCAGCTGGGGCGCGGCGCTCGACGACGCGACCCTCGTCAAGGTGCGGACCACCGCCCGCGCGCTGGAGGCCGCGGCTATTCCCGGGGTGGTCGACATCGTGCCGGCCTTCGGCAGCCTCACCCTCTTCTACGAGGTCACCCGGACCGGACCTTACGCGCATTTCGTCACGCGGATCACCGAGGTCGCGGAGACCGCCGCCGGCGGCGCCCGCCCCGCCCCCGATCGGCGCAGCCTCGTGATCCCGGTTTGCTACGAACCGGCGTGTGCCCCCGACCTGCCTGCGATCGCCAGCCGGCTTGGCTGGTCGACCGAGGCGGTCATCGCCCGCCACCTGTCCGGCGATTACGTGGTGCATGCGCTGGGCTTCGTCCCCGGCTTCGCCTACCTCGGCGGGTTGCCGGTGGAGTTGCACACGCCGCGCCGCAGCACCCCGCGCGTATCCGTTCCGGGCGGCTCCGTAGGCATCGGGGGCGCGCAAACCGGAATCTATCCCTTCGTCACGCCCGGCGGTTGGAACCTTGTGGGGCGCACGCCCTGGGTGATGTTCGACCCCTCGCTGCCCGAACCGGCGCGTCTGCGGCCGCTCGACCGCGTGCGCTTTCGTCGCCTTTCGGAAAGCGAGTTCGCCGCATGGAAATGACCGTCCATGTTCCCGGGCTCCTGACCACCGTCCAGGACCTCGGACGCCCGGGACATCGCGCGCAGGGCGTACCGCTCGCCGGCGCGATGGACCCTTTCGCCCATCAGGTGGCAAACCTCCTCGTCGGAAACCCACGCCCTGCGGCCACCCTCGAATGCACGCTGCTCGGACCGGTGCTCGAATTTTCCGCCGACACCTGGATAGCGGTCGCCGGCGCCACCTTCTCCGGGATCCCGTCCTGGCGGCCGTTGCGGGTGCACGCGGGTGAACGCGTCGAACTCGGACGCGCCCTCCAGGGCTGCCGCGCCTACGTCGCCGTCGCGGGAGGTTTCGCCACGCCGCCCGTGCTGGGCAGCCGCAGCACCTTTCTGCGGGCGCAATTGGGCGGTCACACCGGGCGGGCGTTGCGGGCCGGTGACGTCCTGCCGGTTGGGCTCGCGCCCGCGCGGGACGTGGAGGCGGGCTGGTGTCTAGCCCCCTCGTTGCTTCCTCCGTACGGCCTCGCGCGCGTGCGCGTGGTGCCCGGTTTCCACGCCAGCCTTTTCGTCCATCCGCCCGACCGCCTGTCGTACCGGGTGAAATCACAGTCCGACCGCATGGGCATCCGGTTGCAGGGCCCGCCGCTCCAGCGCTCGGGAGAGGCGGACGTGGCGTCGTGCCCCGGTCACGCCCGGCACGGTGCAGGTGCCGCCCGACGGGCAGCCCATCGTGCTGATGGCCGATGCCCAGACGCTCGGCGGCTATCCGCAGATCGCGCACGTCATCAGTGCCGACCTCCCGGTCCTGGCGCAGCTCCCGCCCGGCGCCGAGGTGTCGTTCTCCGGCACCACCCTGGCCGAAGCCCATGCGCTCTCGCTTGCGCGACATCGCGCGCTGGCCATGTTCGAGCAAGGACTATCCCTGAAGATCCGCTGACGTGCAATCCACCCTCGACCTGAACTGCGACCTTGGAGAAGGCGCGCCCTGCGACGCCGAACTGATGCCCCTGATCTCGTCCGCGAACATCGCGTGCGGCGCCCACGCGGGCAGCCTGGAGACGATGATCGAAACGGTCGAGCTGGCCTTGCGGCACAACGTGGCCGTCGGCGCCCACCCCGGGTATTTCGATCTGGAAAACTTCGGCCGCCGCGAGCGTGACATTGCCCCGGGCGAGGCGGCGCGGCTGGTGCTCCTCCAACTGGAACAGCTGCACGAAGTCGCCGGCGCGAAACTGCGGCATGTGAAGCTGCACGGCGCCCTCTACACGCAGGTGTCATGTGACCGTTACCTGGCGGAAGCGGTGATCTCGGACCTGGTGCGCCTCTGGCCGGACGTGACGTTGTACGCCCTCGCCAACAGCGAACTCTCACGGGCGGCGCAGGACCGCGGCATGCGGGTGGTCGAGGAAGCCTTCGCCGATCGGACGTATCGCCGCGATGGATCCCTGACCCCGCGCACCCAGCCGAACGCGGTCATCACCGACCCGGAGCAGGCGGTGGCTCAGGTGCTGCGCCTGGTCCGGGAGGGCCGGGTCCAAACGGTGGACGGAGGCGTGATTGAAGTTCGGGCCGGGACCCTCTGCCTCCACAGCGACACGCCGGACGCCGTCACTTTCGCGCGCCTCCTGCGGAGTGAACTCGAGCGCGCCGGCGTGACCATCCGGGCGCCCCGGCTGCGCCGGGATTTGAGATTTGAAATTTGAGATTTGAGATGCCGCAGCTCTGGCCCCCCGGCTGCGCCGGGATTTGAGATTTGAAATTTGAGATTTGAAATTTGAGATGCGGCAAACATGCCGCACCTCCTCCGATTTCAGCCCTTCAGCCCTTCAGCCTTTCAGCCTTTCAGCCTTTCATCTCCGGCCTCCGGCCTTGTCCTACCGCACCGGCTCGTACCCGCGGAGGTCGGTGATCTCCACGAGGGCCACGCCGGTTGCACCGCCCGTGCCGGACACAATCGCCGAGTAGGTGCCGGGCGGCAGCACGAGGATCAGGCCCGCTTCCTTGGCGCCCGTTGGCAGGCCCGGGATGGTGGCGAGTTCGCTACCGGCGGCCGGCGCGGTAAAATCGTCATTCCACGCGATCCGGCGGCCCGCGGAGTCGTAGACCGAGACCGTCGGATCGCTCAGGGCCTGCGCGACGCCGAAAGGGGTCAGCGAAGGTCCCTTGCCCGTGACCGCCACGCGAACCGGTTCCGGGCCCGTGACATGAAAACCCTGGATCAGGACCTGTTCACCCGTGCCGACGAAACCGCGCGATGACAGGTTCACGAACCGCGAACTCGGCATCTCTTCCGACGGCCAGACCTGGCCGCGAATCTCACCCGGGAGGTAGACGTTGCTGTGGAAATTCAGGTAGGTGCCGCCGGTCAGAAGCTTCACGGGGTCACCCTCGAAGGTCTTTTCGAACGTGCCGGTATAGAAGCCATCACCGTGACTCGTATAATTGGCCGCTCCGCCAATGCCGGTGACAACCCCGCCCGCGGTCCCAGCGGGCGCGGCATGGAAGTGGGAGTCGCGAAGGGTATTGTTGAAATTGTAGAGATTGACCCGGACGGTGACCTTGTTGGTGCCGGGATCATACGTCACGATGGCTGCGCCCTTGGCGTTCGAGTTGATCGTCGAACCCGCGGCCATGCCGGCGAGTTCCTGCGCCACGTCGATGTTCGCGAAGAGTCGCTTCGGCTGTGCGATGAGCTGACCGCGCACCTCGCCCGAGGGCACCTGCGGGGTGTGCAGGTTGTAGTACGCACCGCCCTGCAGCAGCTTCGTCTTGTCGCCGCCGTACGTCAGGTTGTGGAAGGTGGCCGTGACGGTTTCGCCATTGCGCGTGTAGACCGCCTCCGCCCCCAGCCCCGAGACGACACCTCCGTTGACGCCGACCGCGCCTTCGTGGATGTGCGAGTTGGAGATGGTGTTCGCCAGATTGCGCACGGTGACGACGAGGTCGTACGTGTTGGTCGCGACATCATACAACATGATGGCCGAACCGGTGGCCGGAGAGGTCGTGGCGGGATTTTCCTGGGCGCCGTTGATGGTGGCACGCAGTTCGACGACTTGCGCATGCAGGGTGCCGGCCAGGGCCAGCGTGCCGAGCACGAGGAGAGTGCGGACAGATTGGAACTTCATGGGAACAGGGGTGCTACGTTGCAGCTCCACCGAATGCCGCCGCCCTCCCATGGCAGCTGTATTTGCGTAACAGGATGGATAGGAAGGGGGAATTTCAGATTTCAGATTGCAAATTTCAGATTCTCGGAAGGGGCAGCCTGGGTGCTCGTTCTGGGATCCCGCATCTCGCATCCCGCATCTCGCATCCCGCAT
>JAEWKR010000059.1 GCA_023457715.1 Verrucomicrobiota bacterium
GCATCCCGCATCCCGCATCCGCATCCCGCATCCCGCATCCTGCATCGGCTCGACACGCTTGCTCTTGCCTGCCCGGGACCGCGGGTCTTGCGTCGGAGCTGCATGCCAAGCCTCGTCCACGTCCTGAGCCAGCACCGGCGCGTTTTGCTGCTGGATGCGGCATCGACGCGGGTCCAGACGGGCTGGTGGGACACCGATCAGCCGGTGCGGTGGGCGGGCGCCACCGCCGAAGCGGGTGTCGCCGTCTTCGAGACCATTGCGCAACTCGGCGTCCGCCCGACGGATGCGCAGGCGTATCTGTTCTGCGAGGGGCCCGGCTCGATTCTTGGCATCCGCACGGTGGCCATGGCCCTGCGCGCCTGGCAGGTCCTCGCGCCAAAACCCGTCTATGCCTACAGCAGCCTGGCGTTGCTCGGAACCCGGGCGCCCGACGCCACCATCATCGCCGATGCCCGCCGCGAGCTCTGGCATTCCTACCGGGCGGGGGAAGGGCTGAGGCGAAGACCCGCTTCGGAGTTGTCCGGCCGGCTCGTGATGCCTGAGGAGTTTCGCCACTGGTCTCCCCTGCCGGTGGGGGTGGAACGGCTCCCCTACTCGGTTGACTCCCTGCTGGCGAATGCTGGGGAGGTCGACCTTTTCCACCTGGTCGAGGCACCGGATGCATTCCTCCATGAGGAACCCAGTTACGTGACGTGGACCCCACAGATTCACCGCGCGCCGGGGGCCTTGCCATGAGTACCGGCGGCGCCTTCAATCCCACCCGCCGCTGCTGGGCGGAGATCGACCTCGCCGCGCTCGAGCGCAACCTGAAGCTCATCCGGGCCTCCCTGCCCTCGCACATCCGGTACGTGTCGGTCGTCAAGGCGGACGCCTACGGGCACGGGCTCCATCACGCGGCAGCGCATCTGATGCACGCGGGGGTCGACCTCTTCGCGGTGGCAAATGTCTCCGAAGCCGCGGCCTTGCGTGAACTCGGTCCCGGCTGGCCGATCCTCATTCTGAGTCCGCTGCTGCCCGGCGAGGAATCTGTCCTGCTCAATGTCGATGCGGCGGCGACCCTATCGAGTGCCGAGGAGCTGGAACGGCTGGAGCGGGCCGCGGCCGCGGTCGGCACGACGGTCGCCGTCCACCTCAAGATCGACACGGGCATGGGCCGCGCAGGCGTCTGGCATGAAGAGGCGCCCGCGCTGTTCCAGCAAATCCTGGCGGCGGCCCACGTCCGTCTCGAGGGCGTGTTCACGCATTTCGCGAGCCCCGACGATGACGCCGCCTTCACCGCCGAGCAGCGGCGTCGCTTTCTGGCCGCCTTGGACCAGTGTCCGTCGCTGGCGCGCGATCGAATTTTTATTCACGCGGACAACAGTGCGGGGATGGAGACGATGCCCCGCGGCGGGCAGGCGGCCGAACCGCAGCCGAGTCCGTTCAATGCGGTGCGCATCGGGCTGCTGCAGTTCGGGGTGTTGCCGCATCCCAATTCCCTCCTCGCCCAGGTGCGCACGGAACCGGTGTTCAGCTTTCACACCCGGGTGGCGCTGGTGAAATCCCTGCCGGCGGGCACCTCGATCAGCTATGGGCGCACGCACGTGCTGCGTCGCGACAGCACGGTGGCGATTCTGTGCGCCGGTTATGGTGACGGGCTGCCACGGGCCGCCAGCAATCGCGGGCACGTGCTGGTCCGCGGCCGGCGTTGCCCCGTGCTCGGCCGTATCACAATGGACCAGACGGTGGTGGATGTGACTGATGTCGCCGGCGTTGCTCCGGGCGACGAAGCCGTGCTCGTCGGCCGCCAGGGCGGACAGGAAATCACGCTCGCCGAGTTCAGCCGCGCGGCCGAGACGATACCGTGGGAAACGTTGACGTCGGTCACCAAACGCGTCCCGCGGGTCTACCGAACCGCGCTGGGGTACTAAAAGAACGCCCGCCCCCGGTGAGGCGTGAACGCGCGGGGAGGCCCACGCACGGGTCTCGACTACGAAGTCATCGACGCGAATCCTTCCACTCTCATGAAACTTCCGCTGTTGTTCTCTGCCCTGTTTCTGAGCCCTCTCGTGGCGTCGGAGGGCCAGGCGGTGCGCCGGTTTTTCTCGGACGAGAGTTTCTGGAACCAGCCCATTCCCGCCGGAGCGGAGATCGATCGCCGCTCCCCGGAATGGATCAGGCTGCTCGAGAGCGAGCCCACCAGCCAGGGTTTCATCCTGAACACGACCCAATGGACCATCCCGGTGTACGAGGTCGATTCCTCCACGCCGCTGGTAGAGGTGGGGTACGTGGCCATCACGCCCGCGGAAAAGGTGCGCTGGCATACCACGCGCGACCGGTTCGGTCACGGACCCGGGTTCGGTCGCGTGCCGATCCCGCCCCAGGCTGAACCGGACCCCAAGTTCGACTCACACCTCGCCATCGTCGACTGGGAGCGGAACCTGGTCTGGGACATGTGGGCCGTGTCGCGCAACCCGGACGGGTCCTGGAAATCCGCCACCGGCATGGTGTACGCGGCCAATGGACCGGGGGTCTTCTCCACGGTGGAACTGGGGGTGAAGGACGGCGAGAGCATCCACTTTCACGGGCCGAGCCGGGCGGCGGGCGTTCCGGCCGTCGCCGGGCTTATCCGCTACGACGAAGTCATGGCGGGCGAGATCCGGCACAAGATCGCCGCGGCCTCCCGTTTCTGTGCCTACAAGGAATTCGTTTTCCCGGCGGCGTGGACGGACGGCTTCGTCGAAGGCGGCATCCCGGAAGGCTCCGTTATTCAACTCGACCCCAAGCTGGATCTCACCGCCTTCAAACTCACCCGCGAGGAACGCATCGTGGCGGTGGCCCTGCAGCGTTACGGCATGGTGCTGGTGGACATTGCCCAGGGGCAGCCGCTGTACGCAGAGGGTCTGTGGGGACATCCCGGCAAGTCGTGGGAGGGAAAACTCCAGCATGGCGGCGGCGGCCTGGCGCGCATCCCCTTCCGGCACTACCGGGTGCTGCAGGCCGGACCGGTCACGCGCCAAGGCGACGGTCGTTCGAAGTTCGCCCCGGTCTGGGAGGACGCCGGAAACTAAACCGGGAGCACGGATGTTTTTCTGGCTGAAAAAACTCATCGGTTACTGGATCACGCCGCTGCCGGTGTCGGCGGTGCTGATGGTCGCGGGGATCGTCCTGCTCTGGCGCGGCCGGCGCAGCCGGCTGGCGCGCGGATTGATCGTCGCCGGGGCGGCGTGGCTGCTGCTCTGGAGCAACAAGTATGTGAGCCAGCGGGCGATCCGGTCCCTGGAAACCCAATACGCGCCGATCCCGGAATTGAGCGCCGGCGACCTTCCCCCGACGCTCGTCCCCTGCCGCTACGTGGTGGTGCTTGGCGGCGGCAACGGTCTCACGCCCGGCGTGTCCGCGCTCAACCTGCTTTCGACCTCGGCCCGCGCGCGACTGACCGAAGCCGTGCGTCTGATGCATGCCCTGCCGGAGGCGAGGCTGCTGGTGACCGGCCCCGGCAGCCGCAAGCATGCCTCGCATGCGACCGTGCTCGAGCGAGCGGCCATTTCCCTCGGCGTGCCTCCGTCGCGCATCGAACGGAGCGACCACGGTCGCGACACCGAGGACGAGGCCGGCGCGGTGAAAGCGGTGGCGGGCGACGCTCCGGTGGCGCTCGTGACGTCGGCCTGGCACATGCCGCGCTCCGCCGCCCTGTTCAGAAATGCCGGGGTGAACTTCGTCGCCGTCCCCACGGATTACCTTTCGCACGATGACGGCGAGTGGCACTGGCGCGACCTGCTCTGGGACGTCGACTCCCTTGAACGTTCCAGCCTCGCCACCCGCGAATGGGTGGGCCGGGTGTGGATCACGCTGCGCGGGAAGGCGGGGTAGCGGAGGGGAGTTTCTGGTTTCTAGTTTCTAGTTTCTGGTTTCTGGTTTCTGGTTTCGGGTTTCTTCGTTTCAGATCGGCAACGAGAAACTCGAAACTAGAAACGAGAAACTTCCTTCCCTTGCCGTATCCGGTCGACGAAGACGGCGACGACGATCACGAGGCCGATGATGATCTCCTGAAAATACGTGGGCCAGCCCATCTGCTGCGACCCGTTGCGCAGGACCGCCATGATCAAGGCTCCGATCATGGAGCCGAGCACGGTGCCGACGCCTCCGCTGAGACTGGCGCCGCCGATGATCACGGCCGCGATGATGTCGAGTTCGAGGCCGATCGCGACGGTCGGATCACCTTGCCGCAGCCGCGAGAGCTGGAAAAGCCCGGCCAGCCCGAAAAAACCGCCGGCGACGGTGTAGACCAGGATCTTGACCCGTCGCGTGGCGACGCCGCACAGCCGGGCCGTTGCCTCGTTGGAACCGAGCGCGAAGACGTGCCGGCCGAACACGGTGCGCCGGAGCAGCACCGCCGTCAGCACCGCGAGGACCAGCGCCACCCACACGCCATACGGGAGCGCATACGAAAACGGCCGGGCTGTGGTCATCCAGCCGTTCAGCGGGGAACTCTCGTAGTTCACCGTTTGGTTGTCGGCCAACCACTTGGCGACTCCGCGACCCACGCCGAGCGTGCCCAGCGTGATGATGAAGGGCGTCATGCGCAGCCCGGCGATCGCCGCTCCATTCAACACGCCGACCGTCGCCCCGACGCCCACGATCGCCAGCACCGTGAGGGGTAGCGGCCAGCCGGCGCGCACGCCCAGCGCGCCGACGACGCTGGTCAGCGCAATGGTGGAGCCGACCGAAAGATCGATCCCGCCGCTCACGATGATCAAGGTCATGCCCAACGCCCCGATCGCCACGATCACGGTCTGGGTGAAGATGATCTTGAAATTGTGATACGTGAGGAAGAACTCGCGGCTCTCGGCGGGCAGCGAGAACGCCAGGATGACGAGGATGAGTCCGATGAAGGGGCCGGCTCGCGCCAGGAGTGAACGAACGGTGGGGCTCATGAACACGAAGGGTTTCCGATTGCGGCGGCGAGGAGGGAGGCCTCCGTCCATTCCGATCGCGGCCGCAGCGCCACCAGCCGACCGCGGCACATCACGCCGATCCGGTCGCACAACCCGAGCAGTTCCGGCAGGTAACTGCTCACGAGGATGACGGCCGCGCCCTCCGAAGCCAGCCGGTCGATGCGACGGTAGATCTGCTCTTTGCTCCCCACATCGATCCCACGCGTGGGTTCGTCGAGCAGGAAAACGCGGGCCGGATGTTCCAGCAGCCGGGCCAGGGCGACCTTCTGCTGGTTGCCGCCCGAGAGGTTGGCGGCCGCCTGCCGGGGGCCCTCGCAGCGGATGGAAAGTTCGTCGATCCACCGTCGCGTTGCGGTCTCCTGGCGGGCTCCCGCGACGAAGCCAAACCGGCCGAAGCGGGCGAGCTTGGTGGCGGTCACGTTGTCCGCCAGCGACCGGCCCAGCATCAGGCCCTCCTCCTTGCGATCTTCGCTGAGAAAGCCGACGCCTTGCGCCCACCGGCGCGCGGGCGTGGCGGCGCCCCCCGCCCCGGCCACGCGGGCGGTGCCGCCCGTCACCGGATCCAGGCCGAAGAGGCCGCGCAGGCACTCGGTGCGCCCCGCGCCAATGAGCCCCGCCAGGCCGACGATCTCGCCCGCGCGCACGACGAGATCGACCCCCGCGACCCGCGGCCCGGCGCCAAAATCCTCGAGTTGCAGGACGACCGGGCCGGGCTCGACGCGATGGCGGACATACAAATCGCCCACGTCGCGGCCCGTCATCCGCCGCACCAGCTCCTCGTTGGCGATCCCCGCCATCGCACCGGAGCTGACCGTCTCCCCGTCCTTCAACACCGTGAAGGTATCGGCGATCCGGCGACACTCCTCGAGGAAATGGCTGATGTAGATGACGCTCACTCCCTGGGCCCGCAGCCGCGCGATGGCCCCGAACAACTGCTCGACATCCGCCTGCGTGAGGCTGCTCGTGGGCTCGTCCATGATCAGGACCCGGGGCCGGGTCACGAGGGCGCGCGCGATCTCGATGATCTGCTGTTCCGCAATCCTGAAAGACCCCGCCGGCCGGTCGAGGGGCAGGTCGTCGTGGCCGAGCTGAGCCAGGGCCTCGCGTGCGCGCCGGTGCAGTTCCGCCTGATCGAGCAGACCGAAGCGCCGCGGCTCGACGCCGAGCAGGATGTTCTCCGCCGCAGAGAGGTGCAGCGCGAGGTTGAGTTCCTGGTAGATCATGGCGACGCCGCGCCGCCGGGCATCGTGGGGATCCGCGGGGGCGAACGGTTCGCCGTCCAGCCGGAGTTCGCCCGCGTCCGGCGCGATGGCGCCGCTCAGCACGCGCATCAACGTGCTCTTCCCCGCGCCATTCTCGCCGATGAGTGCATGCACGGTGCCCGGCTGGACCTCGAGGGACACGCCGCGCAGCGCCTGCGTGGCGCCAAACCGCTTGGCAATGCCGATGAGCTGAAGCGCAGGGCGGCTCACGACGGACGGAACGGGGGCGACACGGGCGGGCTCAGTCGAGATATTGCTTGAGGGGCGGGGCGATGAGGGCCGCCACCTCGGGGGTGGAGAGATTCTCGCGGGTGACGTACCTCACTCCGGTGTCCACGACGGCTGGAACCTTCCGCCCCTGGAGGGCGTCGACGGCCGTCATCACGCCCGTGTAACCCATCTTCAGCGGATCCTGCACGACGCAGCCGGCGATGTCGCCCGCCTTCAGTGCCGTGACGATCGCCTCCGCGGCGTCGAATGCGACAAGCTTCACCTTGCCGCCCGCCAGTCCTGCATCCTTCAGGGCGAGCAGCGTGCCCACCGCGGCCGACTCGTTGACGGCAAAGATGCCGTTCACCTGCGGGCCGAAACGATTCAGCAGATTCTCGGCCGCGCGTTTGGCGGTGTCGCGCGTGGCGCCGGCGTGCTGATCGATGGAAAGGAGCCGGACCCCCGGGAACTCGGCTCGCATCACCTCGAGGAACCCTTCCTCGCGCTGTTCCGTGCTGGCGGAACCCACCGCGTAGCGGAGGAGGATCGCGTTGCCCTTGCCGGCCAGCAACCGGCCCAGTTCGCGCGCGGCGATGCGACCGCCTTCGCGGTTGTCGGTCGCCACATAGCTGACGGGGGCCTTCGAATCCAGGGCCGAGTCGATGATCACGACGGGGATGCCGCTCTTGACCGCATCCTCGACGGGAGCGACGAGGCCGCGCCGGTCGAGCGGAGCGAGGACGATCGCGTCCACGCGCCGGCCCATGAAGTTTTCGACCACCTGCAGCTGTTGCTCGCGGTCGTCCTCCTTGAGCGGGCCCTTCCAGATGATCCGCACGGAGGTGCCGGCGGCTTCCAGCTCCCGCTGGGCCTTGATCGCGCCGGCATGGATGGATTTCCAGAACTCGTGCGTGGTGCCCTTCGGCACGACGGCGATATCCAGGGGTTCGGCGGCGAGCGCGGCAGTGGCCAGACAGCAGAAAACGAGGGAGCAGAAACGGGTCATGGGGAAAGCTCCCCGCCAGGGGATGGAGTTGGGGTGGCGGGGCGTCCGAAATGAGAACGAGCATGCTTCCGCGCGCAACAGCCAATCCATCGCGGCGCGGCCCAAATGCCCCGTGCCCGGGCCGCTCCGCACAAATTACGTTTCTGTCACGCGGCGGGTTTTTTGTTTCCCAACTGGCACTCTGGTCGCTAAACCGGCACCCACGTATGCTTTGGCTCAAGAAGCTATTCGGCAAAGATGACAAGTTCTTCGACCTGCTGGAAGCCGGCGCGGAGGAGGCGAAAACGAGCGTGGATCTCTTTTCCGCCTTCATCAAGAAGCTCGCCGCGGCCACGGACGGTTCGCGGGCGCCGTTGGACGAATTCGTCCAGACGCGGCGCAAGGAAAAGCGCATCCGCCATATGGTGACGGAAGAGCTGAGCAAAACCTTCGTAACGCCCCTCGAGCGGGAGGACATCGAGGAACTGTCCTTCGCCCTCTATCGGATTCCCAAGATCGTGGAGAAGATCGTCGAGAGGCTTTCGATCTATCCAGGCCGGGTGCCCTACTCTGCGTTTCAGCGTCAGGCCGAGCTGCTGATGCAGGCGGCGGAGGCGCTGATGTTCATGGTCAAGCAACTGCGGGGCGGTACCAACATCGAAAAGATCCGCGAGGCCAACGACCGGCTGCAGTTTGCCGAAGGCGAGGCCGACAAAGTGATGCTCGGCCTGCTGAAGGACCTCTACAACGGACCCTACGACGCCAAGGAACTCGTCATCCTGCAGGAACTTTACGAGATGATCGAACAGGCCGTCGACCGCTGCCGCAACGCCGGCAACGTCGTCGTCCAAATCGTGCTGAAACACTCATAACGCGCCCATCTCCCGCGCCATGACCCTGTTTCTGCTGGTCCTGCTCGCCGCGCTCACGTTCGAGTACATCAACGGTTTCCACGACACGGCGAATTCGATCGCCACCGTGGTGTCCACCAAGGTGCTCACCCCGCGCGCGGCGGTGCTCTGGGCCGCATTCTGGAACCTCGTCGGTGCGCTGGCGGGCACCGCCGTGGCCAAGACGATCAGCTCCGGTCTCGTCGAAACCGGCGTGGTGACGATGACCACGGTGTTCGGTGCCCTGTTGAGCGCCATTGTCTGGAATCTCATCACCTGGTGGCTCGGACTTCCGTCCAGCTCCAGTCACGCCCTCATCGGCGGGCTCTGCGGCGCCGCGATGGCCTCGGCGCAGGGCAACTGGGACGTGCTGATCTGGTCGGAGGTCGACGGCAAGGGCAGCCATGTCGGGCTCTGGCCCAAAGTGGTGCTCCCGATGTTCACCTCACCGCTGATCGGGCTGATCGGCGGCGCGATCTTCATGAGCCTGCTGCTGATCCTGCTGCGCAAGGCCACGCCGCGGATCGTCGGCCTCATCTTCGGCAAGGCGCAGCTGCTCAGCGCCGGCTTCATGGGTTACGGCCACGGCCATAACGATGCGCAGAAGACCATGGGCATCATCACGCTCGCGCTGGCGACCGGCACCGCGTCGGGTGCCTTCGCGACCCTGCCCGACTGGCTGGGCTTCCTGCGACTCGACAATTCATCGGATATTCCGCTCTGGGTGACGATCACGTGCGCGCTGGTGATGGCGGCAGGCACCGCCGCGGGGGGATGGCGAATCATCCGCACGATGGGCCACAAGATGGTGAAATTGCAGCCGATCCACGGCTTCGCGGCTGAAACGACGGCTGCCATGATCATTCACACGGCTTCCGAGTTTGGCGTCCCGGTGTCGACCACCCACGTCATCAGCACCTCGATCATGGGGGTGGGCGCCACCAAGCGGCTGAGCGCCGTGAAATGGGGCGTTGTCAGCCGCATTCTGTGGGCGTGGGTGCTCACGATTCCAATCACCGCGCTGCTGGGCTACGCGATGGTGCATTTGGCGCATCTGGCGGGATGGTGAACCCGGCGGAGCCGGTAATTTCAGATTTCAGATTCCAGAGCAGTCCCAGGCCATGGATTGCGTACGTTGTCGCGCCTTCAAGCGGAAGGTTTGCGACGCGCTCCGACCAAGGGATTCCGCCTAAAGGCGGGACAACATACCCAAGCCTGCCGTTTGAGTACGTTGTACCGCCTTTAGGCGGAAGGTTTGCGACGCACAACGTACCCGAGCCTGCCGTTCTGAAATCTGAAATTTGAAATCTGATATCACGCGGCTCTCAGGCCGCGGGCAGCGTGAAGCGGAACGTCGCGCCGTGGCCGGGGGAGCTCTCCACGCGGACGTCGCCGCCGTGGGCCTGGACCACGTTCTTCACGATCGCCAGGCCAAGCCCGGTGCCGCCCTGCTCCCGTGACCGTCCCTTATCCAGGCGGAAGAAGCGCTCGAAGATCCGGCTCTGCGCTTCCAACGGAATGCCGGGACCATCGTCGCGCACCCACACCTCCACCATCAGGCTGCTGATCGCCCGGGCGCCGAGGGTGATCGTGCCGGCCGGCTTTCCGTATTTCAGCGCATTCTCGATCAGGTTGCCGAGCACCTGACGCAGACGCGCAGGGTCGGCCTGCGCCTCCAGCCCCGGAGCGACGGTGTTTTCCAACCGGACCTGCCGGCCCTGCGCCACGGGTGCGGCGTCGTCGATCGCCTCCTGCACCGCGGACCGCACCGCCAGACGCGTCAGGTCGAGTTGCACATGACCCGAATCGAGCCGAGCGAGCAGCAGCAGGTCGTCGATCAGCACGGTCAGTCGGGAGACATGCGTGTCGATCATCTGGAGGAAGCGCGGCGCGACGGCCGGATCGTCCTTCGCCCCGTCCAGCAGCGTCTCGGCCGCGCTGCGGATGAGCGACAGCGGGGTCCGCAATTCGTGGCTCACGTTGGCGACGAAATCCTGGCGCACGGATTCCAGCTGGCGCAGGCGCGTGACGTCGTGGAAGACCAGGATGGCGCCGTTGCGGGAGCCGTCGCGATCGCGGAGCGCGACGGCGCTGACCTGGAGAATGCGGGCCTCCGGGCCCTCGACGCGGACCTCGTGCTCGATCGGGGCATCCTCGACCACGGCACGACGGGCCAGCGTCGCCACTTCGTGATGACGCACCGCCTCCAGCAGGGAACCGCCCGCCATCATGCGCGAAAAGTGAAACAGCTTCTCGGCCGCCCGATTGGCGAGGACGATGCGCCGCGCGGCATCGATGACGACGAGTCCCTCGATCATGGCGTCGAGCAGCGCGTCCATTCGCGCCTGGTCACGCAACCGCGCATCTTCGAACGTTTCCCGCTGCGCCGCGAGGTCCGCGACGCGGCGCTGCTCCGCCACGGTCAGCGCACGCACCTGACGGCGGATGACGAAAAGGGCGACGCCCAGCGCTAGAACGAGGGCAAGGGTGAAGAACACGGGTGGTGGGCGTGGATTACGCGGGAACTCCGGCCACCGCAAGTGTGCTGAGAGTGCGCGGCTTCAGCGTCCGCTGGCGGGTTCAACTCCCCCTCCTCCCAGCGGTCACCCTTCCGCGACGAAGCGATACCCCACCCCGCGGATCGTCTCCAGTTTCTCGGCACAGGCGCCCAGCTTTTCCCGCAGGCGGCGCATATGCGTGTCCACGGTGCGGCTATCGATTGGGTTGTCGTACCCCCAGACGTCCTGCAGCAGCCGGTCGCGCGACTGCACGCGACCGCGGCGCTGGGCCAGCAGATGCAGCAGCTTGAATTCGGTGGCGGTCAGCGCGACGGGATCGGCGCCCACGCGGACTTCATGCCGGGGCACATCGATGGTGAGATCGCCAAAACGCAGGACCGCGGCGGGCTCGCCGGCGCTGGCCGCGCGCCCAAGGAGCTTCTTGATCCGCAGGACTAGTTCGCGCGGGCTGAACGGCTTCGTCACATAATCGTCGGCACCGATTTCCAAGCCGACCACCCGATCCATCTCCGCCGCCCGTGCGGTCAGCATCACGATCGGAATGTCGGCCGTCGCCGCTTCTCGGCGGAGGACGCGACAGACCTCCAGGCCGTCCACCTCCGGCAGCATGAGATCGAGCACGATCAGGGCCGGTCGCTCGTTGCGCACCACGTCGAGCGCCTGGGCGCCGTCCGTGGCGAAGACGGGGGCGTAGCCGGCCTCCTTCAACTTGAAGCCCAGAACCTCGAGCGCATCGGGCTCATCATCCACCACCAGGATCTTCGGTTTCGTAGACACGCGGCAACATATTGACGATCAAGCGCGGATCGTCGCGAAAAAACCTTCGCCCGCTTGGTTACGATTCGGTGACGACGGTCTTGATAACCGCTCGTCGCCAAACGGAGCGCTCGCGCTACCACAGGCCCCGCTGCGCGGGGATTTCAGATTTCAAATTTCAGATTTCAGATTCCGCGATCCGGCCAACTGAAATTTGCAGGACGTAGCGGGGAGCGCAGCGAGACGAGGTTTGGGGGACGGCCCCGACGCGGACTGCTACCATCAGCGCTCCCCTTCTTGCGCCTTCTGCGCCTTCTTGCGGCAATTGCTTACCGCCTACAGCCTACCGCCTACAGCCTACCGCCTAATGCCGTCTGGACCGCTTCCAGCAGGCGGCCGGGCGCGATCGGCTTTTCCAGGACGCAATCCGCGCCGATCATCTTGGCCATGTTGAGGTACATGGTCCCGTGCTTGTTGCCCGACATGCCGATGAAGGGGAGTCCAGGGTCCGACGCCCGCAACCGGCGAAGGAGTTCCGTTCCATCCATTTCGCGCATCACCAGGTCCGTGATCACAAGATCGGCGGGCTCCTCCTGGTGCAACCGCAGCGCCTCGCGGGCGGAACTGGCCTGCACGACCGCGTGACCTCCGGCCTCGAGCACTGCCGTCAAGGCAGCACGGATCGGTTCCTCGTCATCGGTGATGAGAATGCGCGCCATCGGGCCAATAACGACTCGTTCGCGGCCGGACTTCAGTGGAATTGCCGCCGGGCGCGATGCCGGCGCCGGCGCTTTGCCCCGCGTTACCGACGATCCTCCGCCGGCTTTTTCTGTCGCTCGACGAGGGCGAGGAGCAGGTCGCCCTTCGCAAGACTGCCGCGCAGCGTCCCGTCCGCCTCCACCACCGGCAGGCGCTCCGCCTGGATGCCGAGAAACTTGCCGAGAGCATCGGGCAGAATCTGGTCCGGAGCCACCTGCGGAAAGTCCTCGCGCAGAATGTCGCGGGCAATGACCAACTGTGCGAGGTCGGGCTCGGCGAGATACGGCTTGATATCGTGGAGCGATACCACCCCCAGGTAGCGACGGGTCTCGTCCACCACGTAGAGGTTGTTCACCCGCACGTTCAAAAACATCCGGGCGATGTCGGCGAAGCGCGCATTCGGCGCCAGCGTCGGCGGATCGACGCGCATCATGTCAGCCACCCGGGACTCGCCGAGCGTTGGATCCGGCACGGACGCCGACTTCCGTTTGAGCACCTCGCTGTACAGCGAAGACCCCTCCAGCCCCTTGGCGGTGTAGTACGAGATGACGCTGCAGAGCATCAGCGGCAGGATGATGTCGTAGCTCAGGGTCATCTCGAACAGCATGATGACCGCCATCACCGGAGCATGGCTGGCCGCCGAGAGAAACGCGCCCATTCCGACCAGCGCGAACGCCTGCGGATTGGCCGCCGCGGCGGGCCAGATGTGCTTGAGCACGGTGCCATAGAGCAGCCCGGAGCCCGCGCCCATGAAAAGGGAGGGGGTGAACACACCGCCGGGGGCGCCGGAGCCGAACGACGCCATCGTCGCGAGCCACTTGCAGGCGAAGATGCCCAGCACCGCGGTCCACACGTGATAGCCATTGAGGATCTCGACGATGACGGAATAGCCGTTGCCGCACACCTGCGGGACATTGATGGCGATCGCACCGACCACGAGACCGCCCGAGGCGAGGCGGACGACCAACGGCAAACGCAGCGAGACAAAGAACTGTTCGGCGTGCTTGAGCGACAGCAGGAAAAGCGGCGCGAGCACCCCGGCGACGAGCCCGAGCACCACGTAGGGCACCATTTCGAGCGGGGAGTTCATCTGGAACGGCGCGACCTTGTACAACACGTGGGCGTCGGTGAGCCCCCGCATGGTCATGGTCGCCACGACGGCGGAGACCACCAGGGGCCCCAGGCTTTCCATCGCAATCGTGCCGAGGATGATCTCCGCGACGAAGAACGAGCCCGCGATCGGGGCGTTGTAGGCCGAGGCGATGCCGGCGGACGCGCCGCAGGCCACCAGCAGCCGCTGTTGGGGCGGCGAGAACTGCCGCCACCGTCCCACCACGGAAGCCAGGACGGCGGCGAGCTGCACCATGGGACCTTCGCGCCCGATCGAGCCGCCCGAGCCGATGGAGAACAAAGCCGCGGTACTTTTGACGAGGCTGGCGCGGATGGGGATCCGGCCGTTGCCGATGGCGATCGCCTCCATGTAGTCGGTCGAACTCTGGTTCTTCGTCAGCCGCTGGCCGAAGGTGAGGACGATGCCGGCGAGGACGCCGCCGGTCGCCGGCACGAGCAGGCACCCCCACCACGGCAGTTGCTCGATCGAGCCCACGATGCCGAGCCGGCGTTCGCCGAACCAGTTGTAGATGTTCTCCGTGAGGAGGGTGAAAGCGACCGAGGCCAGCGCACCGAAAAAGCCGGCCAGCGCCGCCCACATCAGGGTGACCTGCCATTCCGTCGGCTGCAGGTGTTCCTGGATCCAGACACGAAACCGCAGCAGGCGAAGAAGGCGCCGTAAAATCAGCGTATGGGGTAGCGCGCGCGTGGTGCCAGGTGTCCCGCTCGTCATGTTGAGTTCACGGCCGTGAGATCGTACTCGGACCAGGCGATGAAACAAGGCGGAGTTTTCCCCAACGTGTTGGCGCCTCGGATTGTATCCAGATTCAGGGGTGCGCAGGAGCGGCTCCAGGGCGGGCGGGCCGCCCGCGGTCCATTTAGCCTCGCTGATCCGCAGAAGGC
>JAEWKR010000060.1 GCA_023457715.1 Verrucomicrobiota bacterium
GGGCGGGGTGGGGCGGCGCGGGGCCGCGGGCGATCCCGCCGCCGCGCGCCGGCTCTCCGAACGTCTCGATGCGGCCCGAGCGGAGGTCGCGGAGCTGGAACGGCAGGCGCTGGCTCAGCATGGAGCCCTCCTGGCCGAGCAGTGCGCGCGCGACACGGCGCTCAACCTGAATCGCGACCTCACCCGCGGCCCCGTGCTGACGCAGCACTGCGTCAACGCCGGGCTCGGCACCCCGGTCGATGCCCTGCAAACGATCATCTGGGCCGCGCTCCAGGGTGACGACGCCGTGCTCCTGCAGGGAGTCACCGTCTCAGGGGCAACGCGTGCCACTCTGCAGGCTGCGCTCGAGCGACAGCCGGCGGAGCTTCGGGCGAAGTATGCCACACCCGAGAAACTCGCCGCGCTCTACGTGGCCGACGTGGCCAGTCGGCACGGAGCCCTCGAGGTGGTGGAGCAGCGTTCGGTCGATGCCGACCACACGGTGCTGCAGGTGCGGCTGCTGAACGGTCGCAACGTCGAGCTCCCCATGGTCCACAGCGCCGCCGGGTGGCAGCTGCAATTTGCGGCACCGTCCGTCGCCAAAGAGCTCACGGCCCAACTCTTCGGCGGACGCTGAGCGTTCAGGGTTCAGCGTTCAGGGTTCAGGGCGGCGCCCCGCAACCCGTTCTCGTGCTTTCTCGTGTTTTTTGTGGCACCGGATTGGCCGGGGGGGGAAGCGACCGCAAGCGCGCGTGAGCAAGGAGTCCGCAGCCGCCAGCCCTCGCCGCCCGCGCCCCCGCCCCTAGGTTTTCTCCGCACTTTTCCGGGTTCGTCCCGATCGTCGGGCTGGGTTGGGGCCGTTTCGCGCGTAGGCTTCGCCGCTATGCTGAACCCCCGCCGACTCCTCCTCGCCGGCTTGCTCTTGCCGTCGCTCGTTCTCGCCGCTTCCGCCCCCGAGCGAGAAGCCTACGCGAAGTTCCGCGCCCACTTCCCGCGCGGCGGCGCGCTGATGGTGTTCACCAGTTCGCACGACGAGAACAGCTGGGCCGGCACCGAGTTCGACCGCATGGGCGCGGGTTACGCGCCGTTCGCCGTGCTGACGTTCCTCCTCGACGGGGTGCCGATGATCTACAACGGCCAGGAAGTCGGCCTCGACCGCCGCCTCGAGTTCTTCGAGCGTGACCCGATCGTCTGGCCGAAGGAAACGCACCCGACGACGAAGCTCTATCAAGTGATGACGAAGCTCCGTCGCGAGCACCCCGCGCTGCACACGGGAGCGCCGATGCGCCGGCTCGACACGACCGACAACGCGACGTTCTACGCCGTCGAGCGTTCCGCCGCCGGCAAGAAGGTCGTCGGACTCTTCAACCTGACGCCGAAGGACGCGAAAGCCGATCTCTTCGATCCCGCGCTCGCGGGCAGATGGCGCGACGCCTTTACCGGAGAATCCGTCACGCTCGACGCCCTCGTCCCCCTCAACCTGAAAGCCTGGCGCTACCGCGTGCTCGTGTCGGAGTGAGGAGGGGGGTACTGCGGCGTCCGAAAAGGGTTAGGCAGCGGTGGTGCTGTGCGGCCGTGAGCTTGCTCACGCACCCTGCAACCTGCGCCAGCAAGCTGGCAGCCGCACAGCATTCAACCATAACCCCGTCCGCCGCAGGCGAACCGCGAAGTGCAGATACAGCCGTGGCGCGGCGGCCACCATGGCGCCGAGCCCGACCACCGCGAGGACGGCGAACAGCACGCCCCCCACCCCCATGCCCACGGCAACCCAGAGTCCATCCCGCCGCGTGCCCGCGACCGCGGTGCGCGCAACCAGCAAAAAGCTCGGCCCCGGGCTCACCACCCCCACGCCCAAGGCGCCGAGCACCGCCAGCAAGGAAAGGATTACCTGCATGCGCCGAGGCGAATACGAGATTCCGCCTGCAGCGCGCGACACAAAACGCCCCGGTGGCAAGGTGCCGTCCTTCAACCCGCGGACGTCGGCGCAGGGTGCCAAGGCGCGACCCGCCCGCGGGGTCGCCCGATTGAATCGCCAATCGGTGGTCAAACAGGCTGGCCGGCTGCGACGGATACGTCTGATCCAGAGGGAAAAAAGGTCGGCCCGGAGTTTCGGTACAAATCGTCAAAAACCGCGCTTGACTCACCCTCCCCGAAACCTACGTTCCGCCTCCTTTCCCGTCTCACGGGGTGGTAGCTCAGCTGGTTAGAGCGTCTGCCTGTCACGCAGAAGGTCGCGGGTTCGAGTCCCGTCCATCCCGCCATCCTACGCTGCTCCGCAGCTTCGGATGGCACGCCATCCGGTATGCTGCGGTGCAGCGTAGGATGGCGCCCTCCGTAGCCCGTCTTGGCGCAGCCGGTTTGGGCGTAGGAGGGCCGAACATCGCTCAATCTACCGGGCCGCCTCGCCTTAGATGGCGTGCCATCCGAAGCTGCGGAGCAGCGTAGGATGGCGTTGGTGGACCCCAGACGTCCTCGAACGCAGGGGCTTGCGCGTTCTTTCTTGGCAAGACAGCCGACTCGCCAACTCTTCTTTGCATGTACTACGTGTACTGCCTAGTCGCGACGACGGATTCCCTTCGCCGTTACGTGGGGTTCACCGAGAACCTGCGCCAGCGCGTGGCGGACCATAACGCGGGCTGCAATCGATCGACGGCCGGAGTCGAGTGGCGTCTCAAAGGTTACACGGCCTTCGATTCAAAAACCCGAGCGCTGGCCTTTGAGCGGTACTTGAAATCCGGTTCCGGGCACGCGTTCGCAGCTAGGCGGCTCTGGTAAATTCCGGCGCTCGACCCCGCGTCTTTGCCGCCCAGCAGGGTTAATCTTTCAATCGAGGCGAGTGGATTCCTCCTGCCTCAATGGGCGTCCGCGTCCCTCGAAACGGACATGAGGCGCAGCACCGGTCAGTGCGACGCTCATTCAATCCGTTTTACAGGTGGTAACGGAGGAAGCAGACGGGTGGCAGAGGATCAAGGCGCCGACCCGCGTTTGACGGGAGTGAAGCGGCCTGAAACCTTTGACCGGATGAACGCCTTATGTGGGTGGGTTCCACGACGGGATCTCGCGGCGCAGGGTGCGGCGAACGCGCCGGGGAGGTCAGGTTAGCGACATGCGTCGGCTACGCTCCAGCCTTGGCTCTGAAATGGTGGCGACGTTTCTGCAGCAAGAAATCGCGTCTGCCCGGTTCGGTGCCGCGGTCCGCGCGCTGCTTGCCGACGCCGCGCTTCCAGAGACGGTCGTTACGCGGCCGGACTTGCGCAGTCGTGCCGAGAATGGGCGGCGACGTCGCCTCTTGGCACAGCACCGTGGCTATGGCAAAGGGGTCGACGGCTATCTGGCAGGGTTTCCCACCCGCGGCGTTCGTTGGGGCTGGTGGTCACTCAGCGCGCAGGAACTCCTCAGGGTTCGCTACATTCGTTGGGGTTATTGGCTCGAACTCTCGGGCGGCACGCGTCTGCCGATGGACGCCGCTGCGCGCGTGCGCGCGGGGGTGGAGCCTTTCGGCGTGAGCAACGAGCGGTTCGTCACCGCCGCCGCACAGATCCGCCAAGGGGCTACCCTTCCTCCGTTGATCCTCGTTCGGCCGACACACGAACGTCACCCTGCCGGCCTCGTCGTGCTCGAGGGACACCTGCGTCTGACCGCCTATGCCCTGGCAGCGGATGCGATGCCCGCCGAACTCGAAGTGCTCATTGGATCGTCGCCCGCCGTGGCAAAGTGGTGGGGCTACTGAAAGCCGCCACTGAGCGCGCTAGGTGCCAAGAAGAGAACGGCCAAATCGAGAATGGGCCAGGCCGGTAGCATGGCGCCCTCCGTCGTGTCCTCCGAAGCTTCACGCGCAGGAGGAAGCCTTCCGCGGGCGTCCGGCCACGGGGTCAGGCCGATAGGTGCTAGAGCTTTCGTCGATATGCGCCCCTTTTCTAGCACCTGTCGGCCTGACCCTTACGCGGCCTCTCCCTCCCGGTGGATTATGTGCCCGAAGGATTGCTCCAACAGGCACCCGCACCTGGAGAACAATGAGCATCCTCCGCAAGAAACGGAATGAGATCGAGGCACTCGGCGTTTTCGAGAGTTCCGAAATTCAGGCGTTTCTGTCGTGATGGAGAACAGCGTCTATCGCTCTTTAGCGGCAGTCATCCGCCGACGGACCGCCGACTCAGTCAGCATAACGAGCCGTATGGCGCCATACTCAGCCTCCAGTTAGCGGGCTTCCGCCATCGCAAGTAGCCGGGCTTGTGCACATCAAGCAGGCTCTCCACCGTTGCCGCACCCTTTCTCTGTGCCAAGCGACGTTGACAACAGCTCCCGAATGAGACGGTCACCACTTAGGTTAAGCCGGCGGGAAAAGACGGCATTCAAGTGGAGAGCGATCCTTCTTCCGACTGCGCTGGTCAGCATCGGCTTTCTCGCAGGGTTGTCACTGCTTCATGCGGTGCTCATCGCAGGGTTTTCTGTGCCGCCGCTCCCTGAAGATGTGCTGAAACTTTGGTTCCCAATGTTCCTCCCCTGGGTCGTCATCCTCGGGTTCCTGCGGCGTCGTCTCAAGCTGCTGCGGTGGTACCGCGAGTGGTTCACGGGGGCCTTGTTGGTTTGGATCCTCATCGTGTGTCCCGGCATCATCTCCCAACACTTCGTTGCAGATTCGGTCGGGTCGCTTACCCGCGTAGCGCGAATCAGCGAAATCGGCCAACAGCCGGCGACTCGCTTTTGGACCGCCGCAACTTGGGCTGCGAATAAGCAGGGCGCGCTTCGATCGTTTCGGACGTCCGTTAGCGGCAAGCATTCGGAGACTTTCAACATTGTCGTTACGTACGCAGTTCCGCTGGTGGACTCCGTGTCCCCAGCGGCGCGCCAGAGGCCCTCCGTCTGGCTAGGGCTCACGTACGAGCGGCGCCTCAACAACAGCTCTGACTCAGTCGCCAAACAGAGAGCGGCAGACGATCTTGGGTCCGAAGCGGCGCGGAAATTGGCTGATGATGATTTCCGATGGGTGACATACTTCTCTGTCGAGGGAAATACCGCCGCGCGACGAACGATCGTGTCGATGCTGCAGGAGGCCTCCGCGCCGAGTGCGCCGCTCCTTAAAGCGCACACGGGCAGATTCGAGGATCGGACGGGGCGATCCCTTCCTTGGGCGCTGGGGACCTACGCCGTCGGTTTTGCGCTCTGGTGTGGAGTGGTCATGCTCGTGAAGCTGGACCCTCGCCGCGTGCGGGAATGGCAGGACGGCGATGCGCGGCGGGAGAAGAGCGCGGGCCTGTCGCTGCTGGTTCCGCGCCCCGGTTATATGGTCACACCGCTTCTGCTGTTCATTAACGCCGCCGTGTGGCTGGTCATGGCGTCGCAGGACGTGGCGCTCGATCATACGTCGGGAAAGGACCTTATTTCATGGGGAGCTGCCTACCGGCCGCTCATCGTGGAAGGTGAAGTTTGGCGGCTTTTCACGGCGTCGTACGTGCATGCCAACCTGCTGCACGTCGCCAACAACCTCGCCATGCTCGTGCTGATTGGATCGCTCTTGGAGCAGGCTATGCGGGCGTGGTGGTATGCCGCAGTCTATGTGCTGACGGGACTCATCGGAATCTCGGTGAGCGTGGTTTGGCACCCGGATACCGTGATCGTCGGCGCATCAGCGGCGATCTTCGGGCTCGCCGGATACGGGGTAGTTTACCTGTACGCCAATCGCCGAAGTCGCGGATCCGCGCATCCTGGGCTGATCAAAGTCGCAGCCCTTTTTCTCGGCATCAATGTCGTGATTGGGGTTCTGGTTCCGGGAATAGATCTCGTCGCGCATGTGGCCGGGTTTGCGGCTGGATGTGTAATCGCGCTGTGTCGCTACCTTCTGGTACGCGATGGCCCGGTGGCTTAAACGCGCCGTGTCTGGTGCCGAAGAGCGACGGCGGCCATCGCGAGTCTACCGGTTGCTGTCGAGTTCGATCACCGGCGGAGTCGGACGATGAGTCGGCGTGAAGTCGGCCCCGTCAGTCAGTTTGTGTGTGATAACGACACGCGGTGAGTGCGACGATCGCCAGAACAAGGGAAGCCACGCTCAAGAAGACCAGCGCATAGAAACCGCTGCCGCCGTCGCGGTACACCGAAGCTGCCATCCAGGGAAACACGACCGCGCCGAGTAGCGCTCCAACGCAGGCCAGCGCCCAAAACCAACGCGTCCGTTCCTTTCGGCGACGCATGGCGTCTGCCTGCGCATCCAAGTCTGCTATGAGTTCAGCGACTGGGCCGTCGTTTCCCGCCGTCGCAATCTCTGCTTGAAGCTGGTCCGCTCGCAATCGCCAGTACGTCTGGTGTGCTTGCGCCACCACGCCGCCCGAGAGCTGCAGTGCCCGGCGCATCAGTGCCTCATCCGCGATGCCGAGCCGAATCTCGCGGTCGGCCAGTTCGCAGAGCTGCTGGTAATCACTCATCGCGGTAGATGTATCGGAGTGGATCTGGGACGTGGGTGGTGCCGACCCGGCCGGCGACGTAACCGGCTTCAGGTCGGAGGAGAGCAGGCCACACGCACCACACGGGGAGACGAGGACGCTCGTCGCGGATCTCCGATATGGGCCGGACATCGACGATCACTTCATCCCCGTCTTGTCGGTTTGCTTCAATTCGGCGCTCGAAGTCCGACTGGAACTCGGGCGGCATCCGTTCACCAACCGCGGCGAAGAGTGGCCTCACCTCCTCGGTCCAGGCGTTGTGGAGGAGAATGTCATCCGGCTCAGGACCGTCGGAGCCACCGAAAGAAAGCAAGACAGCCCAACCATCGAACACCGGCGCCATGAACGCTCGACCACCGATCCGGGCTTTCGTTTCGGTGACGACTTTCGCGATCTCGTCGCGCTCGGACGTTTCAAGCGCGGCTTCCGCTAGGACGGCGGCCCTACCCCGCGGATCGTCATCCTTGGTACCAAACACCAGGATTCGGTCCGGGAGGACGATCCATTCCCTGAACCAATGCATCGAGTATTGGCGCAATCTCACGATTGGCTCGGGACCGGACTTAGGAATGGAAGGAGGATTCCGCCACAGGATCACCTCCTTTTGCGGGCCGTCGCAATTCGTGAAGAAGTAAGCGGTTTGCTGCTCGTCTTTCGTCTCGATCGCGAACTCCAGGTACATGTCTCCTCGTCGGTATAGCGGGGTATACGAGTATCCCGGCGCGATGTGCACTTGTTTCGGTCGGAGCGGCGCAAACTCAGCAGGCAGGTCACCGCCGCGAAATCGTAGAGGCTCCTTCGCCTGTCGGGCCCGCTGCGCCATCGCAATGATTTGCGGTTCGCCCAGACCTTGGACGCGGCGCAAAGCGGCACGGAACGTGACGTAATCAGCGACGTTTACCGACACGACGGCAAGCACCGGCGCACTCCAGATCGCGAGCGCAATGACGGCGGCCCACATCTTCCGCATGCCCAAACGAGAGTAGGCGATGCCGATAAGAATGCACAGGGGCGCCAGCCCGCAAAGGGCAACGAACACCGCCATTCCTGTGGTGTACGCCTCAAGCACATACGGATATTCCGGTTCTCTGTACCGTGAAACAATGCTCAGAGCGCATATCGCGGCAAAGCCGGCGGCGGCTGGGGTCCCGGGAACGATTGCCCACTTGAACCTTGCCGCCAACACCGCAGGGAAAGCGCAAAGGGCCGCGGCCAGCAATAACCAGGCTCGGGAAGGATCGACCGGCACGAGCCCTTCTGGAAATCCGAACATGATCGTTGCCCAGGCCGCCACAACGATCACAGCGAGCGTCCCAAGCAGGACGCTTCGCATATCATTGCCGAAGGATGGAAACGGGCGGGTCATGCGGTACCGGTGGCAACAATCAAAACGCGGATGATGCTGGCTTATTAGGAGGAGTGGCTGCGACAGGAGCAAAAAAGCGCGGTCTGGGTGGGGCTCCTACGAGATCGACCTAAGAACGAGCTCGGGTAAACGTCATAAAACGAATGCCATTCGGCTCTCCTTCACGATTTCGCTCACTCGTTGTGGCCACAGCGATGGTCGCCGCCAGTGTAGCGGCACTGTGGCTGAAATGGTCGCTGCTGTCGTTCAACTCGTGGGGATGGCCGACTGATTTCGGGTTGGTCATGACCGTGTTGTTTGCGGTGGGCGTTATCCTGGCGTTCTCGGCGGCGGCGCTGTCCTCGCTCCCGTGGAGGAGGACCATGCAGGTGATCGCAGGATTCAGCCTGGTTGCGATGATAGTGCTGCCCATCGACGTGGACGCGTGGCTGCCAGAGCGCAAATACACGTTCCGAAGGGACGACCGATTCCATTCGATCACGGCTAGGCCGCGTATCGAAGACGGGCAATACGCCAAGATTCTCGTGCTGGATTCACCAGACAAGACGGACCCGTCCATCCGTATCTTTCTCTGGCCAGAATTGGCGGCTCAGCTTTCCAGTGTGAGCGCGGCCGAGTTCACGTTGTGGCGAACGCGCGATGTCCTGCTGCCAGGTTGGCGCGTGGAGGGTTACGTTTCCCCGTGGGAGGACCGGCTTGAGACGGTCCAGGTCGGCGGACGAATGGTCTACGATGCCCGTATCTGCCCGGTCCACGACATCGCAATGCAACGCCAAGAGGTGCCGATCCGCTACGGTATGCCGGCGTACGGCGAGGCTTGGGAGACGTTTAAGGGCGGTCCGGGGTTCGTCCTTGGCGGGTGCGTGGTGCAGCCTCAGCGGACCGCCATGGATTACCGATGCACTCGGTGTGCCGACCAGTATCAGAAGTGGGCCGCGGAAATGAACCGCAGCGAGCCGGAGCGGCGATAATACATACGATAGCCGTCGTCTTGGACGCCGCGCAGAACCGAAATGCGCAAAGGTGATGAGTTGTCGTCGCGCTGCCTCTCCAACCGCAGCGCCGGTCATCTGCGCGTTTCCGCCAGCCGTTCACGAACTGGAAATCGGAATACGAGCTAGAGAGCGTGGGGCCTTGGGGCACCGTCCCCATTGTGGCGCAGCTCCGCTAGTGCGGAAGCTGCAACAGTACGTTTGGAGTCATTGGGTCACCAATTCGCCCTCTACCAGGAATTCTCCTCGATTGTCGGCGTAGCTGATGCAGTCATTGAAACGCACCCGAAGTACGGCTGGGCCCCTCAGCACGGCGGCACTCTTGGTGCCAAGCTGGAAAGGTACACCGCCAACGCGGCCTACCAAGCTGTAGGAATGGAGCCCTGGAGCCGAAAAACGCTGATCGGCGCGCCCTACACCGTTTACGCCACGCTGTCGCCCATCCGCGTTCACTAATGGACAGCCGGGGCACGCGGTGACTTCACCGACGGCAGTTAGGCTCAAGTCCCAAGTTCCCGGTGGCACTTCGACAATCTGCTGCCAGTCTGACGATGCTTGCACTTTGGCGAAGAAGGGTATGCGCCGATGAGGCGTAACTAGTTCCTGCGTGATCGCCTTACCTTGAGGGATCTCCAACTCCATGGCAGTCCCTACTGCATCTTTCGGGTGCTGAGAAATCGGGGGCCGGATAAAGTCGTGAAGGTAGGGTTTGCCTGTGACGAAGACCAATAGGGATACTACGGCCGAAAGAAACCCAACTGCGCCGACGATCTGCGCACCTTTGCTCATGAGTTACTGCTACATGCCCAGAATCCTGTTGTCATGCAGAATAGCCGATGGACATTGCCCGCGGGTAAGCATTCCGAGACGAGCAATCCGCCGCGCGGTGACGGGGCAGGTTGATGCCGGTAGTGTGATCCATGGCGAGGCTGGCGCTGTACTTGGATGTATCCAGAGCACATCGTGGGAAGCGTTGCTCGCGCAAAAGCGGCCGCAAAAGTCGCAACCTAGCAGCGCTCCTTCACGCCGAAAGTTGGCGCATTGATGTTCACCGCCATGATGTCCTTACCATTTGCTATCGTTACAGCCCCTTGGCTACCCTCAACAGCATGCCTAGATGCACAGCGCCAGTCGAAGGCCATCGGTCCGCAAGTGCTGCAGCGGCTTGCCCTGCCTGTCGAGGCCGCTATGGCGGGTATAGTAGCTACAGCGGATACAGTAGCTATGGGTCGTACAGCTCGCCATCTTACTCGACGCTATCGAGCAGCGGCGGCGGCGGAAGCAGCGGCGGTCGGTCCGGGCGGACAGCAAGGCCGCGTTGGTCCCGAGCGGGCTCGGCTGTTTGGTATACGCCCGAAGAGGTTCGGGCTCTCACACCTGTCCGCACCAACGTCGAGAGCCTCGCGAAGCAGCCTGACCTTCGGGATGTCTTCCTTTGTCACGCATGGGACGACCGGCAAGGGGCAGCCAAGAAGTTGCACGATCTGCTGGAGTCACGCGGTGTAAAGGTCTGGTTCAGCGAAAAGGACGTTGGTCTCGGTGTGCCATTGCTTCGCGCCATCGACAAGGGGTTGGCGAACTCACGGGTCGGCATCGTGCTGGTCACTCCTGCATTGCTTCGCCGCCTCCCTGCAGAAGGCATCGCAGACAAAGAACTTTCGGCACTCCTCGCCCGTGAACGTCTCGTGCCCGTCGTGCACGAAACGACCTACGAGGCCCTCCGAGAAGTCAGCCCCCTGCTCGGCTCACGAAGCGGCCTGAATACTGCAGAAGAGTCGATGGAAGACATCGCGGCCAAGCTCGCGGAGTTGGTAGCCGTCTAGCTCTACCGCTGGCTGCCGTGCCTGTCGGTATCGGCTTGGGGGCGCCGAACGGAATCACTCCGGTAGGCAGCGATGATTGCCTTCCCGTAGCGAATCACTAGTATCGCTTCCAGCAGACTTCGACATTGCGCAGGTGTGCGTGAACGGCGCTTGGAGTGCCCTCATCGAGCTGTTGGACCATCTCACTTTTGGGAATGCCTACTTGCGCGAGGACCAGCAGCACGACTCTCGCGTAGTCCAATGTCGTCCAGCGGAGGGCATCTAGTTCCGGTTGCCGCACAGTCACCGTACCACCGTGAACGTGCTGGCTGCGTGCTTCGTACGCATCCTGAACGCACCGGTTAACATCCGTGTCTTGAAAGCCAAAATGACTGAGGAGCGCGGCAGTTCTTTGCCTCAGCTTCTTCGTCATTTTACCGTGCTCTCGGTCTAGCAGTAAGCTGGCTTCCAGCGAGGCAATCGCGTCCGCGAGCGACTGGGCTGTAGTACAGCTCGCTTGAATTGCGCCCTTGAACTTCTGAAAGGCGACACGGAGGCTCCGACCTGGCGGGCCTTCGCCGAGGTGTTCAAAGCCGCTTACTACCGGCACATAAACCTCGAAGAAACGACTGAGCGTCGGAGTGTCAGTTGCATCCAGTCGGTACCGCTTGGCGGGAAGTCCAGAAACCTGTGAATCTGAGAACGTGCCCTCCTCGAGCAACGACCAAGGTTCCCACTCCAAGGTATTAAGATACACCTGCCCGAGGCCAAACAGCGAAAAGAGCCCGATCAACCGTTGAGCAGTCCAATACACGTCCCCATGCGTCGCCGCGAAAACCTCGGTCGCGAGATGAGCGCCACACGGGCACGTAAACGCATTTGCCCTGAACGTTGCCAAGGAGCTGAACGGGTACATCCGCTGTGAGCGGCGGGTAGGAACTCGTCGTTTTATGGCGGATAAGAATCCACCTTTTCTTCCGCCGATCTTCTTCGGTTAAGAGACGAAAGGGTCTTCTTCCGTGGGTGGTTTTTCTTCGCTCCGGTGA
>JAEWKR010000061.1 GCA_023457715.1 Verrucomicrobiota bacterium
ACGTGCCGTTCGACGAACTCGGTGCCGCCCAGCACGGCCGCCTGGCTGAAATACTTGATCCGGCAGCGCAGGATCACCGGAAGCGGCAGCTTTCCGCCCGCTTCCACCACCTTTAGCACGTCGGCCAGGGCGATCGAGGCCTTGCCTTCCCTCTCCGCGCCACCGGACGTGAACACCAGGAGACGATACTGTGCTTGCGCATGGACCCACTCTCCGCCGGTGATTGCACGGATGCCTGCGCGGGCTCTTTCATTCCCCCCTACCGCCTCGGCATAGCCACAGAAGGGATAATCCTTCGGATCCCGTACGATCCCGGCCCGCACACAGTTGAGATCGATATACGCGGCCATCGTCTCGATCGACCGGCCGGTCGGATCCACCACGGTACTCTTGAAGCGATCCGCCCAGACCGAGCCAAAACGCTTCATGCGGGCGTTGTAGTAGATCGAAAAGCGTTCCTTCACCAGCTTCATGAATGGCGAGATGTCGTGCATGAGCGCCAACTGCCGCTTCCGCCACGCCTGCCCTTCGGGCGTATTCTCGGCCAGGTGCTTTCGCATCACGTCCAACTTGGCCTGCTGGTACTTCGTCGGATGGGGATACAGCACCTCGTAACGGCGCAACAGTTCCTCGTCACTCACCTCCAGGTTCTCCGGCAACCGCACCAGAATATGGAAGTGGTTCGAGAGAACCACGTAGGTCAGAATCTCGAGCCCCGCAAAGTCGGCCACCTGCCACATGATGTTGCGAAAAGCCCTCTTCGCCGGCTCATCGATGAACCACTCACCATTCACCGTCCGACTGATCAGGTGATAAACTCCGAGACCGCCTTCGACGGCCGCTCTGATTCGTGCTCTGCGCATGGACCTATGACAAAGGATGTTTACCACACGTCAACTCTTTTTGCCGCTGTACCCGGTTATCTTCCGGGCCGACCGTACCTGTCCCTCTCGGGGGCGTGTCTGTCCCTCTGGTGCGCGTTCCTATGTCCGTCCCTCGTTGGCCGTGTCTGTCCCTTTCGACCTTTTCTCGTGTCTGTCCCTTTCGACCGCTCCCAATTCTTCCGGCCGTTGCGGGCGCTTCACGTCTTTCCTGCCGCGTCCCTATCCAAGTGCCTCGTCGAGCGCGGCGATGATCTCCTCGGCGGGCTCCGTGCCTACGCAAAGGCGCAGGAGATCGGGATCGAGCCGGCTGGCGGCGAGCTCGGCGACGCCCGCCGGGGTCGTCACGAGGTCGTAGTGCGCGAGGTACATGAAGGGACAGATCAGGGTCGTCTTCATGCCAAAACTGGGGCCCTTGGGCAGTCGGAGCGCGTCATACATCGGCTCCATCGGCCCGCGCAGGGTGAACGAGATCATCCCCCCGGTGGCGTCCGGCTGTCGCGCAATTGCCTGGTAGTTGGCGCGTGAGGAGGGGCTGAGGGCCCAGTAAACGTCCCTGACCTTCGGGTGCTGCTCGAGAAACGCGGCCACCTTCGCGGCATTCGCGTTGATCCGCGCCAGCACGCCTGCGGTCTCGCCAATCTGCGAGGCCAGTCGGGCCAGGTCCCGCCAATACAATCCGTCGATCTCCGTCCCCGCCCGACGACGCAGCTCGTCAGCATCCGGCGCGGCGGGATTGATCGCGATCACCCCGGCCGTCAGGTCGCCGTCGCTCGCGGTGTATTTCGTCAGGCTGCTCACCACGGCGTCGCAATGGGCCAGCACATCGACACTGAACAGCGAGGTGACCGAGGGATCGATGAGGAGGTGGGACCCGTGCCGCCGGCAGAGCGTGCCGAGCGCCGGGATGTCCGGCGTCTGGATCAGGGGATTGGTCGGGAGTTCCGCCACGATGCCGGCGATCCTCGGCCCAAACTTCGCGAAGATCCGTTCGATCGCGCCGAAATCCAACGCATCCCGGATATACACGTAATCCCCCGGGCTGCTGGTGAAACGCTTCAACACACAGATGGTATCGAGGTACAGCCAGCCGAGTTGCAGCCAGATCGTGCGGCCCCGCGCCGCCTGAATTTCGGCCGAGGCGCAGAACGCGGCGTACATGGCGTTCATGCCGGAGTTGCCGAGCAGGAGATCGCGATCGGCGCAGCCTGGGAGCGCCGTGCGCAGTACCCGGCGGACTTCCGCCGCGGCATCGCCCTCGAAGGTTTGTTCTGGATACAGCGCGGGAACGAGGCCGCGCTGCCGCAGCTGGTCCTCCGCCTCGCGCGACGAGAGGAAGCCGCCGATGTTCTGGAGCAGGAGCTTGGCCTTTGCCGCCGCGTCCTTGTCTCCGGCCGGATGCGAGACGCCGTGGACACCGTCATCCGAAAACGCGCCCGCCCCCGACGCTTCACCCAGCACGCCGGCGAGCGTGGCCGCCATCCGCCGGGAACTGGTCAGCCAGACGGTCCGGCCGGCCAGCGCCGGGCGGGACTGAATCAGATGCGCGCCCAGCTGCCGCGCGAACGGGTGCACCACGAAACGCGGATACCCCGACGTCAGATGCCGCATCGTTTCGGGATCCTTTTCCTCGTAGCCACGCACGTCGCGCATCCGCGGCAGGCTGCAGGAGACCGCGTGCGGGCTGGACGGAATGCGCTGACCAAGTGGCAGAGGCGTAAACACAGGAAAGGGAAGTGAGAGTGAAAGGGACGGAGGATCGGGGCGGCAAGAGCAACGCGTGACTTAGGGAGGCCCGGGCGGACTCAACAAAGAGCCAGCTAGACGGCAGCCCGCTCGGGCGCTACAGCTCGCGAATGAAATTTGTGTCGTGGAACGTCAACGGCGTCCGAGCCGTGCTCAAAAAGGGGCTGATCGATTTCATGGAGAAGACGAAGGCCGACGTCATCTGTCTGCAGGAGGCGAAATGCCACCCGGGGGACGTGCAACACGTGGTCTGGCCACATGGCTACAAGGCGTTCTGGAACCCGGCGGTGAAAAAGGGGTACAGCGGCGTGGTGACGTTCACCCGGATCGAACCGCTCAAAGTCACCCTCGGCATCGGACTCAAGGACCACGATATGGAAGGCCGCGTCCTGAACACGGAGTTTCCCGATTTTTATCTCCTCAACGTCTATCAGCCCAACTCCCAACGGGGGCTCACCCGGCTCGACTATCGGGTGAAGGAATGGGACCCGGTGTTCCTGAACCACCTCAAGAAGCTGGAGAAAAAGAAGCCCGTCCTCTTCTGCGGTGACCTCAACGTCGCCCACACCGAGATCGACCTGGCCAATCCGAAAACGAACCGGCGCAACGCCGGATTCACCGAGGAAGAACGCGCAAATTTCTCCAAGCTGCTGGCCGGTGGATTCGTGGATACGTTCCGGGAATTCGAGCCCGGGCCCGGCCACTACACGTGGTGGTCCCAGATGATGAACTGCCGCGCCCGGAACATCGGGTGGCGGGTCGACTACTTTGTCGCCTCGGCGGGCCTTAAGCCCCGGCTGAAACGCGCCTGGATCTCACCCGAGGTGATGGGCAGCGACCACTGCCCGGTGGGCCTGGAGATCGCCTGAAGCGCCCCCGACCGGCTACCCGCATTAAGCCTCTGCGCTCTCCGCGGACCCCGCGCGGCCCCCGATCGGTAAGGATTGAGAGTTGAAGCGTCATGCGGAAACTACCCCCATGCGCACGTTGAAGGACCTCCTGCTCGCCGAGCCGAAGTTGACGCTGGCGGTGGCAGAGAGCCTGACGTGCGGCCAACTTCAGGCCCTCATCGGCGCCGAACCGGGGGCATCAGCCTACTTCCTGGGCGGAATCACGACCTACTCGCTCGCGCAGAAGGCAAGGCACCTCGGGGTCGACCGGGAGCATGCCGGTGCGGTAAATTCCGTGTCCCCCAGGGTGGCCGAGGAAATGGCGCGCGGCGTCCGCACGCTCTTCGGCAGCGCCGTAGGGGCGGCAACCACGGGCTACGCGGAACGCTCCCCGGCCGATGGAGTCGCCGCGCCCTTCGCGTATTGGGCGATTGCATACCCCAGGCACGGCGGCGTGGCGCTCGCGGAGGGTCGCGTCGAGTGCCCGGGCCTGACCCGGATCGAGGTGCAGCGGCGCGTGGCGGAAACCGTCGTCGCCGAACTGGCGGACCTGCTCGGGCGACTGCGTGCGCAAACCTGACGGCGGGACCGGCAATCCCGGCTCCGTTACGGCGCGCTGCGCTGGATGAGGCGCATCAACGGAAGCACCTCGGGCACCGGCTGCACAAAATCGCCGTACAACAGCTCCGGCATCGCGAACCGGGTGTGGTACAGCATGTGATTGATCCGGTCGTCGCGCGAAATGTGGCCGGCTTTCACCGTCGCACCCGCAAAGAGGCCGACCGAACGCGTGTACGCGAGGATCGGCGTCTTGAGGATCTCCTCGTTGTACCGCTCCTTGGACGCCGCCTTGGGACCGGCGACCGCCTTGGCGTCCGCGCCCAGGTTGAACCGCCCGCCCTTGAATAGTGCCCGCGGGATCGCCTCGTCGGTGATGACGTAGATGCTTTCCACGGCGTTCGCGCCAACCTGGAGCCCGAAACTGGCCTCGCCCGCCCGGATCAACACCGGAACGCTCCACGAACCATCCGGCCGCCGCGCCACAATCACGCCGTAACCGTCCTTCACGCCGAACAAAAACCCGGCCTTGAACTGGTTCAGAATCACCAGGGCTTTCGCGCGCTGGAGCACATTGGCAGGAATGGCGGTTTCAGGCCGGGCCTGGAACTCCTGAAAGATGGCCTCGCAGGACTCGATCCGCTCGATCGCACTCTGGCGCGTTTCGGCGCCCGAGCAGGTCGCGGCAATGAGCCCAACTACCAACAGCAGCAGCTTCTTCATGGTTCGAGAAATGGAGTACGGATCTAGGCAGGACCGCCCACGAATGTCTAGGTTGGTCTGGGAGCGCCCACGGCCCGGCCAGCTTTGAGTTTTGGTTCTTGGGTTTCGAGTCCTCCGTCATGGGAGCTTGCCGGGCGACGGATGTTCCCAAAGCGCCGTCCCGGGGTAGACTCCAGCCGCCAGGACCCGCCCAGACCACTGGCCAACCGTTATTCCAGCCCCCTCGCCGCGACGTCGTCCTCATCCCAGCCAAAGTAGTGCCCGAGTTCGTGCAGATACGTGGTGCGAACCTCCTCTTCGAAAATCGAGACGTCCTTTTCCGCAAACTCCCACAGGTTCTGGAGATACAGCAGAATCTGCGGCGGTTGCGGCAGATCTCGGGACAGTTCCGTGCCGTACGCGTCCCCGCTGAACAGCCCCAGGATGTCCGCAGGGAAACCCTCGGCGATCACCTCCGCCGAAGGCAGGCGTTCGTAATGCACCGCGACGCCAAGCGCCGGACCGCGGATCGCCGCCGGCAGCGTGCGAAAGGTGCCACCCACCGCGTCGGCGGCGAGGAGGGTGAGACGTTCGAACGTTGGGTCGCTATCAGTCACGGGGCAAACGTGATCCACCGGTCCCGCGGAGCAAGGTCGGACCCACCTCGCAGGTCGCCCCGAAGGGCCCAAAGTTTTCCCGCAACCTGTCCCGGTTCGCCGCGTCTTGCGTGCCGGATCGCGTACTATCGCCGCCCCTACAGGGCGAACCGCGTTTCCTGATTTTGTCAGGGGTTGGTGTTACAGCCGCCGCGGTTTCGCAGCCCGCGGCGGCCTTTTTTTCGCCTAAAGCCTATCGTTTCGAGCCGTCCGCCTGGAGCTTCCCGCCCATCGCCTGGCCCGCAATCCAGCTGGTCGTCCACGCGGCTTGGAAATTGAAGCCGCCCGTCACGCCGTCGATGTCCAGAACCTCGCCGGCGAAAAACAACCCGGGGCACACGCGACTTTCCATGGTGCGGAAGTCAACCTCCGACAGCCGCACGCCGCCGCAGGTCACAAATTCATCCTTGAACAGGCTTTTCCCGACGACCTTGAACTCCGCGGCGGTGATCAGACCCGCCAGGTGGCCCAGTGCGGCATTGCCGATGCCGGTCCACGGCGTGTTCGCGCCGATGCCGGAGGCGGTGACCCACCGCTCCCACAGGCGCTGCGGCATGGCGAGCGGGCTCCAGGTCGTGATCTGCTTGCGGGGATTCTTTTCGCGCACGCCGGCCAGTTCCCGCACCAGGCTGTCGCGCGTGTGCGGCGGAGCGAGATTCACCTGCACCGGAAACTCGTAATTGCGCTGCGCCAACTCGCGGGCACCCCAGGCGGACAGCTTCAGGATCGCAGGACCACTGAGCCCCCAATGCGTGATCAGCAAGGGCCCCGACTCCTTCAGTTTCGTCCCGGGGACAGACACCACGGCCTGCTCGAGGGACACCCCCGAAAGTCCGATCAACCGCGCATCGTCGATGTGAAACGTGAAGAGCGACGGCACCAGCGGCTCGATGGTGTGCCCCAGCGACTCCGCGATCGTGAACCCCACGGACGACCGATTGCCACCGGTCGACAGCAGTAACCTTTCGCAACGCACGCCGCTGCCGTCCGCCAGCGTCACCCAGAACCCTGCATCCGCACCCTTGCCCGCGCGTTCCACCTGCCGGATGGCCATCGGATGAATCAACCGAACCCCGGTCTCTTCCGCGCGTCGCCGGAGGCAGTCCACAATCGTGGCGGAGTCGTCAGTGACCGGAAACATGCGGCCATCGTTTTCCGCCTTGGTCTCGACGCCCCGTTCCGCCAGCCACGCGATCATGTCCCGCGGCTGAAACCGGTGAAACGCCCCGAGCAGTTCGCGCCCGCCGCGCGGATACTTTTTCACGAGGTCGCGCGGTTCGAAACAGTGATGCGTCACGTTGCAGCGACCTCCGCCCGACACGCGCACCTTGGCCAGCGGGTGCGCCGTCGCCTCGTAAAGCGTCACGTCACCGGCGTCGCCCAGCGCCTCGGCCGCGCTGATGGCGCCGAAGAAGCCCGCGGCCCCTCCGCCCACCACAATGACGCGCGTTTTCGTGCTCATGAGAGGCAGAACGTGACCGGGGGCGGAGGCTGGAGGCAAGAGGGATGCGAAGGGCGATGCAGGATCCAGGATGCAGGATGCAAAAGCCCTAGCCCTTTCGTGTTTCTCATCCTGCATCCTGTACCATGGATCCTGCATCCCGCTTCTTCCATCCCGCGCTTGCGCCGTCGCCCACCTTTCCGACCCTCCTCTCATGCCCACGTATTGGGAACTGATGCTCCTGGTGATGCCGGTGTTCGCGCTGATCGGCATTGGCGTCGGCGTGCGCAAACTCGGGTGGGTGAACGACGCTGGCGAGACGGGCCTGATCAAGCTCGTCGTCAACCTGTGCTATCCGTGCCTGATCTTTGAATCGGTCTCCAATAACGACGCCCTGCGCGAACCCGGCAACCTTCTGCTCCCGCCGCTGGTCGGCTTCGCGGTGACGTGGCTGAGCATTCGGGCCGGACTCCTGCTGGCGCGCGGCATCGGGCTCGAGGCCGGCACCGGGATGCGCACGTTCGCCCTCTCCGCCGGCACCGCCAATTATGGGTACCTGCCCCTGCCCATCATGGCCGGCATCTGGGGCGCTCAGAGCCAGGGAATTCTCCTTGTCCACAATGTGGGCGTGGAAGCGGCGCTCTGGACCGTCGGGCTCCTGGTGCTCAGCGGAAAATCGCTCCGCGAAGGCTGGCGACACCTGGTCAGCCCGATCGTCGTGTCGTTGATTCTTGCCATCGCCGCCAATCTCACGGGGCTGGGGGCCCAACTCCCTCGTCTCGCCACCGCCACCCTGCACAGCCTCGCCGTATGCGCCATCCCGCTCGGGCTCGTGATGACCGGCGTCAACCTCGCGAACTACCTCCACGCGCCGCGCGAGTTGTTCACGATCCGCGTCAGCCTGGCAGCCCTCGCCCTGCGCCTGCTGCTGCTGCCCATCGGACTGCTGCTGCTCGCGCGTTTCCTGCCGGCGTCCGTCGAATTCAAACGCGTCCTCGTCGTGCAGGCCGCCATGCCTGCCGCGGTGATTCCAATCCTGATGGCGCGGCTCTACGGCGGGCACCCGCGCACCGCCGTGCAGATCGTCCTTGTGACCACCGCCTTCGGCATCGTGGTCATCCCACTCTGGCTGCGGCTCGGACTCGGGTTGATCGAGTAGGTCCGCCGGTTCCGCCACGGAGTTCAGTGAACCCTGTGGCCGAAATGGGTGCGCCTCAGCCTTTCAACAGCGCGGCGATCTTCTTTTCGTAGCTCTCGGATTCCTCCGCGCCGACCTTCTTGTCCCGGATCCGGCCTTCCTGATCGATGAGGAAGGTGGTTGGAATCGCCTCGATGCCGCCAAACGCCGTCTGGATGGCATTGTCACCCATCACGATGGGATAGTTGATCTGGAATTTCTTCGCGAAGTCCTGCACGACCTTCGGTGCGGCCTTGTCGAGCGAGACGCCGACGATCACAAGTTGATCTCCGTACTTCCGGACCATGTCCACGTAGCCCGGGATTTCGGCCCGGCAGGGAGGACACCAGGTCGCCCAAAAATCCACGACGACGACCTTGCCCTTGAAATCGGCAAAGCTGACCTCCTTGCCCTCGAGGTTGCGCAAGGTCCAGGACGGGGCCGGCCCGAGAACCGGCAACGCGGCCAGGCCTGCTCCCGCCCCGGTGGCGGCGGTGGCGCCGGTCGTCGATGCCGTGCCTGCCCCTGCTTTCGGAATCGCCGCGCCCTCGCTGGCGGTCGAGGCCGCAGCGGCCGACGCATGGGCGTCGGCGCTCACGCCGGCCGGCTCCTTCGAGCACGCGACGGCAACCAGGGAAAGTGCGCAAACCAGCAGGGCTGAGGACTTCATGACGCGGAACGTAGATGAGTTCCGCGCGCCACGCAAATGAGGAAAGGGACGGGAAGGAAAGGGAAGGTGAAAGGGAAAGTGAAAGTGAGAGTGGGGCACTCAGTCACCTTCCCCCCTTTCCCTTTCTCACGCCACCTTCTGCTCGGGCAGATCGAGGCCGAGCGTTTCGATGAACTTTTTCATCGCGGGCGTCAGCACCCGACCCTTGCGGTGCAGAATGGCGAGGGGGCGCGTGAACTGACGATCCTTGAAGGGGAGCACCGCGAGCGTTCCCTGCTTCTGCTCCTGCTGCACCGTCGCCTGCGGCACAATCGCGATGCCGTGGTCGATTTCCACCGCCCGCTTCACCGTCTCGATGTTGTCGAACTCCATCACCGGTTCGAGTTCCAGCTTGTTCTCGCGGAAAATCTGGTCGATCGCCTTGCGGGTCGGGATATCCGGGTCAAAGCCGATGAATTTCTGGGTGGCGAGATCCTTCACCTCAATCTCCCCGCGCTTGGCGATCGGATGCTGCGGATGCGTGATCAGCACCAGGTGATCGTTGCGGAAAGGAAGCACCTCGATCTGTCGCTGCTTCACGGGAAACGCCACCAGCCCGAAATCCACCGAGTTGTGCAGGATGTCCTCGTACACGAGATTCGAGCGGCGGTATTCCACACGCACGTTGACGGAGGGGTAGTCGTGCAGGAATTTCTTGATGAACGGCGGCAGCTCATGGAGGCCGATCGAGTAGATGGTCGAGATGCGGATGGTGCCGCTGATCACCTTCTTCATCTCCTGCAGTTCGGAGAGCAGCTTCTCGTAGGTATGCAGCATCTCCTTGGCCGACTCATAAACGCGCTGGCCCTCGCGCGTGAGCTGAAACTGTTTCTGGCTGCGATCGATCAGGAGCGTCTTGAAATGGCGTTCCATCGCCCGCGCCTGCTGGCTCACCGCCGACTGGGTGATGCCATTCAGCTTCGCCGACTTTGAGAAGCTCTTGGTCTCGACGAGATCAGCGAAGATTTTGAAGTTTTCGATCTGCATGATTAGCTGGCGTTGTATTCCCCGATGGAGAAGCTGACCCGAAAGCGTATCCGTCCAAGTAGAAACTCTAACTGTGAGCTCCGCTTCAGCCCTCCTGATTGACTACGACCAGTTTGCCAAACGCGCGGAAAACGTCCGCGCCACTATTGCCAAAGCATGTGCAGAAATTGGCAGAATACCCTCAGAAGTGCAGCTGCTGGCGGTCACGAAGACGCACCCGGCGCTTGCGGTGGAGTACGCCGCGCGCTTCGGGCTCTCCGCCGTCGGCGAGAACCGCGTGCAGGAAGCAGTCGAAAAGCGCAGCCAGACGCAGGCGGCGGTGCGCTGGGAACTGATCGGCCATCTGCAGTCCAACAAGGCCAGGCTGGCCGCCCAGACGTTTGACCGGGTGCAGAGCGTGGACAGCGAGAAGCTTCTGAACCAGCTGGACCGTGCCGCCGGCGAGAACGGCAGGACCCTCGCGATCCTGCTCCAGATCAACGCCGGCAACGATCCGGCCAAATTCGGCGCCGACCTCGCGGACGCGCCGCGGCTGCTGGAGCTCGCCCTGGCAAAACCCCACCTGAAGGTCGAGGGCCTCATGACAATTGCCCCGCTCGGCGCCACGCCGGAGGAGATGGCAGAGCACGCGCGCCGCACCTTCGGCAACCTGCGCACGCTGCGTGACGACCTCGCCACCCGCTTCGGGACTCCGCTGCCGGAACTCTCCATGGGCATGACGGGCGACCTTGCCATCGCCATCGCCGCCGGCAGCACGATGGTGCGCGTCGGGACCGCCCTGTATGGCAGCCGGACCCCGTAGGCTCCATTTCTCGAACGAAGCCACGCGCCCGGATTCCCCTTCCGTGGCTTTCCCGGAACGAGCAAGGGTCTCGACGCCCCCCAGCCTCGTTCTCTCGAACGCAGCCGCCCTGGGGCTCTCCGACAGATTTCCTTCTGCGTTAAGACACGCATCGCGTCAGTACTTACCGCGTTGCGGAATCTTTCTCCTAAATCGGCCAATTTTCTGTCCGATTCCGTCCTACGAGCGCGCAGGTTTTCGCTCTCCCACTTCAACAACTTTATCTGCATTGCGAGCTGGTTTCCCAGTTGCGCACCGTCTCAAACAATTCTCCGCTGCTCCCCGTGGAAATCGAAAAACTAAGCGCAGCGGAGCAAGAGGCTCTCCGGAATCTGCTCGACGATCCGAGCACTTCCGTCCGTCGCGCCCTGTTGTCCCATTTTACGAAACTTGGCGGCGCCGCGGCTCCTTTCCTGCAGACCGTCGCCCAGGGTTCGAATCGCATTCTCGCGCGCCACGCCGCCTGGTTTCTCGATGAGCTGAAGTTCACCGATCCGGTCGCGGAATTCCGCGGCTTCATCCGGTCGCAGAACTACGAGCTGGAAACCGGCGTCCTCATGCTGGCGCGCACCATGGAACCGCGCCTCGACACCGGCGAATGCTGCCGTGAACTCGAGGCCATCGCGGAGCGTTGCCGCGAGCTGATCGTCGAGCCGTCCTCCCTGCGCGAAAAGTGCCGCGTGCTCAACCGCGTGCTCTTCCATGAGTGGGGCTTCCACGGCAACGTCGAGCACTACACCGATCCGCGCAACAGCTTCATCGACCAGGTGCTGAAGCGCCGCACGGGCATTCCGATTTCGCTGAGCGTCGTGTACCTGCTCGTCGCCGAACGGCTCGGTCTGGAACTCGAACCGGTGGGCCTGCCCGGCCATTTCATCGTCGGCTGCTTTGGCGATGACCTGCCTTTCTTCATCGATGCGTTCGACCGCGGCGTCTTCCGCGATGCCGACGAGATCTTCGAGCTCCTGCGCGCCAACAACATCATCCCGAAGGCGAGCGATCTGGCGCCGACTCCGGTCCGCGAGGTCCTGTGTCGCAGCTGCCGCAATCTGGTGAATCACTTCACCGCGGCCGGCGAGCGCGACCGCGCGAAGATGTTCGCCGAGTTCGTCGAGGAGTTCGAGGCAACCTACGAGCGCAGCGCCCAACCTTAACGGGAAGCGATAGGCGGTAGGCTGTAAGCTTTAGCCGGAACCATGCAGACGGATTAACCACGAATGCACACGAATGAACACGAATAGGAGAGGAAACGCGAATGCAGCCCGTCCGTGGTCCCGCTCACTGTTTTGTGCCTGCGCGGAAGTGATGATTTTCC